>NZ_JBVVQA010000006.1:201152-217647 GCF_055811455.1 Mesorhizobium sp. WSM4845
GTCGTCGCACTGATCGCGCCGCGGGGGGGGGGGGCCCCCCGCGCCCCCCCCCCCCCGGCGGGCGCCCCCCCCCCCCCCCGCCGCCCACCCCACCAACGGAGGATTCAGTTATTATTAGTGGGCGGGGGGGGGGGGCAACCCCCCCCCCCGGTGGGGCTTGTAGGGGCCCCGGCTGTGCGCGCGCTTCCCCCCCCCCGGGCTAGGGGGGGTGTGGTGGCGCGCGAAGCTCGACGGAGTGGGGGTCGACCAACCGTCAAGATTGAAGCGCTTTCGGTCGAATGCCTCGGCACGATTACTCCGCTGCTTCCAGCGTCGCGATGCGACGGCTGTTGCGGGCCTGCTCGTCATAGTCGAGCTGCCATCCCGACGGCCCGTTGGACGCGCCGACCTGCACCGCCGTCACCTTGTATTCCGGGCAGTTAGTCGCCCAGTCGGAGAAGTCGGTGGTGATGACGTTGGCCTGCGTGTCGGGGTGGTGGAACGTCGTATAGACCACGCCAGGCGACACCTTGTCGGTGATCAGCGCGCGCAGCGTCGTCTCGCCGGAGCGGCTGGTCAGGCGGACCCAGTCGCCGTCGCGCAAACCTCGGTTTTCGGCGTCATGCGGGTGGATCTCGAGACGGTCCTCGCTGTGCCACATGACATTGTCGGTACGCCTGGTCTGCGCGCCGACATTGTACTGCGATAGGATGCGGCCGGTGGTCAGCAGCAGCGGGAAGCGCGGTCCCGTCCTCTCGTCAGTCGCCACATATTCGGTGCGGATGAACTTGCCCTTGCCGCGCACGAAGCCGCTGATATGCATGATCGGCGTGCCTTCCGGCGCCTGCTCGTTGCACGGCCACTGCACCGAGCCCATCCTTTCCAGATAGTCGTAGGAAACCTTGGCGAAGCTCGGCGTCGTCTTCGCAATCTCGTCCATGATTTCGGACGGATGCTGGTAATTCCAGGCAAGCCCCATCGCCTGTGCGAGCTTCTGCGTCACTTCCCAGTCGGCAAAGCCGTTGCGCGGCGCCATCACCTTGCGCACGCGGTTGATGCGGCGCTCGGCATTGGTGAAGGTGCCGTCCTTTTCGAGGAAGGTCGAGCCGGGCAGGAAGACATGCGCGTAGTTGGCGGTCTCGTTGAGGAAGAGATCGTGGACGACGACGCATTCCATGGCCGCAAGGCCTGCGGCGACATGCTTGGTGTCGGGATCCGACTGCAAAATGTCCTCGCCCTGCACATAGAGGCCCTTGAACGAGCCGTCGACGGCGGCGTCCAGCATGTTGGGGATGCGCAGGCCGGGCTCGTCGTCGAGTTTGACCCCCCACAGGCTTTCATAGATATCGCGTACCGCGTCGCCGGAGACGTGGCGATAGCCGGGCAGCTCATGCGGGAACGAGCCCATGTCGCAAGAGCCCTGGACATTGTTCTGGCCGCGCAGCGGGTTCACGCCGACGCCCGGCCGGCCGATATTGCCGGTCGCCATGGCGAGATTGGCGATGGCGATGACGGCGGTCGAGCCCTGGCTGTGCTCGGTCACGCCGAGGCCGTAATAGATCGCGCCATTGCCGCCGGCGGCAAACAGCCTTGCGGCGCTGCGGATCTCTTCAGGATCGACATTGGCGAGCTGGCCGACCACCTCAGGGCTGTTTTCCGGTAGCGCCACGAACGACGCCCAATCCTGGAACTCGTCCCAGTCGCAGCGTTCGCGGATGAAGGCCTCGTCGAACAGGCCTTCGGTGACGATGACATGGGCAAGCGCGGTGACCACGGCGACATTGGTGCCCGGCTTCAGCGGCAGATGATGCTGCGCCTCGATATGAGCCGAGCGCACGATGTCGGTGCGGCGCGGGTCGAGCACAATCAGCTTGGCGCCGTTGCGCAACCGCTTCTTCATGCGCGAAGCAAACACCGGATGTGCGTCGGTCGGATTGGCGCCGATGATCATCACCACATCGGTCTGCTCGATCGAGTCGAAATCCTGCGTGCCTGCCGAGGTGCCGAAAGTCTGGCCAAGGCCATAGCCGGTCGGCGAATGGCAGACGCGGGCGCAGGTATCGACATTGTTGTTGCGGAAACCCTGGCGGATCAGCTTCTGCACCAGATAGGTTTCCTCATTCGTGCAGCGCGACGAGGTGATGCCGCCGATCGAGGTGCGGCCATACTGGTACTGGATGCGGCGGAACTCGTTGGCGGTGTGGGTCAGCGCTTCCTCCCACGACACCTCGCGCCATGGATCGGTGACCTTTTCGCGGATCATCGGATTGAGGATGCGCTCCTTGTGGGTCGAGTAGCCGTAGGCAAAACGGCCCTTGACGCAGCTATGGCCACGGTTCGCCTTGCCGTCCTTGTAGGGCACCATGCGCACCAGCTCGTCGCCGCGCATTTCGGCCTTGAACGAGCAGCCGACGCCGCAATAGGCGCAGGTGGTGACGACCGAATGCTCGGGCTGGCCGATCTTGATCACCGATTTCTCGGAAAGCGTCGCCGTCGGGCAGGCCTGCACACAGGCGCCGCAGGACACGCACTCGCTGTCGATGAAAAGCTGGTGCATGCCGGGCGACACACGGCTTTCGAAGCCGCGGCCCTCGATGGTCAGCGCGAATGTGCCTTGCACCTCCTCGCAGGCGCGCACACAGCGCGAGCAGACGATGCATTTCGATGGATCATAGGTGAAGTATGGGTTGGACTCGTCCTTCGCCATCCATTTGAAGTTTTCGGCGCCGTCGTTCTTCTTGAAGACGTGGTTGTCGCCCTCATAGCCGTAGCGCACATCGCGCAGGCCGACGACGCCGGCCTGCGTCTGCAATTCGCAGTCGCCATTGGCCGCACAGGTCAGGCAGTCGAGCGGATGGTCGGAGATGTAGAGCTCCATCACGCCGCGGCGGATGTCCTTCAGCCGACCGGTCTGGGTGTGCACGACCATGCCCGGCGCCACCGGCGTCGTGCAGGAGGAGGGCGTGCCGTTGCGGCCGTCGATCTCGACCAGGCAGAGCCGGCAGGAGCCGAAGGCGTCGACCATATCGGTGGCGCAAAGTTTCGGGATGGCAATGCCGGCCTCCATCGAGGCGCGCATGATGGATGTGCCTTCCGGCACGGTGACGGTGAAGCCGTCGACGGTCAGCGTCACCTGCTTCTCGGACGTCGAGGCCGGCGTGCCGTAGTCGATTTCCTGAATGAGACCCATCGCGAGGTTCCTATTCTGCTGCTTCGGCGACTGGCGCCGGCTTGAAATCTTCGCGGAAGTGGTTGATTGCGCTCATCACCGGATAAGGCGTGAAGCCACCCAGCGCGCAGAGCGAACCGAACTTCATCGTGTTGCAGAGGTCCGTCACCAGCTCGATCTGCTTTTCCGGCTCGCTACCCCTGGCGATCTTGTCGATCGTCTCGACGCCGCGTGTCGAGCCGATGCGGCAGGGCGTGCACTTGCCGCAGCTCTCGATGGCGCAGAACTCCATGGCGAAGCGCGCCTGCTTCAGCATGTCGGCGGTGTCGTCGAAGACGGTGATGCCGGCGTGGCCGATCAGCCCGTCCTTGGCGGCGAAGGCTTCGTAGTCGAACGGCGTGTCGAACAGGGAGCGTGGGAAGTAGGCACCCAGAGGGCCGCCGACCTGCACCGCTTTGACCGGCCGTCCAGTCGCCGTGCCGCCGCCGATGTCGTCGACGATCTCGCCAAGCGTCATGCCGAACGCCGCCTCGAACAGGCCGCCATATCTGACATTGCCGGCGATCTGGATCGGAATGGTGCCGCGCGAGCGGCCCATGCCGAAATCCTTGTAGAAGGCAGCACCCTTGTCCATGATGACAGGCACCGAGGCCAGCGAGATGACGTTGTTGATCACCGTCGGCTTGCCGAACAGGCCCTGGATGGCCGGCAGTGGCGGCTTGGCGCGAACGACGCCGCGCTTGCCTTCGAGGCTGTTGAGCAGCGAGGTTTCCTCGCCGCAGACATAGGCGCCGGCGCCGACGCGGATTTCCATGTCGAAGGCGTGGGGCGAGCCCAGCACGTTGAGGCCGAGCAGGCCGGCCTTGCGGGCGGCCTCGACCGCCTTTTGCATCATCGCCACCGCATGCGGATACTCCGAGCGGATATAGACAAAGCCCTTGGTTGCCCCGGTGGCGACACCGGCGATTGCCATTCCCTCGATCAGCACGAAGGGATCGCCCTCCATGATCATGCGGTCGGCGAAGGTGGCGCTGTCGCCCTCGTCGGCATTGCAGACGATGTACTTTTTGTCGGCGATCGTATCGAGCACCGTCTTCCATTTAATGCCGGTCGGGAAGCCGGCGCCGCCGCGACCCCGCAGGCCCGACTCGGTGACCTGCTTGACGATGTCGGCCGGAGCCATCGCCACGGCGTTCTGCAGGCCCTTCAGTCCGCCATGCGCCTTATAGTGATCAAGCGACAGCGGATTGATGACGCCGCAGCGCGCGAAGGTCAGGCGCGTCTGCCTGGCCAGGAACGGGATCTTGTCGGGCGCGCCCAGCCAGCGCTTGTGGTGACCGCCGGTGAGGAAGCCGTTGTCGAACAGGCTTTTGACATCGGATGGCTTCACCGGCCCATAGGCGACACGGCCATTTTCTGTCGCCACCTCGACCATCGGCTCGAGGAAATAGGCGCCGCGCGAACCGTTGCGCACGATCTTGGCCTCGATGCCGCGATCGGCCAATTCCTTCTCAATCGCCTTGGCGACCTTTTCCGCACCGAGCGCCAGCGCGCCGGAATCGCCGGGAATATAGATGCGCGGGATCATGAGCGCACCTCGGCTACGATCTCGTCGAGTTTTTCGTCATCGAGCCGGCCGATCACCTCGCCGTCCAGCATCGCCGATGGCGCGCAGGCGCAAAGGCCGAGGCAATAGACCGGCTCTAGCGTCACCGAACCGTCGCGGGCCGTCTCGTGGAAGCCGATGCCCAGCAATTGCTTGAGCTTGGCGGCAATCGCGTCCGAGCCCATCGATTGGCAGGCTTCGGCTTGGCAGAGCTTCAGCACATGCCGGCCGGCCGGCCGGCTGCGGTAATCGTGGTAGAAGGTGACGACGCCGTGCACCTCCGCCTTGGAGATGTTCAGCGCTTCGGCGATGACCGGCAGCGCGTCATGCGGCACATGGCCAAACTCTTCCTGGATGCCGTGGAGGATCGGCAACAGCGGGCCTTCGAGGCCCTTCAACTCCTGAACGATCGCCGCCGTGCGCGACGTGATCTCGGTACTTGCAGGCTGCATGATCATGCAGCGCCCTCCCTGGTCGTAGTAATCCGCTAAGTGCCTAGGAAATCGGAGGAAACCCGCCAAATCAATAAAGCTGATCCGTTGCTCGATAGAAATCTTCTATCGATGCCGTCCAGCTGCAATCTCTAGCTCAGTGGCGGGCGCGGAAATCGTCTGCCAGCGCCATTGCCTCGTCCAGCAGCGCCGAGACCAGCGGGGTGTGCGGCTCGCGCAGCGTCGCCACCAGCCCGACGGTGTGGCTGGCGTCCGGCTCGACGATCGGAATGGCCCGGATCGGCTCGGAAAAGCCGAATGTTTCCGAGAGGTTGAGCGGCATGATCGACGACCATTTTCCGGTACGGATATGCGAGAACAGCACGATCATCGAATTGGATTCGAGTGTCGGCCGCACCTGCGTGCCGGCTTCGGCCAAATGCTGGTCGATGATGCGGCGGTTCTGCATGTCCGGCGTCAACAGGCAGAGCGGCAGCTGGCTGAGCTCCGCCCATGTCACTTTGTCGCGGTCGGAATAGGGGTTTCCGATCGCGGTGATCAGCTGATAGCGCTCGTCATAGAGCGGCACGCTGGTCACCCGCCCCAGCGGCTCGTTGTCGAGATAGGTGATGCCGGCGTCGATGTCGAAATTGCCGAGCAGCGACAGCACCTCGATCGAGGTGCGCGACAGCACCGAGAAGGTGACGCCGGGATGTTTTGCCCGAAAAGGCGTCGTCAGCCGCGCCACCATGGCCAGCGCCGTCGGGATGGCGGCGATGCGGATGCGCCCCGAAAGGCCGTGACGCGCCGCCCGCATCTCTTCGCGCATGGTGCGGGTATCGCCGACGATGCGGCGCGCCCACGCCAGCACCTGTTCTCCCTCCGGCGTCAGCCCCTGGAAGCGCGAGCCGCGCAGAACCAGCATCACGCCGAGCTGGCCCTCCAGCTGCTTGATGCCGGCCGAAAGCGTCGGCTGGGTGACGCCGCACACCTCCGCCGCCCGGCCGAAATGCTCCTCCCTGGCCAGCGCGATGAAGAATTCCAGCTTGTCGATCATGAGCGGACGCTACCCGGCCGAGTGAGGCTGCGCCAGATGCATGCTGTTTTTGCCTGGCGAATCCTCATTGCGGCCGAAGCTTCGCCGCCGTCCAGGCCTAGCTGTCGACCAAGTTCAGAATGTTGCCGTCAGGATCCTTGAACCATGCGACCTTCATGCCGTAGCCGACGTGGATGTCGCCTTCCAGCTTCAGGCCCGGCATCTCGTAGTGCTCGAAGACAACGCCTTTCGATTTCAGCGCCTTGACGATGGTGTCGATCTCGTCGCCGACCATCCAGGTCACCGCCGTCGCCTTGTTGGTTCCGGCGAATTGCGAGCGATAGACATTGATGCTGGTGTCGCCGCATTTGTAGACGATCAGTTCGCCACCCTCGTTGTGAACCTCCGTCAGCCCCAGAACGTCTTCATAGAAGGCCTTGGCCTTGGCCAGGTCCTTCACCGCGAGATTGGCCGTTGCGTTGCTGTTTGCGAGCATGATTGGTCTCCTTTGCTTGCGGGCGAGCACGTCCGAAGCCTGCAAAGATAGGGCTGCTTCGTCTTCCGGCGACCGCAGCTTGTTCGAACGGCGTGCCTCTTCCCTAAAGACGTTTCGTCCTCTGCAAGACCGACAAACGGACGCAAGTCTTTGCAGCCACGACCGTGCGTGTCGTTCCGCCGCTTGGTTCTGTTCGGGAACTGCACTATCTCAGTCGCAAAAGCAGAGGAAAAGCTGATGCCCGCCGTCCAGGAAAACGTCACCAAGGAAATCGTCATCGAGCGCCTGAAGACTGTCAACGGACCGGACTTCACCGGCAACATCGTCGACCTCGGCATGGTCTCCGAGATTTTCATTGCCGATGCCAAGGTGTTCTTTTCGATCACGGTGCCGGCTGCCCGGGCACAGGAGATGGAGCCGCTGCGTGCCGCCGCCGAGCGTGTCGTCAAGGCGATCCCGGGTGTCGCCGGCGCCGTGGTCGCCCTGACGGCGGAAAAGAAGGGTGGCGGCATGGAGGCTCCGGTTCCGCAAAGGTCTGCCACCAGGCCCGTACCGCCGGCCGCACCCGCTGCCGCGCCGCGTCCGGCTCCGCACGCTCCGGCCTCGCACAGTCAGGGCAAGCGCGGCGTGCCCGGCATCGAGGCGATCATCGCTGTCGCTTCCGGCAAGGGCGGCGTCGGCAAGTCGACCACTGCCGTCAACATCGCGCTTGGCCTCGCCGCCAACGGCCTGAGGGTCGGCGTGCTCGACGCCGACATCTACGGCCCGTCGATGCCGCGGCTGCTCAACATCCATGGCCGGCCGCAGACGGTCGACGGCAAGGTCCTGAAGCCGATGGAGAATTACGGCCTGAAGGTGATGTCGATGGGCTTCCTCGTCGATGAGGAGACGCCAATGATCTGGCGCGGGCCGATGGTGATGTCGGCATTGACGCAAATGTTGCGCGAGGTCGAATGGGGTTCGCTCGACGTGCTCGTCGTCGACATGCCGCCCGGCACCGGCGACGCGCAGCTGACCATGGCCCAGCAGGTGCCGCTGGCCGGCGCCGTCATCGTCTCGACGCCGCAGGATCTGGCCCTGATCGATGCGCGAAAAGGCCTCAACATGTTCAGGAAGGTCGACGTGCCGGTGCTGGGCATCGTCGAGAATATGAGCTATTTCCTCGCCCCCGACACCGGCAAGCGCTACGACATCTTCGGCCATGGCGGCGCGCGCCGCGAGGCCGAGCGTCTCGGCGTCTCCTTCCTCGGCGAAGTGCCGCTCGAAATGGGCATCCGCGAAAGCTCGGATGCCGGCACGCCGGTGGTGGTCTCCAAGCCCGACAGCGCCGAGGCCAAGATCTACCGCGACATCGCCGCGAACGTCTGGGGCAGGGTCAAGGAAGAACGCGGCGCGGCCGAAGCCGCCGTGCCGAACATCGTGTTTGAGTGATCCTCCCCCTTGAGGGGAGGGTGGCCCGCAGGGCCGGGTGGGGTCGGTGGCGACGCACTCCACCTTTCTTGGTCAACGCCAGTTGTAGGTCGAGGCGGTTGAGGCGACCCCTCCCGCCCGCTTCGCGCGGCACCCTCCCCTCAAGGGGGAGGGGAGCCGCCCACCTTGTCGCCAAAGCTCGAAAAAAACTGTCCGGCCAGTTTCTTCGATGTCGATTCGATCAGACGGCTGCCGAGCTGGGCGATCTTGCCGCCGACATCGGCCTTGGCCGCATATCTGAGAATCGTCGCCTCCGGGCCATCGGCGGTCAGCGTCACATCGGCGCCGCCTTTGGCGAAGCCGGCGATGCCGCCCTTGCCCTCGCCCTGGATGGTGTAGGAATGCGGCGGGTTGAGATTCCTGAGCGTCACCTCGCCGTTGAACGTCGCCTTGATCGGGCCGATCTTGACCACCACGGTCGCCGCCATCTCGGTGTCCGACTTCTTTTCGAGGCTCTGGCAGCCCGGAATGGTCTGCCTCAGAACGTCCGGGTCGTTCAGCGCCTCCCACACCTTTTGCAAGGGTGCGGCGATGCGTTCCTCGCCTTCGATAACCAAAGCCATCAAAATCTCCCGGATACGAATTGACAAACCCCGATCCGGTCTAGCGTGGGGGTAAACACATGTCTATCGCACCAAAGTCCGGAATCGGATGGCGCGTGCCTCTTGCCTGCTCTCGCGCGTTGTCATATCGATTTGTCATACAAATACGGAGACCATGATGGCCGGCGCCCCCACGCAGAAAAAGAAATTTCGCTCGCAGGAGTGGTTCGACAATCCGGACAATCCGGGGATGACGGCGCTTTACCTCGAGCGCTACCTGAATTACGGGCTGACGCGTGCCGAACTGATGTCGGGCAAGCCGCTGATCGGCATCGCCCAGACCGGCTCGGATCTGTCGCCCTGCAACCGCCATCATCTCGAACTGGCCAAGCGCGTGCGTGAGGGCATCGTCTCGATGGGCGGCATCCCTTTCGAGTTCCCGTGCCACCCGATCCAGGAGACGGGCAAACGCCCGACCGCCGCACTCGACCGCAACCTCGCCTATCTCGGCCTGGTCGAGGTGCTCTACGGCTATCCGCTCGACGGCGTCGTGCTCACCATCGGCTGCGACAAGACGACGCCGGCCCTGCTGATGGCCGCCGCCACCGTCAACATTCCGGCTATCGCGCTGTCGGTCGGCCCGATGCTCAACGGCTGGCACAAGGGCAAGCGCACCGGCTCCGGCACCATCGTCTGGGAATCGCGCCAGCGCCTGTCGGCCGGCGAGATCGGCTATGACGAGTTCATGGACATCGTCGCCTCTTCGGCGCCGTCCACCGGCTATTGCAACACCATGGGCACCGCCACCACCATGAACTCGCTGGCCGAGGCCCTCGGCATGCAGCTGCCGGGCTCGGCCGCCATTCCGGCGCCCTACCGCGAGCGCGGCCAGATCGCCTATGAGACGGGAAAGCGCATCGTCGACATGGTGCATGAGGACTTGAAACCCTCAGACGTCATGACCCGCCAGGCCTTCGAGAACGCCATCGTCGTCAACTCGGCCATCGGCGGCTCGACCAACGCGCCGATCCACCTCAACGCCATCGCCCGCCATCTCGGCGTGCCGCTCGACAATGACGATTGGCAGACGGTCGGCCTCCAGATACCGCTCATTGTCAACCTGCAGCCGTCGGGCGAGTATCTCGGCGAGGACTATCACCATGCCGGCGGTGTGCCGGCGGTGGTGGCCGAACTGATGAAGGCCGGGCTGTTGCCTCATCCCGACGCCATGACGGTCAACGGCAAGACGATCGGCGCCAATTGCAGCGCGGCCGTCAACGAGAATCTCGATGTTATCCGCACCGTCGCCGAGCCGCTGAAGGACAATGCCGGTTTCATCAATCTTAGGGGTAATCTGTTCGATTCGGCGATCATGAAGACCAGCGGCATCTCGCCCGAATTCCGCGAGCGCTATCTGTCGAACCCGAACGACCCCGAGGCCTTCGAGGGCAACGCCATGGTCTTCGACGGGCCAGAGGACTACCACGCCCGCATCGACGACCCGGCGCAAGGCATCGACGAGCACACCATCCTGTTCATGCGTGGCGCCGGCCCGATCGGTTATCCCGGCGGCGCCGAAGTCGTCAACATGCAGCCGCCGGCCCATCTCATCAAGAAGGGCATCCATGCGCTGGCCTGCATCGGCGACGGCCGCCAGTCAGGCACGTCGGGCTCGCCGTCGATCCTCAACGCCTCGCCCGAAGCCGCCATAGGCGGCGGGCTGGCGCTGTTGAAGACCGGCGACCGCGTCCGCATCGACCTGCGCAAGGGCACTGCCGACATTCTCGTCACCGATGACGAGATTACGCGCCGGCGCGCCGAGCTGCAGAACAGTGGCGGCTATCGCTACCCCAAGCACCAGACCCCATGGCAGGAGATCCAGCGCGGCATGGTCGACCAGTTCTCCGAAGGAATGGTGCTGAAGCCCGCGGTGAAATACCAGGATGTGGCGCACACCGCAGGCGTGCCGCGGGACAATCACTGACCGCGTCTTTTTTTGCCTTCTCCCCTTGTGGGAGGTGTCGCCGAAGGCGACGGATGAGGGGTGCTCCAGCTTGGCACCGACGCACTCCGTCCAGCACCCCTCATCCGGCTCGTCGCTGCGCGCCGATCCACCTTCTCCCACAAGGGGAGAAGGAAGAGCGCCAAGCCGCACCCAAGCGCCTATAAATAGCCAACAATCTCAGGCGTCTGGTCCTGCCTGTCGTGCTTGCCGTCCTCGTAGACGATTGGGGCTGCGGCGAGTTCCTCTTCGGTGACGTCGTCGAGGCAGGCGACGTTCACCGCCCAGAAATTCCCGCCCAAGAAATCGAGATAGCCGCGCGAGAGAAAATTCGCGCCGCAGTTCGGGCACATATAGTGGTTGATGTCGCCTTCCGGCCAGTTCGACGGCGTCGCCTTGTACTCCCGCATCCGGTCGCGGCCGTCCGTCACCCGCACGGCCTCATAGGCGGCGAAGGATTTCCGGTAGCCGAGTTTCCAGCAGAAGCTGCAATTGCATTTGCGGATGCCCTCAGCGAGGTCGATTTCGGCTTCGAAACGCACTGCACCGCAATGGCAGCTGCCGTGATAGGTCTTTTTCATGGGTTTCCTCCCAAACATGTCCTGGCTCCGCCGCCCGCCGGAGCCAGAGCATCCTTTGCTCCAGGCATGGCGCTTGACAAGCGGGCGCGACAAATCCACGATCATGGCAAGGGGTGCATCGCGACGACCCCGTGAGGCGTCAGCCCAACGTTCGCGTCCAAGCTTCTCTCTCAAGGAGGTGGACGCCATGCCGTCGACAACCGCTATCACCGTATCGCAACTGTCCCGTCTGATTGGTCTGCCGGGCGCGCCCGCGATCATCGATGTTCGCATCGAAGAGGATTACAGCGCCGATCCGCGCCTGCTGCCGGCCTCAAACCGGCGTGATTTCAAAACCGTCTCGACCTGGGCATCCGAATTCGCCGGCAGCCGAGTGACGGTCGTCTGCCAAAGAGGGCAAAAGCTCTCGCAAGGCGTGGCCGCATGGCTGCGGCATGAAGGCATTGCCGCCGAATCCCTCGAAGGCGGGTTCGAGGCCTGGCGCGATGCCAAGGGGCCTTTGATCAATGCCGGCAAGATACCGCCCCGCGACGAAAGGGGCCGCACCGTGTGGGTGACGCGGAGCCGCCCGAAGGTCGATCGCATCGCCTGCCCCTGGCTGATCAGGCGCTTCATCGATTCGGGCGCGGTCTTCCTCTTTGTCGAGGCGGCCGAAGTGTCGGCCGTTGCGGACCGCTTTCAGGCCGTGCCTTTCGACATCGACAATGTGTTCTGGACTCACCGGGACGAACGCTGCACCTTCGACACGATGATCGAAGAGTTCGGGCTCGAATCCGAGGCGCTCGACCGCCTGGCCATGATCGTGCGCGCCGCCGATACCGCACGCCTCGATTTGGTTCCCCAGGCAGCCGGATTCCTGGCCGCCTCGCTTGGCCTGTCGCGGATGTTTCGCGACGATCTGGAACAGCTGGAGGCAGGCATGCTGCTCTACGACGCGTTTTTCCGATGGTGCCGCGATGCCACCGAGGAGACGCACAATTGGCCAAGCGCGAGCAAGCCATCATGAGCGCCCCGGCTTCTGACAAAACGGGGGCTTTGGGAAAAACGGCCGAGATCGTCGAAGCGCCGGCTGCGCCAAGCTTCCGTGAAGGCGTAAAACTCTGGGCGAAAATCGGCCTGCTCAGCTTCGGCGGGCCGGCCGGCCAGATCGCGCTCATGCACAGGGAATTGGTCGAGGAACGGCGTTGGATCGGCGAGCAACGTTTCCTGCATGCGTTGAACTACTGCATGCTGCTGCCCGGCCCTGAAGCCCAGCAACTCGCCATCTATATCGGCTGGCTGCTGCACCGGACGATCGGCGGCCTGGTCGCCGGCATCCTGTTCGTCGCGCCGGGCGCGCTTGTGATGCTCACCTTGAGCATCCTCTATGCGCTGTATGGCGACGCTCCGCTCGTCGAGGCACTGTTTTTCGGGGTAAAGGCGGCCGTGCTCGCCATCGTGATCGAGGCGATGATCCGGATCGGACGTCGTGCCCTGAAGAACCGGGTCATGGTTTCGATCGCGCTCGCCGCCTTCATCGCCATCTATGCATTGAACATGCCGTTTCCGCTCATCGTCCTGCTTGCCGGCCTGGCGGGCTGGATTGGCAATCGTGTTGCGCCGGCGCTTTTTTCCGGCGCGGCGCACGGCAAGGACGCGGTTCCCGACATCAAGGGCGCGGTCGACCTGATGTTCGAGCGCGGCGAGCTGGCCCACGTCAGGCCGACGCGATGGCATGCGCCGCGCACCGTCGCGATCTGGCTGCCGATCTGGCTCGGGCCGGTGCTGCTGATCTGGGCGTTCACCGGATCCGCCAGCGTGTGGACGCAGATCGGCGGCTTCTTCAGCGTCATGGCGGTCGTCACCTTCGGCGGCGCCTACGCAGTCCTTGCCTATGTCGCGCAGGCAGCGGTCGAGTCCTTCGGCTGGCTCGCACCCGGTGAGATGGTCGATGGCCTCGGGCTTGCCGAAACCACGCCGGGTCCACTCATACTCGTCCTGCAGTTCGTCGGCTTTCTGGCCGCGTTCCGCCAATCCGGATCGTTGAGCCCGCTGCTTGCCGGATCGCTTGGGGCGATGCTCACCCTGTGGGCGACGTTCACGCCTTGCTTCTTCTGGATATTCCTCGGCGCGCCCTATATCGAATCCCTGCGCGACAACAAGGCGCTATCGGCGGCGCTGGGCGCGATCACCGCCGCCGTCGTCGGCGTCATCATGAATCTCGCTCTGTGGTTCGGCTTGCACGTCATCTTCGGCGAGGTGCGCAACGTCGGGCTTGGAACCGACGTGCCGGTGCTCTCGTCGATCGACTGGCGCGCGGCGCTGCTGTCATGTGCTGCCATGATCGCCATTCTGAAGCTGAAGATCGGCATGCTGCCGACGCTTGCGGGATCGGCCCTCGCCGGTGTTCTGTTGCTGGCAGCGAGTGGTTAATGCATGTCGCGCAAAAGCATGCCCTCGGGCCTGACCCGAGGGTGTGCAGCGGTTTTGCGATAACGACATGCATAAAACAACAACCTAAAGCGCGTCGCATGCGGCCGGCTCAAATGCGACGCGCTTTAGCGGCTGCCTGCGGACGGCGCTTCGTTGCGGTTTCGGGCATTCGGATAGGAACATCATGGCGAAACGGCGCTCCTCCCTAGGCTTCCTTGGAATGTTCGGCCGTTCAGGCGACCTCAGGCAACTCGACGCCGCGCTACGCGGCGTCGACCTTCATCCCGCCCTTGTGCCGGAGGGAGCAAAGCTCACCATCGTCAATCTGATGAAGGACCACTGGCCCGACGAGCCGCCGCCACAAGCCTACCCGCCGGTGGCGCAGCTGCTTGGCTATTGTATTGCCGGGCCGGACGCATTCGAGCAATCCAACGGCCTTCGACATAGGCTGGATGCGGAGCGCCGGCTCGAGGCGGCACTCGAGGCCGGCGACAGCTTCGATGCGCAAATCATACTGATGACGCTGCATGCCAAGCTGATCAGTGGCGAGGTCGTCGACCGCTACGGGTTGAGCGCCGACTAGACCATGATCCCGAAAAGTGGAGCCCGGTTTTCGGAAAAGATCATGGTCAAACAGACTAGACCATGATCCCGAAAAGTGGAGCCCGGTTTTCGGAAAAGATCATGGTCAAATAAAGAGGTAGAGCCCCATCCCGATTTTGCCGGGATGGATTAGTCTCTGACCGTTTTGACGAGAACCGTCTTCAGCCGCCCATGCCGCTGCGCGGCAGTTGGATCAGATTGCCGAAGCGGGCGCGCAACTTGTCGTCGACCGGCTTCGGCACGTGGCGCGGGAAGCGCTCGGCGAGGATGCGGTTCTTCTCGATGATCGCTCGCTGCAGGATGTCGGGCCTGCCTTTCTCGTTCCATTCCTTCGGCGAAAAGCGGTCGCCGACCGCCGGATAGAAATATTCCGTCTGCATCAGCCGCAGCGTCTGCTCGTTGCCGAGGTAATGACCCGGCCCCTTCAGGCAGACGTCGGCGATGGTGTCTATCGACAGCGACTCATCGGTCACCTCGATGCCGCGCACGCAGCGCAGGCAATGGCCGAGCATGTCGTTGTCGATGATCAGGCTTTCCAGGCAAAAGCCGAGCAGCGAGGCGTGCATGCCGGCCGATTCGTAGACGAGGTTGAGGCCGGCCAGGCCGGCCATCACATCGGTGATGCCCTTTTCGTAACCGGACTGAATGTCGGGCAGTTTCGAATCCGTCATGCCGGCGGCCGAACCGCCGGGCAGGTCGTAGAATTGCGCCATCTGGGCGCAGGCAGCGGTCAGCACCGCTTGCTCGGCCGAGCCGCCGGACATGGCGCCGGTCCTGAGGTCGGAGACGAACGGCCAGGTGCCGAAGATCGCCGGATGGCCAGGCTTGATGGCGTTGACATAGACGAGGCCGGCGAGCACCTCGGCCACCGCTTGCACCACCGCACCGGCGATCGCCGCCGGCGCCGTGGCGCCCGCCTGGCCGGCCGACAGCAGCAGGATCGGAATGCCGCCTTCGACGCAGGCCTCGAGCACGCCGCAGGCATCCTCGGCAAACTTCATCGGCGGCACGACAAAACAGTTCGAATTGGAGACGAAAGGCCGGGCGCGAAAATTCTCTTCGCCGCCGGCAATCGCATAAAGCATGTCGAGCGCCGGCTTGACGTTCTCGCGCACCGTGAAGGATGTGCCGACATGCTTCGACGTGCCCATCACGCAGGCGTAAAGCGTGTTGAAATCCATATCGAGCGGATCGGGGATGTCGCGCGGCACCATCGGCCGCTGGAAGAAATGGATGTTGTCGAGCCCTTCGACGATGCGGGCGGCGTCATAGATGTCCTGCAGCAGCGACTCGCGATAACAGCGCTTCTCGACGTCGACCAGATGCACCGCGGCGCCCGCCGTGCCGTAATGCACGCGCTTGCCCTGGATCAGCATGTCGTGCTTGGGATCCTGGCCATGCAGGGTGAAATGGCGCGCCGCTTTCTTGATGGTGTCGAGGACGAGCGCGCGCGGAAAACGGATGCGGCCGTCCTCGCCGAGCGTGGCGCCGGCCTCGGTCAGCGCCTCGATGCAGGAGGGGATGGCATTGGCGAAGCCGACCGTCTCAAGCAGCGTCAGCACCGCTTCGTGAATGCGCTCGCGGTCGTTTTCGCTGAGCGGTCCGTAGCTTCCGCCTTCAAGGCCGGCGCGCACCGGCTTGATATCGTCGGCAAGGGGTGCTGCCCGAATGGCGCGACGCGCTTCGCGCCCGCCGGAACGCCGCGAACGCTGGTCCGAGGGCGTATCCGGCTTCTCAACAGCCACTGACATGGGAGGCACTCCACCTTTAGCTGCGAAGCGGGCGGCGGTGGTTGGTCCACCAGGTGGTTGGTCCACCATCGTCCGCTTCGTCCCCCTTAGAGCGCCGCGCGTCCACTTGGACGCGCAAAGGACGCTCTAACACTTTCTTGCTTGCGCATGATCCTTTCCGGAAACCGAAGATTGGTTTCCGGGGTCATGCGCTATGCCTCGAACTATGCCGCCGGCATTGGCACAGCCTATGAGCCAGACGGTCCCGTCGCATATGCCAGGGGGCTAAACAACGGTGGCCGGTCATGGCCCCGACGAGGCATCAGGCGGGGGGGGGGGCGCGCCCCCCCCCCCCCCCCCCGGCGGGGGGGGGGGGGGGGGGGTGGGGGGGGGGTGGGTGGGGGGGGGGGGGGCCCCCCAAACGCGCCCGCGGTTTGG
>NZ_JBVVQA010000006.1:217657-253590 GCF_055811455.1 Mesorhizobium sp. WSM4845
TTTAAACCACCCCGGCACCCCCATTTCCCCCCCCGGGCCCCGCCTATTCCCCCGGGGGCAAAAACCCGGGGGGGGGGGGGGCCCCCCCCCCGGCGGGGGGGGGGGGGGGGGCGGGCGCGGGCCCCCCGTCGCCAGTTCGCGGATGCCGGGCTCGATGTGCTGCAGCGCGATCGAGGAGATGCCGAGCCGCATGAAGCGCGACGGCTTTTCGGTGCGGTCGAAGAAACGGTCGCCGGGCTCGATGATGACGCTGCGCGAGGCGGCGGCCTCGGCCAGCCCGCGCGAATCGGTGCCGCGCGGCCCTTCGAGCCAGAGCGACGCGCCGCCGGCGGAATCGGTCGAGCGCCACTCCGGCAGGAAGGCGGAAATCGCATGGATCAGACGCTTGCGCCGTTCGTCGAAGGCGCTCGACAGCCGCCGCACCAGCGCCTCGTGATGGCCAAGCGACAGGAACAGCGCGACCGCGCGCTGGTTGTTGGCCGGCGGATGACGCAGCATGAAGCGGCGCAGCGCGCGAAGCTCGGAGATCAGCCCGGCCGAGGCGACGATGTAGCCGAGCCTAAGGCCCGGAGCCAGCGTCTTCGACATCGAGCCGACATAGATGACGCGGCCGGAACGGTCGAGGCTCTTCAGCGCCTGCTGCGGCGCCTCGTCCAGAAGCTGGCTGTCATAGCCGTCCTCGATGATGATCTGGTTGTGGCGATTGGCGCGCGCCAGCAAATCCTGCCGGCGCTCCGCCGACAGCGGCACCATGGTCGGGCAATGGTGGCTGGGCGTCACGAAGACGAAGCCGGAATCGTTGGGAATAGAAGCGGTTACAATGCCGGAATGGTCGACCGGGACCGGTGCGACGTCGGCACCCGCCAGCCGGAAGATCGAGCGTGCGTCGGGATAGCCGGGGTCTTCCATGGCCACCTTGGAGCCCTTGGTCATCAGCAGCGTCGCCAGCATGTAGAGCGCGTTCTGCGCGCCGAGCGTGACGATGATCTCATCGGGATTGGCGAAGATGCCGCGCCGCGGCAACAGCCGCGCCTGGATCTGCTCGATCAAAAGCGGATCGTCGCGGTCGACCATGTCGGACGCCCAATTGCGGATCTCGAGCACGGCCAGCGCCATGCGGTTGCACTCGCGCCACTCGGCTGTCGGGAACAGTGCCGGATCGAACTGGCCATAGACGAAGGGGTAGGACGACTTGATCCAGTTGTCGTGCTTGGCCGGCGGCGGCATGTCACTGGCCGCGATCTGCCGGCGCGCCTTCCAGTCGATCTCATTGGCCTGGTCTGGCGCCTTCTGGTGCGGTTTGGCCGGCGTCGCCAGCACGTCCGGATTGACGAAATGGCCGCGCCGTTCGCGCGCCACCAGGAAACCCTGGTCGACGAGCTGCTGGAATGCCAGCACGACGGTGCCGCGCGCCACGCCGAGTTTCTCGGCCAGGATCCGGCAGGACGGAAGCGGCATCGAAGCGGCGATTTGCCGGTCGAGGATGGCGGCGACGATCGCTTGGCGGATCTGCGCCTGCAGGGTCTGGCCGGATTCCGCCGAAATCCGGAACAGGCCGGACCATATGGCCGTGTCGTTTCGCTGTGGCATGGGGATGTTCCTCGATGGCCAGCCTTTTTCACCTGGCTGGACCAGTCGAATGTACCGGTGGCACAAGCTGTTGCGCCAATCAATTTTTCTGATCACTGGGATTTACGCCAGTGATCCTTCCCAAGGGTGACGCAAAGCGTCATCCCGCTGGTGACGCAGCGCGTAATCCCGCTGGTGACGCAAAGCGTCATCCGGCTGCCTGACGCAGCGCGCCATCCCCCGCGTGCCGCGTTGCGTCATCGCTGCCTGACGCAACGCGTCATCGCGGCGCATTGAAACCAGTCGATTTCGGCTAGATAGTTCGGCTCGACGACACGCGCCGGAAACACCCGGTCTGTTATGTTGGCATTTCAAGGCTCGGAGTGAGGCAGTGGATCAATCGTCCTTTCAAAAACAGCTCGACGCCCTGCGCGATCACCGTGCGGCCAAATCGGGCAGCATGCGCGAGGCTTTCGCCGCCGATCCGCAGCGCTTCGAAAAATTCTCCGCCACCGACGGCGACCTGCTGCTCGACTGGTCGAAATGCGCGGTCGATGCGCAGACGATGGATCTGCTCGAGAAGCTGGCGGCAGCCGCCGATCTCGAAGGCCGGCGCGCTGCGATGTTCTCGGGCAAGAAGATCAACGTCACCGAAGGCCGCGCCGTGCTGCACACCGCGCTGCGCAACCTGAACGGCAAGGGCATCGTGCTCGACGGCCAGGACGTGAAGGCGCAGGTTGTCGCCGTGCTCGATGCGATGGGCGGCTTCGCCGATGCCGTGCGCTCCGGCAAGGCGGCCGGCGCCACCGGCAAGAAGATCACCGACATCGTCAACATCGGCATCGGCGGGTCCGACCTTGGCCCGGCCATGGCGACGCTGGCGCTGGCGCCCTATCACGACGGGCCGCGCACGCATTACGTGTCGAACATCGATGGCGCCCATATCCACGACACGCTGAAGGGCCTCTCCGCCGAAACCACGCTGTTCATCGTTGCTTCCAAGACCTTCACCACCATCGAGACGATGACCAATGCCGAGACGGCGCGCGAATGGGTGCAGAAGGCGCTCGGCAAGGAAGCGGTCGGCAAGCATTTCGCCGCCGTCTCGACGGCGCTCGACCTGGTGGCCAAGTTCGGCATTGCGTCCGACCGCGTCTTCGGCTTCTGGGACTGGGTCGGCGGACGCTATTCGGTGTGGGGCGCGATCGGCCTGCCGGTGATGATCGCCGTCGGCCCGAAGAATTTTCGCGCCTTTCTCGATGGCGCGCATGCGATGGACGAACATTTCCAGACGGCGCCGCTGGCCAGCAACCTGCCGGCGCTGATGGGGCTGATCGGCTGGTGGCATCGGGTGATCTGCCAATACCCCGCCCGCGCCGTCATTCCCTACGACCAGCGCCTGTCCAGGCTGCCGGCCTATCTGCAGCAGCTCGATATGGAATCGAACGGCAAGAGCGTCACCCTCGACGGCGGCGCTGTCCAGACGCCGACCGGCCCGCTGGTCTGGGGCGAGCCCGGCACCAATGGCCAGCACGCCTTCTTCCAGCTGCTGCACCAGGGCACCGATTTCATTCCGGTCGAATTCCTCGCCGCAGCCATCGGCCATGAGCCGGATCTCAATCATCACCACGACCTGTTGCTCGCCAACTGCCTGGCGCAGTCGGAGGCGTTCATGAAGGGTCGCACGCTGGAGGAAGCGCGTGCGCAGATGCTGGCAAAGGGCATGGCGCCCACCGAGGTCGACAGGATCGCCCCGCATCGCGTCTTCTCCGGCAACCGGCCCTCGGTGACGATCCTCTACAGACAACTCGATCCGCATACGTTCGGACGGCTGATCGCGCTCTATGAGCACCGCGTCTTCGTCGAGGGCACGCTCTTCAACATCAATTCCTTCGACCAGTGGGGCGTCGAGTTGGGCAAGGAACTAGCGACCGGGCTGCTGCCTGTCGTGGAAGGCAAGGAGAATGCCGCAAAGCGGGACGCTTCGACTGCCGGACTGGTGGGACACATCCATCGATTGCGCGGATCGGAGTAAGCGGCTTGGCCGAGATCAAGGGAATATTGTTCGACAAGGACGGCACCCTTGTCGACTTCAACGCGACGTGGCTCGGCGTTGCCGATTTCATGGCGATGGATGCGGCGGAGGGCGACCGCTGGAAGGCCGACAGGCTGCTTGCCGCGGCGGGCTACGATTTCGCCACCAAACGCTTCAAGCCCGATTCCATCTTTGCCTCCGGCACCAACATGGATGTCGTCGAGCTTTGGTTTCCGCGACTGTCGGATGAAGACCAGATGCTTGCCGTCGCCCGCTTCAACGAGATCACGTCGGTGCAGGGCTCGTCGATGGCGGTGGCGCTGCCGGGCATCGTCGAGACGCTTGGCGTTCTTCACAGGAAATCCTACCGGCTCGGCGTCGCCACCAACGATTCGACCACTGGCGCTGAGAAGACATTGCTCACGCTGGGCGTCGCGCAGCTGTTCGACGCCGCCTATGGTTACGACGCGGTGGCCAATCCGAAACCGGCGCCCGACACGATCCTCGCCTTCTCGGACCTGACCGGCCTGAGGCCTGCCGCGATCGCCGTGGTCGGCGACAATCGCCACGATCTGGAGATGGCGCGGGCCGGCGGCTGCGGTCTGGCGATCGGCGTGCTTTCCGGCACCGGCACGCGGGAATCGCTGTCGCAGATCGCCGACGTCATTCTGGATTCGGTTGCCGATCTGCCCGACTTTCTTTCGGCAAAGGTCAAGGAGACGATCTGAACTCGCCTCCGGGTTGCTCCGGCTCGAACGAGAAGACGCCGCTCGGCTTCGTCGCCGTGCCTTGGCCGACATCCGGCACCTGGTATTCGGCCAGAAGGTGAAGCCGCGAGCGGGGCAAGTAGGCGCGGCCCGGGTCGCCGATCAGCACATTGATGCCGGCGGCCAGGCAGCGGTCGAGGAAGGGGATGACCCGGTCGGCGAGATCTTGCCGGTAAAACAAGTCGCCGGCTGCCACGACGTCCACTGGCGGCGGCGGACCAGCGGTGATGTCCTCGCCGACGACCGTGATTTCGACGCCGTTCGCCGCCGCATTGAGACCGAGCGCGGCGACGCCATTGCGGTCGATCTCGGATGCAATCACTTGGCTGGCGCCGGCCCTTGCCGCGGCGATCCCGACGAGGCCAGACCCGGCGCCGAGATCGAGCACGCGAAGCCCAGCCACGGTCTCCGGCCGATCGAGGATGTAGCGGGCAAGCACCGCGCCGCCGGCCCAGGCATAGGCCCAGTAAGGAGGCTGCGGCTCGGGGCCATCCTCGTCGGCTTCGTTTGCTTCTTCTTCCGGCTCGGCTGCTCGTCCTTGTGGACGCGTCAGCCGCCACAGTCCGCTCGCTGGATGGGCTGCATAAAGCCGGATTTCGGGAAGCGCGGCAACAGGGGCGATACGCATGTTCGCCTTGATGAACGTTAGCGGATCGGGACGGGAAAGCGTATCCGCCGCGTCATCGACAGTAAGGCTATCGGCCAAAATTGTCCCTATTCCCGCCCAAATTCTTCCTATTCCCGCAACGCCCGCCGCAGGATCTTGCCGACCGGCGTCTTCGGCAGTTCGGTCCGAAACTCGATGTATTTTGGCCGCTTGTAACCGGTCAGGTTCTCGCGGCAATAGACAGTCAGCACCTCTGCGGTCAGCGACGGGTCCTTCTTGACGACGAACAGCTTCGGCACTTCGCCTGAATGCTCGTCCGGCACGCCGATCGCGGCCACTTCGAGCACGCCCGGATGCAGCGCCACCACTTCCTCGAGTTCGTTCGGATAGACGTTGAAGCCGGACACAAGGATCATGTCTTTCTTGCGGTCGACGATCTTGGTGAAGCCGCGCTCGTCCATGAAGCCCATGTCGCCCGACTTGAAGAAACCGTCCTTGGTCATCACCTTGGCGGTCTCGTCCGGCCGGTTCCAGTAACCGGCCATCACCTGCGGTCCGCGGATGCAGATCTCGCCGACTTCGCCGGGCGGCAAATCATTGCCGTCTTCGTCGCGGATGGCGATCTCGGTCGAGGGCAGCGGCAGGCCGATCGTGCCGGTGAAGTTGCCGTCGCTGAATGTGTTGGCGGTGGCCACCGGCGAGGTTTCCGAAAGCCCGTAGCCCTCGGTGACCGGGCAGCCGGTCAACGCCTTCCAGCGTTCGGCGACACCCTTCTGCACCGCCATGCCGCCACCCAGCGTCAGGATCAGCGGCCTGAAGTCGAGCTTGCGGAAATCCTCATTGTTGAGCAGCGCGTTGAACAGCGTGTTGAGGCCTGGAAAGATGTGGATCGGGTATTTGCCGAGTTGCTTGACGAAGCCGGGAATGTCGCGCGGATTGGGAATGAGTATGTTCTGGCCACCCAGTTGCATGCCCATCAGCGCGTTCACCGTTAGCGCGAAGATATGATAGAGCGGCAGCGCGCAGATGAAGTTGAGATGCGCCGGCTTGGGCTTGACCGTGAAGGCGTCCTCGATCCACAGCGCGTTCTGCGCGACGTTGGCCAGCACGTTGCTGTGCAGCAGCACCGCGCCCTTCGAGATGCCGGTGGTGCCGCCGGTATATTGCAGGAAGGCGACGTCGTCGGCAGCGACCTTCGCCGGCTTGAAATTCATGCCGGCGGCTGCCTTCAACGCTGCGTTGAACTTGACATGGCCCGGCAGCGACCAGGCCGGCACCATCTTCTTCACGCGGCGCACGACGAGATTGACGATCGTCCCCTTCAGGCCGCCAAGCATGTCGCCCATCGCCGCGACCACGACATGCTTGACCGCCGTTTTGGCGATCACCGCCTGCAAGGTGCTGGCGAAATTCTCGAGAATGACGATGGCTTGCGCGCCGGAATCCTTGAGCTGATGTTCCAGCTCGCGCGGCGTGTAGAGCGGGTTGACGTTGACCATGACATAGCCAGCGCGCAGCACTGCCATCATCGCAACCGGATATTGCAGCACGTTCGGCATCATCAGCGCCACGCGTGCGCCTTTCGGCAGTCCCGTCGATTGCAGATAGGCGCCGAAGGCGGCCGATTGCCGCTCGACTTCAGCATAGGTGATGGTCTTGCCCATGCAGGTAAAGGCAGGCCGGCTGGCGTACTGCTTGCAGACGTCGGCGAGCAGATCGCCGATGGAGCCGAAGGGCAGAGCGCCGATCTCGGCCGGAACGACTTTCGGATAGCTTTTGAGCCAGGGTTTTTCCGGCAATCCGGCGGCAACCACATTCGGCAGCCTTGTGGCCGGACCTGGGTTTGACGTCGATGCAGCCGCTGTCGGTGCCGCCTTCGCCGCTGGTTTGGCGGCGGCGGGCTTTGCGCCACCCTTCGCGGATACATTGGCCTTGGCGGGCACCGCGGCCGCCTTCGGCTTGGCTTTGGCCGTCGGCGCTTTTAGCTTGTCGGGGCTGGCCGGTTTCGCAGCAGTTTTGGCCTTGGCTGTCGCTGGTGCCGTCGTCCTTGGTGTTTTTGCCACTCGTCCCTCCCTCGATTGTTCTTATTGTCTCTGCCTGCTCGCCGCGTCGCCTCCGAATGACAGAGACGTCCTCCACTGCTGCCGGCATCCAGGAAATCCAGCCTGTCATCTATGTATTGCGACTATCGGCAGCCGTGCAAGTCTGCGCCTGCGGCAAGGTGGGAAGAAATCGTCCGCGGCAACGACCAGCCGAAGGTCGCAGTTCCTCACCAACGCCGGGTTGAAGATCAATAAAAAAATGCAGTCGTTAACATTACCGTGATAGGCGGTAATTGACATTTCTTTCTCCTTTTTGGCGAGTGCGCAGAAATAAATTCTGCTTCCCATGGGGTAGGCAAACGGGGTGTTCCAAAGCCGGAAAAACGGTGCTTATATGCGCGCTTCACGAGCCTGATAGAGGGGCTTGGAAGAACATCAGGGAGTCCTCCATGAAAAAGAAACTGACTTTTGCGGCCGCGTTGCTGGCCGCAAGCGTCCTCGGCGGCATGGCCAATGCGAAACAGCTGGTCTACTGCTCGGAGGCGTCGCCGGCCGGCTTCGACCCGTCGCCGTGGAGCGGTGGCAACGATTTCGACGCGTCGTCGCGCACCATCTATTCGCGCCTGGTCGAGTTCGAACACGGCAAGACCACCATCACGCCTGGCCTCGCCGAGAGCTGGACGGTTTCCGACGACGGTCTCGAATACACATTCAAGCTTCGGCCGGGCGTGAAGTTCCAGACCACCGACTACTTCACGCCGACGCGCGATCTCAACGCCGACGACGTGATCTTCTCCTTCGAGCGCCAGTGGAAGAAGGAAAACCCGTGGTTCGACTATCTGGCAGGCACCGGCTGGGAATATTTTGCCGGCATGGGCTTCCCGGATCTTCTCAAGGAAATCGTCAAGGTCGACGACCTGACGGTGAAGTTCGTGCTGAACAAGCCTGAGGTCGCTTTTCTGCCGGATCTCGGCATGGATTTCGCTTCGATCGTCTCCAAGGAATATGCCGACCAGCTCGACAAGGCTGGCACCAGGCAGCAATTCACCCAGAAGCCGATCGGCACCGGTCCGTTCCAGTTCGTCGACTACCAGGTCGACGCGGTCATCCGCTATGCGGCATGGGACGGCTACTATGGCGGCCGCCAGAAGATCGACGATCTGATCTTTGCCATCACCACCGATCCGGCCGTGCGCGCGCAGAAGCTGAAGGCGGGCGAGTGCGATATCATGTCGTACCCGGCGCCGGCCGACATTGCCGGCCTGAAAGCCGACCCGAACCTCAAGGTCGACGAGCAGGAAGGCCTGAACATCGGCTACATGGCCTACAACACGACGCAGGCGCCCTTCGACAAGGTCGAGGTCCGCAAGGCCCTCAACATGGCCGTCAACAAGCAGGCCATTCTCGATGCCGTCTATCAGGGCGCTGGCCAGGCGGCGATAAACCCGATCCCGCCGACGATGTGGTCCTATAACAAGGAGGTCAAGGACGATCCCTACGATCCCGACGCGGCCAAGAAGATGCTGACTGATGCCGGCGTCACGGATCTGTCGATGAAGATCTGGGCAATGCCGGTCAGCCGCCCGTACAATCCGAATGCCCAACGGGTCGCGGAACTGATCCAGGCCGACTACGCCAAGATCGGCGTGAAGGCCGAGATCGTCAGCTACGAATGGACCGAGTATCGCGAACGCGGCAAGCAGAAGGACCGTGACGGGGCCTTCCAGCTCGGCTGGACCGGCGACAATGGCGACCCGGACAACTTCCTGTTCCTGCTCGGCTGCGATGCCATCGGCCAGTCCAACTATGCGATCTGGTGCAACCAGGAGTTCGAAGCCCTCCTGCAGAAGGGCAAGGCGACCACGGACGTCGCCGAGCGCACCAAGATCTACGAGGAGGCTCAGGTCGTGTTCAAGCGTGAGGCGCCGTGGCTGACCATCGCCCATTCCAAGGTCTTCATGCCGATGAACAAGAAAGTTACGGGCTTCGTCATGGATCCGCTCGGCATCCACCGGTTTGACGGCGTCGACGTCGCCGAATAACTGCTGAGAAATAGAACGGCGACGCTGGACTTAAAGCGCCGCCGTTCTATGAAGCAAGATGCTCCGCTATCTCCTCCACAAGCTCGCCTTGATCATCCCGACCGTGTTCGGCATATCGCTGGCGGCGTTCGCTTTCGTCCGGCTTTTGCCGGGCGACCCGATCACGGCCCTGGCCGGCGAGCGCGGCGTCAGCCCGGAACGCTACGCCGAGCTTGTCGAGCGGTTTGGCTACAACCGGCCCTATGTCGTCCAGTATCTCGAGTATATCGGCAGGGTCCTGACCGGCGACTTCGGCATATCGCTCGCCACCAAGCGGCCGGTGCTCGGTGAATTCCAAGCGCTGTTTCCGGCGACGCTGGAACTGGCGACGATCGCGCTGATCATCGCCGTGCTCATCGGCATTCCCGCCGGCATCTTCGCCGCGGTCAAGCGCGGATCCTGGTTCGACCAGGCGACGATGGGCGTGGCGCTGACCGGCTATTCGATGCCGATCTTCTGGTGGGGACTGCTGCTCATCATCTTCTTCTCCGGCTATCTCGGCTGGACGCCGGTTTCCGGCCGCATCGGCCTTCAATATTTCTTCAAGCCGACGACGGGGTTCATGCTGATCGACAGCCTGATCTCCGGCAAGAGCGGCGCTTTCAGGTCCGCCGCCAGTCATCTTGTCCTGCCGGCGATCGTGCTGGCGACAATCCCGCTCGCCGTCATAGCGCGCCAGACGCGGTCGGCGATGCTGGAGGTGCTGGGCGAAGACTATGTCCGCACCGCCCGCGCCAAGGGCCTGGCGCCGCGTCGCGTCATCGGGCTCCACGCTTTTCGCAATGCGCTGATCCCCGTCGTCACCACCATCGGCCTGCAGGTCGGCACGCTGATGGCGGGCGCCATCCTGACCGAAACGATCTTTTCCTGGCCCGGTATCGGCAAGTGGATGATCGACGCGATCGCCAAGCGCGACTATGTTGTCGTCCAGAGCGGCTTGCTGATCATCGCGTTGATCGTCATGGCGGTGAACCTGATCGTCGACGTGCTCTACGCCGTCATCAACCCACGTATCCGGGTGCAGTGAGATGACCGACCAAACCACGGCAGAAGCCACCGCCGCCTCCATTCCGACCGGCGGCCGGCAACGCGCCTTCACCGAGTTCTGGCATTACTACTCGATGAACACCGGCGCCGTCATCGGCCTGGTCGTGTTCACTGCGCTGGTGCTGGTGGCGATCTTCGCGCCGTTGGTCGCGCCGCATTCGCCTGACGAACAGTTCCGCGATGCGCTGCTGGCGCCGCCGGCCTGGCAGGAGGGCGGCAGATCGACGTTCCTGCTCGGCACCGACGCCGTTGGCCGCGACATGCTTTCGCGGCTGATTTTCGGGGCTCGGTTCTCGCTGTTCATCGGTCTGGTCGTCGTTGTTTTCTCGCTGACCAGCGGTATCGTCCTCGGCGTGCTCGCCGGCTATTTCCGCGGCTGGGTCGATACGCTGATCATGCGCGTCATGGACGTCATCCTGGCCTTCCCGTCGCTGCTGCTTGCCCTGGTTCTGGTGGCGATCCTCGGACCCGGCCTGTTCAACGCCATGCTGGCGATCGCGCTGGTGCTGCAGCCGCATTTCGCGCGGCTCACCCGTGCGGCGGTGATGGCCGAAAAGAACCGCGAATATGTGATCTCCGCCAAGGTGGCCGGTGCCAGCCATCTCAGGCTGATGGTGAAGACAATCCTGCCGAACTGCATGGCGCCGCTGATCGTGCAGGCGACGCTGTCCTTCTCCAACGCCATTCTCGAGGCCGCGGCTCTTGGCTTCCTTGGCGTCGGCGCGCAGCCGCCAACCCCGGAATGGGGCACCATGCTGGCCACGGCGCGCGAGTTCATCCTGCGCGCGCCATGGGTGGTGACCTTCCCCGGCCTTGCCATCCTGATCACGGTGCTTGCGATCAACCTGATCGGCGATGGCCTGCGCGATGCCTTCGACCCCAAGCTGAAGAGGTCGTGACCATGCCTCTTCTCGAGATCAAGAACCTCATCGTGTCGTTTGATACCGCCGCCGGACCTTTCATGGCCGTGCAAGGCATCGACCTGTCGATCGAGCCGCGCGAGGTGCTGGCGATCGTCGGCGAATCCGGCTCCGGCAAATCGGTGGCGATGCTGGCGGTGATGGGGCTGTTGCCGAACACGGCGACGGTAAAGGCCGATCGCATGGCCTTCGACGGCATCGACCTGCTTGAGCTCAGCCCGTCCGAGCGCCGCAAGATCGTCGGCAAGGACATCTCGATGATCTTCCAGGAGCCGATCGCCAGCCTGAACCCGTGCTTCACCGCCGGCTTCCAGATCGAGGAGGTGCTGCGCTTCCATTTGGGCATGGACCGCGCCCAGCGCCGGGCCCGAGCCATCGAACTGATGAAGCTGGTCGGCATCGCCGATCCGGAAGAGCGGCTGAACTCGTTCCCGCACCAGATGTCGGGCGGCCAGTGCCAGCGCGTCATGATTGCCATCGCCATCGCCTGCAATCCCAAGCTGCTGATCGCCGACGAGCCGACCACCGCGCTCGACGTCACCATCCAGAAGCAGATCCTCGATCTTTTGGTCGGCCTGCAAGCCAAATACGGCATGGGGCTGATCATGATCACCCACAATATGGGCGTCGTCGCCGAGACAGCCGACCGCGTCATCGTCCAGTACAAGGGCCGCAAGATGGAAGAGGCCGACGTTCTGTCGCTGTTCGAGCAGCCGAAGAGCAACTACACGCGCGCGCTGCTGTCGGCGCTGCCGGAGAACGCCGTCGGCGACCGGCTGCCGACCATTTCCGACATGCTGTTCGAACCGGCCCCCTCTGCTGCTGGAGCCGGGCGTGCTGCGGGAGCCGCGTCATGAGCGTGACGGTTCTCGAAGGCAAGAACATCGTGCGCGACTACCATGTCGGCGGCGGCCTGTTTCGTCCCTCGCGCACGGTGCATGCGGTCAAGGGCGTTTCGTTCAGCGTCGAAAAGGGCAAGACGCTGGCCGTCGTCGGCGAAAGCGGCTGCGGCAAGTCGACGCTCGCACGTATCATCACGCTGATCGATCCGGCGACAGCGGGCGAACTCTTCATCGACGGCAACAAGGTCGACATCGCCAAAAATGGGCTGACGAAGGAGATGCGTCGCAAGGTGCAGATCGTCTTCCAGAACCCCTATGGTTCGCTCAATCCGCGCCAGAAGATCGGCGACGTGCTGGGCGAGCCGCTGCTCATCAACACCGACACGCCAGCCGACGAACGGCGCGATCTCGCCATGAAGATGCTGAAGAAGGTCGGCCTTGGACCGGAGCACTACAACCGCTATCCGCACATGTTCTCGGGCGGCCAGCGCCAGCGCATCGCCATTGCCCGCGCGCTGATGCTCAATCCGAGCCTTTTGGTGCTCGACGAGCCGGTCTCGGCGCTCGATCTGTCGGTGCAGGCGCAGGTGCTCAACCTGCTCGCCGACCTGCAGGACGAGTTCGAGCTGACCTATGTCTTCATCAGCCACGACCTGTCGGTGGTGCGCTACATCGCCGACGAGGTGATGGTCATGTATTATGGCGAGGCCGTCGAATACGGCTCGCGCGACGAGGTCTTTGCCGACCCCAAGCACAGCTACACCAAAACGCTGTTCGCGGCGACGCCGCGCGCCGACGTCGCCAGCATCAAGGCGAGGCTGGCGAAGAAGAAGGCCGCCTGACGCCGCAATTGCGGTACCCAGCCCATGCTGAGGTTCAGGGCGCCGGCTGATCAAAGACTACAGCGACGGCGATTCCTACGGAATGCAGTGCTTCTCGACGTCACGCGCGGTGAACTCTGCTGCTCGCCGCCATGCTTCGTCGGTATCTCCCCGGTAAGTC
The DNA here is from genome assembly GCF_055811455.1 of Mesorhizobium sp. WSM4845. Lineage (NCBI taxonomy): Bacteria > Pseudomonadati > Pseudomonadota > Alphaproteobacteria > Hyphomicrobiales > Phyllobacteriaceae > Mesorhizobium > Mesorhizobium sp. WSM4845. The sequence goes on from NZ_JBVVQA010000006.1 coordinate 230,570, forward strand.
AGGTATCGATCGCAGACAGGTTTGTTGTTGCTCAAATCCAGCACTGCAAATTTCACCCAGCCGACCAGCGTGCTCATCTTGTGCACCTGACCGATCAGGAGATATTTCGCGCTGGCTGTTTTTGCCTGTTTCGAGAGATCGACAAGGCCGGGGTCCTTGATGGTGCACTGTTCTGCCTGACAGGGTAACGCGACCAGCTTGATCTTCTCCGAAAGGCCATCCTGCAACGTAACGCCAAATGCCTTCAGTCGCGCTTCGTGTTCGGCGGTCTGGTCCCTGACTTCGCCTGATGTATCCCTGAACTCGAAATCCGCGACGGCGAGGGTCGCTGGCTCGACGACATCGGCAAAAGCGGCCGGCGCAAGTAGACCAGCGACCATCAGGATCAGGAAAAATTGTCCGCACTCAAAAAGTCGAAATCGAACTTCCGCACTTTGCACCTTGAGCATCTCGTTTCTCCGAGGTTAGGACGATACCCATCCCAATGACGGTGCCGATTTGTCTCTTCGCGCTGCTGGAAGATGCGGAAGCGGGCGCAGACTACCCGGTTGCGTCGCGACGTCAACTTTCAACCTGTTACTGGGTGGACTCCACCTCCGCCACAACCAGCTTGCCTTTGGCGCGCGAGATTTCGAGTGCCTGGCCGGCCCCTGCCAACGCGCCCGGGACCGAGATCACGAACGCCTGGCCCTCGCTGAGGGTCGCGACGAAGCGTACTGGCAGGTTTTCTTCGCCCGCCGCCATCGTGGTGACCACCCGGTAGCCGTCATCCGCCTCCGTGTAGTAGACGACGCCATGAAAATTGCCGAGATCAACGGTCCCACCCTGACGGGCCGTGAGTTCGCCGGCAGAAGCGGAACCGGCCACGACGCAAAGCGCTGCAAGTGCTGTGTATCTGAACATGGTGTTTCTCTCCATTTGGAATTGTCGTTTGGGTGGGTGGTCGCCTGCGGCTGCATCCCCAAAAATTACGCGGCGAGCTGATCCTCACGGGCAGCCGCGATCATCACGCTGGCGAGCAACCCGTAGGCCGCCTCCCAGGCCTCGCGGACAGCCGGCGTAAAAGCCGTGCCGAGGCCGGCCGCCAGCGTCTCGATGAGCGCTTGCCCGACGATCGGGTAATGACGCTCCTCGACGCCGTAGGTCACGTGACGCTTGGCGAGCACGCGCACCGTCGGCAGGATGGTGTCGGCGCGTTCCAGTCCATGCACGACGAAGCCGAGGCTCGCCATCAGCTTGGCGCCTTGCTTGGTCATGTCTGTCACCGGAAACAGCGCGCGAAGATCCGCGTCGATCGCGAACAGGCGCTCGTAGAACAGCGCGGCGGCGGCCACGCGGATCGGCACGATCTCGCGAAAACTGTCCTGGACAAGTCTGGTCTGGTCGGGTGTCATCGGCGACGCTCCTGCGTTCCTGGTCTTGCGGCGACCATCACCCCAAAGCGTTTCGCATGCATGTCGCCTGCGCCTGGATGTGTTTCAGTTGTGTCTCAATTGGTTTCAGTTCGCGCTCATTTGTCTTCTTTATCTAGAGGCATGCCGAGAGTGCCAGGCCGAACTCTCGCCGACCTCGACCTGGCCATAGCTGAAAAACCTGGCGCGGCGCCAGCTTGGAACTGCATCGGTAGTCGGTCATTATATCGGAGAGCCGGCGGCTCCTCCCCTATGCCTCCGTTCGGATGGAGAAATCATGCTGCGGATATTCATTGCTTCGTCTTTTCTTCTCGCCTTCGGTGCCCCCTCGACCACGCTCGCGCAGGGCAGCAGCATCGAGAGCGAGACAGGCCGCGTTGCGGTCGAGACCTTTGCCGAAGGGCTTGAGCATCCCTGGGGCGCGACTTACCTGCCCGACGGCGCGCTGCTGGTCACCGAGCGTCCGGGGCGGCTGCGGCTTGTCTTGACCGACGGAGCCGTTTCCGGTCCGATCGACGGTGTGCCGGACGTCCTTGCCAGCGGACAAGGCGGTCTGCTGGATGTGGCGCTCGATCCGGACTTTGCCAACAACCGAACGGTTTATCTCTCCTATTCGGAGGAACGCGGCGGCGGCGCGGCCACCTCGGTCGGCCGTGGACGCCTGGACGAGAACGGCAGCGCGCTTTCGAACTTCGAAGTGATCTTCCGGCAGGAACCAGCCGTATCCAGCCGGCTGCACTACGGCTCCCGCCTGGTATTCGCGCCGGATGGCAAGCTCTTCGTCACGCTCGGTGAGCGCGGCAAGATGCGAGAGGCGCAGGACCCGAACAATCATCTCGGCACGATCGTCCGCATCAACCCCGATGGTTCCGTGCCTGACGACAATCCCTTCGTCGGCAAGGACGGCGCCGACGAGATCTGGTCCTACGGCCATCGCAATGTGCAAAGTGCTGCGCTCCATCCCCAAACCGGCGTGCTCTGGACGGCGGAAATGGGACCGCTCGGCGGCGATGAGCTGAACATTCCGCAAGCGGGCAGGAATCACGGCTGGCCCGTGGTCAGCTGGGGCCGGCACTATTCGGGCGAACGCATCCCCGAACCGTCGACGCGGCCGGAGTTTGCCGACTCCATCCATAGCTGGACGCCCGTCATCTCGCCTTCTGGCATGACCTTCTACACCGGCGACATGTTTGCCGATTGGCGAGGCGACCTCTTGATTGGCGGACTGTCGGCGGAAGGTATCGTTCGTGTCAGGATCGACGGAAAGCAGGTCGCCGGCGAGGAAGTCCTCGCTCTCGGCAGGCGTATCCGGGACGTGGTGCAGGCTCCCGACGGCGCGGTCATGGCGTTGACCGACGAACCAGCGGGAAAGATATTGCGACTGACGCCGGGAGCGTCGCAGTGATGCCGCGCGGTGCGACAGGCGCGTTTTCTGAACTGGTCGCTCTACCCTCGGAATCCCGCTAAGCCTTGAGAAATATTAGCGTCGCTTAGTGACGCGAAGACCTGAGTGAAATTCAAAAGTCCTGCATTTGCCACAGAAATTGCTGATTTTGTTGCGCTCTGCGTGACGCTGAACTCATTCGAGGACGGGATTAGACTGCGGCCCGGCGAAGTGGGTCCGAATATTCTGTCCGGCTTCTTTAGAAAGCTAAAGGCCAGTTCTCCGCGCGGCAGTCGCGACCTTGGCCGACAAATCGCCCGACAGTGCAGCTGCGAGCCTGACGGGTGCGCCTGTAGCGGCAACGCTAGCCAACTACCCGACAGCCTTATGTCCAGGTGCATGACTGAAGCGGCCGGTGCCGGTGGTCGTCGGTACCTCGGCGAGCACGCCTCATGTACTGTCTAGATTTGCCGGCCTAGCCGGTCCTGTGGGCGTAGCTAATGACGTTCTTTGTCTTCTTGCACGTGGAGCAGACCTCTTTTCGTCGGCTGAATCCGAATGCGCAGGCAAGCTCTCGTGTCTTGTGATTGGCGTGCTGGCGAATTGACAGTTTGATACTGTCCGCAATGCAGTCGTCGCAAACGGCGCGGGGAGCTTTCCCTTGGATGAACTCCCGTACAGTGTCCAAGACCGTCATGTGCTATCCATTGCTTGAGGGGCTACAGCTGCAGTTTGAGTTTCAAAGACTTCCGGGAGCGGCAGGGCTGCCGAGCCTGTCCCATGCTTCTTGATACTGAGGAAGCGCATAGGACTTTGGCTGTAGCCAATACGATATCGTGCCAGTTGCACTCATTCCCCGATGCGCTGCGGCTTTCACTTCGTCCTTCGTGAGGACATAGCACGTTGGTGCTGCGGTGTTCGCATTGATCGTTACAACCCACCAATCTGAGCGAAGGGTGTCCAGCGAACCACCCAGCGGCACTGGGTCTTTCTTCGATCCATTACTCTTTAGGGGCCGCAACGCCCGTCGCGGGCGGCAGGCCGGGTTGTTGTTGTTCGGGAGTTATGTCGGCAGTCGTGCGCGCTGGGGCACCAGCGTAACAGGCCACATCGGCGATTTGCTTAGGGTTGCGGGACCACGCCGCCGAGCGATATCCCAGCTCGGCGAAGAATCGCGCGGCCCATCCACCGATACGCCCAGCCCCAAGGATAACGATGCCGGTCTCGCTGATCTTCCGTGGCGCGATGGGGCGCCATCTCTTCTGGGTCTGTTGGACAGCATATTCAAATACATGGCGTTGCTGGCACAGTACTCTGAGAACAATGTACTGCACAACCTCCGAGGCAAGTTCGCGGGTCGCCAAACGTACGACGCCAACGCCCGCAGGCAGCTCACCCAGTTGCAAGCCGTCTATGCCCGCGCCGAGATAGGCAACTGCACGCAATCGCGTCATACCTTCAAAAAACCCGCGCGGCGTACCCTTATCGATCAGCACCAAGTCAATGTCGCCGGGATCGCCGTGATGGGGCCATAATCGGAAGTCGAGGCCAGAAACGCGCGCCTTGAGAGATCGCGCCCACTCCCCCGCGTCGATATAGTCGGGATAATCATTCACCATCAGTAAAGTGAGCGCTTTCACCATTACCTCCCAAACACTCTGTTCGACGTACATCAGCCGGAATGGATCGAAGCGGCTATCCGGGCACGCCAGCCATGTGCATCGCCTCTGCGAAGTGATCACGATCTTCTTGACGGCGGAATGGGTTGTTGTCGAGCAGAAGCTGGATGCATCCTTTGGCTGCTTGCTCAACGCCCCCCGGCCTTGCTTTCAGCCTCGCTACTGCTTTTTCCGCCCATAACTTTGCCTCGGCAAGCCTATCAAGCTTGGCAAGTATAGCTGCGCCGAAAAAGGTCGAATCGATAAAGTAGTCGGGGACTCTGATCCGCGCGGCTAGGGCCTCGGGATACCGCCTTGCGGTAAATAGGGCAGTCGCCTGAAAGGCGATATACCAATCGGCGTATCGTGGATTGAGACGCATTGCCGCTTCGCCGCAGGCAACCGCCTTTTCCCCGTCTCCATACATTGCGAGCATGTAGCTGGCATTGGCGAGGCTGTCGGCATCGTTAGGGTTGAGCATGATGGCACGATCCACATGTTTCTTCATGCGCTCATAGTCGCCGCGATAGAGGCAAGGCCATGCCAGCGCGATGTGGGCTTGATAATCGGCTTCATCGAGCGCGAGACCCGTTTGGCGCAATCAAAGGCCATGTCATAAGCGCCTCTACCTTCTGCCGCAATTAGCAAATCAAGCGCTTCCATCTGGTAGGTCACCGCTAAACCGGAGTAGGCGCGCGAAAAGCTTGGGTCTGTGGCAGCAGCCTTTTCGAAGTGTTGGCGCGCTTCAAGATTGTTCTGACCCACCGTCCACAAGAGACGTTTGCCGCGCAACCAATGATCATAGGCGATGAGGTTTTCAGGCTGCTTACGCTTAGCCCGCTCCAAGGAAACGTCTTCGAGGCCCACCGCCAGCATGCCCACGATCCTCTGGGTTATCTCGTCCTGAACCGCAAACATATCGGCAATTTCTCGATCATAGCGCTCCGCCCAGATGTGGCTGCCGGTCTCAGCGTCGATGAGCTGCGCGGTGATGCGCAGACGATTCCCGGCGCGACGAACGCTTCCCTCGAGTACATAGGTCACGCCCAAGTCGCGTGCCACGTCGGGGATCTTCATCGTCCGTGCCTTGTAGGTGAAAGAGGAATTCCGGGCGATGACGGACAACGACCGAAAGCGCGAAAGTTCGGTAATGATGTCCTCTGTGATGCCGTCGGAGAAGTACTCCTGCTCTGGATCGCCGCTCATATTGACAAACGGCAAGACGGCGATCCACGGCTTATCGGGTAGCGACAGTGCGCGACGCACCAAGGCAGAGGTAACGGCTAGGCGCACTCGGCAAACGCGCACCAGCTGCTCGATGTTCTACAGCGCCTGCTCGCCCATATCCTCGAACTGCAGATCGAGCCGGTTGCCGAGGTGGTCACGCACTGTGCCCGAGACCGCTATGCCACCGGCCGGGGCGACGCTCTCAAGCCTAGCCGCAATATTCACTCCGTCTCCGAAGATGTCCTCGCCTTCGACGATGACATCGCCCAGGTTGACCCCGATCCGCAGTCGGATCGCGCGGTCCTCCGGCATGTCGGCGTTGCGCGCCTCCAGCCGCCGCTGGATGTCGACCGCACAGGCAACGGCGTTAACAACGCTGGGGAACTCAGCCAGGACCCCTCGCCGGTCGCCTTGAAAATCCTACCCATGTGTTCGGCGATCTTTGGATCGACCAGCTCGGCCCGCAGCGCCCTCAGCGTAGTCAGCGTGCCCATCTCGTCATGGCCCATGAGCCGGCTGTAACTGACCACATCGGCAGCGAGCATGGCCGCCAAACGGCGCTTCACGCTCGGACTCCTCCCACGTGTGTCGGCTCCGCTTTGGAGCCCAGTCAACTACACAATACCAGCGCCTTATGTCAGGGCAATCGGGCGCTCGGATATGATCCCTCCCATCGGCAGAGCCATTAGAAGCTACGACACGTACGGGCGAAATGACAGCTTTGGGTCATGGGCGTGAATTCAGCCGGGGGCGAACGAGCTTCCGCTTAGGGTCGAGTCGAGCCGTTTCGCGAAGGGCAGCTTTTGAGAAGAGCCATGAATGGCAGCAAATGGCGCTACCTGCTCGTTCCTGTCGACGAGACAAATGGCAACATTCCACCCGCATGGAACGTAGGAGGCGTCACGGCTATGGAGGCCAACCGAGTGCTCCGATCGGCTTGGTTGCGCCAGCTTCTCATCTTGGCGAATAGCATCTCGAACGTCGTGTTTGGACCGCACGGCGGACGTTCGCAAATGCGATCGCTGCTGCTCTCGTGATCGAGCAACGAGAATTGGTCTCGGAAGGGCGGCGCCGTGATGGTGTCATTGGGGATTGGCGGGGATCGCACCTTCGACCGAACTCTCAGGCCTGAGCCCAAGACGAACGGGCGTGCGTCGGCGATCATTCTTGGGGATGGGTTTCCTCAATGAGTTGCCAAACCGCCATAAACAGCGCGGCGACCACAGGTCCCAAGACGAAGCCGCTGATGCCAAGGACACTGAGCCCGCCCAAGGTGGAGAAGAGCACCAAGTAGTCGGGCATCTTCGTCTGGCGACCCACTACCATTGGCCGCAAGACCATTGTCTGACATGCTGATCACGAAAGTCCCGAATGCCGAGAGGATCAGTCCCTTGATCCAGGCCCCGCCGACGATGAGGATCACTGCCGCCGGCACCCAGATCAGGGCTGTGCCTACAGCAGGCAGGACTGAGACCATTGCCATCACAGCGCCCCAGAACACTGCCCCGTTTATGCCGAGAACGGCGAAGATCAAACCGCCGAGCGCACCCTGAACCAGCCCGACGATGAACGTCCCCTTCAGCGTGGCAATCGACACGTCGGCGAACTTTTTGAAGAGGAGCTGCTTCTGATTAGTCGGGAGTGGCTCCGCTCTGAACACTTGCCGGTACATGTCCTCTCCGTCCCGAAGAATGAAAAACAGGAGATAGAGCATCAGGAAAAAGTTGATCAGAAAGGCGGCTGCGTTCTGGCCTGCGCTGAGGAACAACGAAAGCACGAATTCGCTACTGCGTAGTATCGCCGATTGGAGCTTTTCAGTGATTGCGCCGAGATCGATCCCGATCCCGGTCATCAATTGCCCAAGCTCAGGCTGGAACAGGTTTTCCAGTCTGAGAAGCTCCGCGCCAGGATCGACGGCGCCACTCTGGATGCGGGTGTAGAGCGACACGCCCTCGCGGATGACCAGGGAGCCCAGGAGAAGCGCCGGGATCTGGACGAAGACGAAGATCGCCAGCACTGTCAACGCGGCCGCAAGGCTGGGCCGCCCGGATAGCCGCGAGTCGATCCATTTCATCAGCGGGTGAAACAGAATGCCGATCACGATGGCCCAGAATATCGGCTGCCAGACGACACCCAGGACGTTCGCAAGCGCGACGGTTGCACCTATGGCCAATAGGATCAGGATGGCGTTGGGACTCAGGGACAACGCCTTGGCTCCTCCTTAAAATGGTGCAAAGGGCCAAGCCCATGCAGTGCGGCTTTCAACCACCGAGCGCGATCGTAACAATGGCGCTTCCGAGGACGGCCATTGCGAGGCCGGTCAGCCAGGGGGCGATGTTCCTCGCACGGATGAAGTCCGATCATAGTTATATAGCGCCATCCTTCGCGCGAGCGGTAGGAACCGTTGTCGGGGCCAATTGCCCAATTTTCCACCATCGCGGAATAGCCGTTCAGAGAAATGTGGCTGAAGATCGTTGAGGCGTACGCGAATGGCAAGGTCGCGCCGATACCGTTGAAAAAGTCCGTGACCAAGCGCAGGATTGTTCGTCGTCTCCGCGTGGCTTGATTCGCGGCGGGGGGAAAGCCGCCCAGATAGTCAACGTCAGGTCACGACGCGTTGAAGGCACTGGCAGAGGCCAGCACAAGCGAGCATTAGACACGCTGCGGGCGACGAGCATACCTCGCTACGCCGGCGCATCGACCGATCGCAACTGAACGGAGGTGAACAATGAGCACGACACGTCCAGCCGGGCCAATAGCCGGCAGAATGATGCTTCATGCGCTGGCGCGGAACTGGTGGCTGATCCTGCTGCGCGGCATCTGTGGGATTGTGTTCGGCGTGCTGACCTTCATCTGGCCGGGTATCTCGCTTGTGACGCTCGTCCTGCTCTACGGCGCCTTTGCGCTCGTCGACGGCGTGCTGGCGCTCATTGCAGCCATCAAGGGCGGGGCGCCGGCGCCGCGATGGTGGCTGGCGCTGGTCGGCGTGCTCGGCATCCTTGCGGGTCTGGTCGCGATGGCCTTGCCGGGCATGACCGCGATCGTGCTTGTCTTGTTTATAGCCGGCTGGATGATCGCCACCGGCGTCATGCAGATCATCGGCGCGATCCGGCTCAGGAAGGAGATCGACAACGAGTGGTGGCTGGTCGCGGCGGGAGCGCTATCCGTGCTGGTCGGCGCAATCATCGCGATAGCTCCGGGCGCCGGGGCGCTCGGTCTGCTCTGGGTCATCGGCGCCTATGCCATCGTCTTCGGCGTGATGCTGGTCGGGCTGGCGTTCCGGCTGCGCAGGCACAGCCATGAGGGCCACGCCCATGGGGCGGCCGCATAATGCCGGACCCGCTTCCCTCCCGGAACGAAGGCGTGGCGAAGTCGGCCGTCCGCGACTTTGTCGCGAGGGTGACGAAGGACGGCGGCCCGGACTGCGTGCCGCCGGCCGAACGCATCGCGCCAACCTTGACCGCTAGCAGATCGTCAAAGGTTGGCTCGACAAGAATGGCAATCTGCACGAGAAAATCTACGATGTCGCATGGTCGGGCGACCGCAAGCCAGGCGGCGACGGCAAATTTCGTTCGGTAGGCAGCACCGTCGATGTGGAGAATGCGACCTGGACGAATACGATCAGCGCGCCCGAGCTCATCAAGGTGTGGAAAGACCCGGAGTTCGACCCGAGCTTGCCCGCCCTCTACTGCGACCGAGTCATCGAGATTCCGACGCCGCGCCGGACTGCCTACGATGCCAAGCGATATGGGGTCGACTCTCTGCCGGGGACAGCAATGACGATCACCGAGCGAGCCTACACATCGCCGATCTGGTACACGCCGCTGACCTTGCGCGGTGTCTCAATTCACCCCTTTCCAGACCTTCTTCCAACAAAACAGGAAGGCCTGGCTTGGGTCAGATCGCGTCATGCAACGCTCGCAACTGAATGACCGTAGAGAGCGAAAAGTTGCCCTTGGCTCATCTGCGCGAGCAGGTCGCGCCAGACATTGCTGGCGCCTGCTTCGGCGGAGTGACCAGATCCACCTGCTGGCACAGGGCTTTGCAGTCACCTTTCCGCTAATCTCTCGCCTTCAGGTCGAGAATTTCCACATCGAGTTCTTCGCGCTTCCGGGCCAGTTCGAAGATCCGCTGTGCGGGCGCCGGCCCGAAACGGGAATCGCGCGTGAAACCAATGATGACCGCGATTTTCAGCTTGGACATGTTGCTACCTCATGCTCCCGATCACGGAAGTCTACGAAAGGAACGTAGGGAGAAGCAGAAGTCGGCAAGATCGTTTTGTAGACAGTGATGGGCTCAAAGGCCGTATGATAGGAGCTTGGCGATTGCCCCTCGGAAGCCTATCTGTCGTTTGAATGACGCCGCGAGGAATGATGCCGGCTCAACGATCTGAACTCGCTGAAGCATCGCTGTCGACTGGTCCGGTGGGGTTGGAATATCCGCCTGATCTCCAGTTGGTCCGGCGCCGACCCATTTCGCTAGTCACGACAGAACATGGCACGGCGCTCGACTGGCTGATGTCGGGGACGGCAGCATCCGCCGGACCGGCAGAGCTGCTGGACGGCGTCATCGCCCGACTGGTCGCGGCAGGCCAGCCGATCGAGCGGGCAACGCTCAACATGTCGACGCTGCATCCGCAGCTTGTGGGCATCACGGCGCACTGGCGCGGAGATCTCGGTGTCTGTGATGAGGTGGAAGTCAACGCGCATGTCCGCGAAACAACCGACTACCTGACCAGCCCCCTCAGGCCGATCATCGAGGAGGGCCGGTCAATTCGGGTGAACCCCCAGGATTCAGTGGCGCAGTCGACATACCCGATCATGCGGACCCTCGCGGAGACCGGATACACGGACTATTGGGGCTTCGCGCTGAAGCGGGACGACCGCCAGTTTACGCTGATGACGCTTGCCACACGGCAAGCAGGGGGCTTTTCCCGCGCCACCATCGAAGCCGTCGAGGCGTTGCGCCCGGCTCTGGCGCTCAATGTCGAGATCGTCTCGCGTGGCAAGATCGCGGAGCACGTGCTCGATGCGTATCTCGGCCGACGCATTGGCAAGCGGGTCCTCGCCGGTGACATAAGGCGCGGATTTGGCGAGACCATCGAGGCGGTCATCTGGGTATCCGACATGCGCAACTTCACCAGCCTCTCGGATCGCATCGATAGCGCCGAGATGATCTGGTTGCTGAACGCCTTTTTCGAAGGTCTCGTGGATGCGGTGCATGAACAAGGCGGTGAGGTCCTGAAATTTGTCGGTGATGGCATGCTGGCGGCCTTTCCCATTTTCGGCATGCAGTCGGCGCCGGCCGCCGCCGCTGCGGCACTCGCCGCCGCTCGGAACGGTTTGGTTGCGGTGGACAGCCTGAACGAGGCTCAGTCCGGCGAGCCGTCGCGCGACCTTTCCTGGCGGCCGCTCAGCATGGGAATTGCGCTGCATCGCGGTCCCGTATTCTTCGGCAATATCGGATCCAGGGATCGGCTCGACTTCACCGCCATTGGGCGCACTGTCAATCTGGCGGCGCGGATCGAACCGCTATCGAAAACGACCGGGCGGCGCTTGCTCCTGTCCGACAGGGTTGCTGAATTGATCGAAGAGCCCGTCGAGGAACTGGGCGACTTCCCCATCCGCGGCATCCCTGACCCTGTGAGCCTGTTCACCGTACCGGAACACGGACTCTGACGCCGCTGGTTGAAGCGACGCATTGGAGCTCCAAACCTCGCGTCAGCCGGGTTCGGCGGTCGCAAGGCGCAACATGGTCGCCAAACGCCGCGAAGCTGCAAACACAATCGGCAAAGGTGGAGCCGCAGCGGGTCCGACGGTCTTCCTGTCTTGGAAAGTCCAAGCGCACCTACCATCAGCAGCTGTGGCCTCCAGTACGAGCGGCGTCCCCCTCATTAGGCTGGGCTCCTGTCAATGCCGCTTTCCGGTTCGCGAAGACCCGTTAGTGCCCGGCGGCCACCGCTTTTGTGCTGGGCCAACCTCGCCGGACCGCGTCTATTGCGATCACCACCACAGCATCGCTACTGCCGTCGATCCTCGTCGACCCCGTTCGGGGTTCCACCTCGCCCAACGACGCGCCGCGTAAACTAGGTGGCGGGCGGCGGCCCCCGAACCGGTCTCAAGGACTTGACGCGATGCGCTCCACGTCAGGTCGCACACCGCCGATCAGTGCAGTGGGAGACCGCAGACCATGCACTTCTGTTGAAGCGAGCGGTGGGTATTTGTGATCATTACCTCCCCAGCTGTCGACTGGGCCTGCCGCTGAAACCAGCCGCCTGCATATCGGGTAGGCCCCACATTCGACCCCACCCCCGCCCGAGCGCGTGCCGGCGACCGGCCGTCCCGGCAGCGGCTATCTCGCAAGCCGACGTGCAGCGTCAAAACTCCACCAGCTGGCCGCCGCCAACGCCGAAATGGATGGGAAGTTGCCATTCGGCTCAACAGCCAGAACGAGCACGTTGCGCCACTACCGGTCATTCGCAGCGCGCCTCGTTAGCTGACCTTCAGCCACCGGCAGGAGTCGACCCCCTTTTGCGGACACTGGTTGTCATCCGGATAGGAGAACACAGGATAAAGGTTCATGATGCTAGCATCCCGATTATTAGCCCGCCCAAGGCCCGGCTGCTCTTGAACGTATAAGCTTCGACACGATGGCCGGGATGGCAGCCTCGAACATCGTCGGCTTGGCGATTATTCTGACCGCGGCGTCCACGCTGCACCCGGGCGGCATCACCGAGATAGAGACCTCGGCACAGGCGGCGGAAGCGCTGCGCCCTCTTGCCGGCCCCTTGCTTCGACGCTCTTCGCCCTGGGCATCGTCGGCACGGGCCTCCTTGCAGTGCCTGTTCTGGCCGGCTCGGCACAGCTTACGCGATCGGCGAAGCGCTACGCTGGCCCACCGGGCTGACGCGAAAGCCCCTGAAAGCAAAAGCCTTCAACGGAACAATCATGCTCGCGACCGTGATCGGGGCGGTGCTCAACTTCACGCCGATAAATCCGATAAAGGCGCTTGTCTGGACGGCGGTGATCAACGGCATCATCGCCGTTCCGGTCATGGGGATCATGATGTATTTCGCCACACGCCGGGATGTGCTCGGGCAGTTCGTCGTCACCGGGGTGCTCAAATCGCTTGGATGGCTGACCACCGTCGTGATGGCTGTGGCTGTTGTAACGATGGGGGTGGCCGCCTTCGCCTGACGTGCCGGGCGTAGGAGGGGCCCGATTCCCTGGCAAATCAAATTCGGTCAATCTTCGCGGCCTGCCTGCATGTCCTTCACAGTATTTGGCGATCGGGCGAGCCGTTTCGTTGGTCAGCGTTAGCCATTCCGGCATGATGCCCGATCCAACCGCTCGACTACGCCGTCAGGCGTGAGGGAGGCCTGCGGGGCAAAGATGCAGCCGATTGCGCAGCGAGCCGATGGGAAGGCGTCTACCGGCTGTGGAATTCAAATGCCGATTACGCGGGTCGATCCCACGCTGCGGAAACCGGGTTGGACATCACCGCGTCCATCTTGCCCACCTGGACCGGGGCCTGAGCTTGGCGGCATGGCGGAGTTGCTCCCAATTGATCGCATTTTCGACTATCCGGCCATCTTGGCATTCCGTCGAACGCGTTCATCGACGCACCCATTTTCCTTCGTTCACGCGTGAGATGTGCGATCGATTTCATTTCGGAGCCGGCCATGCTTATTTTCCTTGGCTACTGGAACTTTCAGTGAGAGCGCATGTTGGTTTCCCAGCTATGGGAGAGAAACCATGAACAAGGATGAAGTGAAGCGCTCTGCGAAAAGCGGCGAAGTGAAGGCAAAGCCTGGCAAACCGGCTGGTGACAAGAAAATGAGTGCCGGCGGAACTGCCGGCAAGCTTGACGAAAGCACCAAGAAGGGCCTTGGGAAGACCGAGGACAAGATCAAGGATCGTCTCAAGGGTTGATCAGACGTCAGGGCCGCAACCGTATCGCGGCCCTGCTGCCTAGACCCTTACATGGGATCGTTGACGGTCACCGACCGCAGCACCTACACAGCCTGTTCTCACCCGCATCAGTGACTTCAGGCTCGTCGGTCATTTGCCGCTTGCCAAGTTCACGGAACTCGCGACCTTGTTCGGCGGCGATGCCGGTTTCCCGCACCAAGCCTTGGATATGCATTAAGGTCGGACTTAGAGCGCTAAACAACTCTGCCGGTTGGGACGTGAACGGCCGATTCTGCACAATAACGGTTGCGGCGATCGCGCCGCCATGTTTCTGATGGACTACAGCATGGAGCAAAAAGTTGCCTACGATCCGGTCGTCACCCGGATGGTTCGCTCGCTCAAGCCAGAAGATTGCTGACGGCTGGTCCGCACAATCCTTGGAACTTCGAGGGCACGGGCCCGTTTTTGCTCCATACCGACGGGAAGGAGCAAATCATGACAAACCAGGACCCCGACATTCGTGAGACCCACGATCTTATCGCCAGCGACATGGTCGTCGGCACCAACGTCTATGACATCCAGGGAAATCACATCGGGCAAGTCGAAAGGCTGATCCTCGAGAAGAGGGGCGGCAGGGTATCCTATGCCGTTCTCAGCTTTGGTGGTTTTCTTGGAATTGGCGACGACTACTATCCGCTGCCGTGGCAGAAGCTCGACTATGACGAGAGCCTTGCAGGCTTCCGCATTGACATCACGAAGGAGCAAGTTGAAGGCGCTCCGCGCTATGCTCGCGACCAGGATTTCGACTGGAATGCCGAGAGTGGCCGCCGCGTTTACGACTACTACGGCGTCCGACCGTATTGGGTGTAGCGAAGCCTCTATTGCGCGTTCGTGCCGGCAAGGCGAGTTGGACCGACGGGCCCTTCGCAGAGACCAAGGAGTATCTGGGTGGCTTCCTGCTCATCGAGCGAAGAACCTTGCGGAGGCGACGGAGATCGCGGAGCGGGACTCGCTCGCTCGGATGGGGGCGATCGAGGTGCGCGAGACCGCCGGTTTTTTAGCTTCGAAATGCCCCGGCTACTTCCACCAGCCGCAAACGTCCGCTTCCGTGACGCCAATAGGCGGCCGGAATGGCCGATTCGGGTCATGCGCGCTGGTTGGGCCCGAATGTCCGGTTTCTGAAAGTCAAATCGGTCCCGGAAGGTCCGGTCAGGGTCAGGTTTTACCGTTCGAGCTGGCCACCGGAATGGGCAACTAGCGCCAGAAATGGATCTATAGGCTGGTCAAACCCAAGGTCGTGTTCGACCATTTCCGGACCTTCATGTACCATGTGCGGAGGGCCGGCAATTAGGTCGAAGCAGCATACCGCTCAGCCTTGGATGCCGTGACGACGAGGACGGGCATATCGAGCGCTACAGCGCCGCCCGCCCGTTGCCCTCATGCAATTTATGTGAACGGAACGTCGCCACAGGCATTCACCGGGGCGGTTCCGTGCTGAACGCGAAGAACCTGCGCGCAGGCGATGCCGCTGTGCCGTGCCAATCGGCAGCTTTGCCCATTCCAAGATTGCGGGTCCCTGATATATTACTCTGACCATCTGGTTCGAAGGATCCGTTTTGCGCATATGCAGCCGGCAACTCGAGCGAGAGCGTGAGCAAGCCTTCCTTCCCGCCGACGCGCCGAACCTCGGAGGTGTTATGCTAGTACTGGTTTTCGGCCTCGTGATCTTCTTCGGAATCCATTCTGTTCGGATCGCCGCCGGCAGCTTTCGTGATGAGCAAATCGCCACAAACGAGCGGCGCTGGAAGGGACTTTATTCGCTCGTATCGATCATCGGCTTCGTGCTGATCGTCTGGGGCTGGAGTCTTTATCGGCCCAATGCGCCTGAGATCTACGAGCCGCCCTCTTGGGGCCGCCATGTCGCGTCGGTGTTGGTGCTCGCCGCATTCGTCTTTCTGGCAGCCGCTTACTTGCCCACGGGTTCAATCAAGCATCGGCTGAAGCACCCGATGCTGGTGGGCATCATCCTTTGGGCCATCGGCCACCTCCTGGCCAATGGCGACCTTGCCTCGCTCCTAGTCTTCGGAGCGTTTCTGGTTTACGCGATTGTCGAACTCATTGCTGTCATTCCACGCGGCGATCCGGCACCCGCGGTCGTGCGACCGCGTAGCGACCTGATTGCTGTGGGCATCGGCTTGGTGGCTTTCGCATTGTTCGGGCTCTGGCTGCACGGCTGGCTGTTCGGAGTCTCGCCCTTCGCTTGAACGTCCGCAGCGACGGCGCGCCTTCGAGGATGTCCTGGCGAATCCCACCAGTTGCCGCGGATCGAGCGCCTCGCAGACGCCACAGTGAACCAATGCTTGGCATAAGGTCGGCACATCAGAATTTTGATCCATAGACGGCTCCAGCCGGCAACGTTGCAGTAATTCGGCTCGGATCGCGCCTTGCTATGGCCAGTGGACGCGACCCTTGTTTGGAGAATCCTGATAAAGCGCCACAGGCTTTGGCGTTGTTCCCGCGCCTCGCGCCGTAGGCTGGCCCGTCATGCAGGAAGCAAGCCCACCTGCACCGGCAATCGCCGCGCCGGTCATCGACACCTTCAGAAATTTCCGGCGAGACAGCGTTTGGCTTGGCGCACCGTGTGCCGACCCGCCGTTTGCCTCACCACGATCGTCTTTCATGATCTTTCCTCCCTTAGCAACCCAAAGAAGCGCCGGTGCCGTCAAGTGCCGGGTCAGATCGATTTGAGGTACTCGATCAGATCACGCTTTTCCTGATCGGTCAGATCAAGGCCCAGATGGCCGTCATAGTGTTCGACAACATCGTTGAGCGTGGCG
Organism: Mesorhizobium sp. WSM4845; assembly: GCF_055811455.1. Classification (NCBI taxonomy): domain Bacteria; kingdom Pseudomonadati; phylum Pseudomonadota; class Alphaproteobacteria; order Hyphomicrobiales; family Phyllobacteriaceae; genus Mesorhizobium; species Mesorhizobium sp. WSM4845. The sequence goes on from NZ_JBVVQA010000006.1 coordinate 246,998, forward strand.
AACCGGCCGTCGTGGTAAAATCCGCCCTTGTGGATCTTTTCCACGTCCCACAAGGCCCGCAAGGACGCCGTCCTGTAGCGCTCGTCCGGAGATCGCATCGCCTGGAAATCGTCGATACCGATCTCATCGGCGGTATGCAGGTTCCAGCCGGGTTCGGTGAAGAGCGGCGGGACGTGGCAAGTGCCGCATTTGGCCTTGTCGTTGAAGAGAGCCTCTCCCTTCTCCGCGGCGGCGCTGTTGAAGGCGCCCTCCGGCGGTTTCGGGGTTGGCAGCGAGAGCTGATAGAAGTGAAGCGCCGGAAGCTTGGCGGTGATCCGATCTTCCTTGTCCTGCTTGTGGCCCTGCTTCGTTCGTGCTGCGACCGGATACTTCTCGGCGTCATCAAGGCGTGGATCGTAAAACACACCCTTGCCGTGCATCTCGAGATTGCCGACATAAGCGTTCCAGTAGCTAACCGTGCCCCAAGCTCCGGTCCAGGTGTGGTTGTTTACACCGGCCAATCCGAACGCCGCCGGATTGAGCGTGGCGGCCGTCTTGCCGTCCGGCCGGAATGCTTTGCCGTCGAGGTTCAGTTCGGCATCGAACTTCCCGGGACCCCACGCCTCAACCGCCTTCTTCACCTCCGCTTCGGATATCTGCAGCATCTCGGTGAACGCCGTGAGATCAGGTGCGAGGGCAACGATCGCCCCTATGTTGAGGTCGCGGTTGGGCCAGCCATCGAGCCTGTGCCCGATGCCAGGGGCGTAGGTATCGTCGACCGTCGAATGGCACACGGCGCACTGGATGCCGACCGAGGTCAGCGTCTTTCCATCCTCGGCAAAAAAGCCGGTCACACCGACAACGGCGTTGGCCCTGAGTAGGACGAGCGTGCTGGCCGGGTCCGCGAGATCGACCTCGCCTTTGTTGAGCGCCTCGGCCACGTCCTTGGGAATGGCATTCACATCGACCTTGAGCCCGAGTTCGAGGGCTTTCTGCGGGCTCAGGCCGGGCCCTGTGCCGCCCAGCTTCTCGCCGGCAATCGCTTCATGCAGCTTAAGCTTGCCGCCCCAAAAATCCTCGCTGCCGAACGTGTCGAAGCGGAATGTCTCGCGGCCTTCTTCCAGATATCGCTTGGCCTGCTCGGCGGCCGCGTCGTCAAAATCCTTCCCGCTTATCGGTCCTTTTGCGCTCATTTGAGCGACGGCGGGGATCAGCGTTGATGATAGGAAAACAGCGAAAAATACACCGTGGAGACGCTTTTGCATGTCACGTTCCTCCCGAAGAAGATTGCCACTCGGCGGACATCTCGGGTTCGCGGGTTCTGGTTCCGCGAAACGGAATGCAGCCGAACGATAATAAACGCTGCACGGGACCAAAAAATTCCGTCACCCCTGCCGCATCGTGAGCGATGCCGACAACATGGTGCGGGGACTATCGGGCCGCCTATCTGCCCGTGCGCGAAATCGATGAAGAGAGCGAAACAGACGGGAGCGCGTAGGGCTTCAGTCTACCGCTCTCGCGTAATTAGCGGGTTCGCCAAGCTCGATACTATTCACCGCGGCGAACCCCATCCGCCCGGCCGGCGCCAATACAGGCTATCTATCCCAACTCCCCTAAGCGGCGCCGGCCTTCCCCCTTGGTGTTGCCCAATCAGCAATCGTCGGTGGTTTTCTTCATTTGGCCGGGGGCGGCGGTCTTGGCGTCCGTGTCCTGCTGACCAGGGGCGGCCTCCTGCGCGCTGCCGGTCTGCTGGCCAGGTGCGCAATCCTTGGCCGGGTTCGTGCCGCTGGTGGTGGTTGTGTCAGTTCCCTGATCAGTGCTGGGCGTGGTCGTGGTCGTTGTCGTTGTCGTAGAAGTTCCGCCCGAAGTTCCGCTCGTCGTCTGGGCAAAGGAAAGCCCGGCGGAAAGCGCCAACGCGGCCGCTGCCAGAAGTATCCGTTTCATATTTCTTTCTCCTCTGTTAAGCGCACGAACGCGCTCACAAACCAACCTGCGGACAAAAGGAACGTTCCAGTGATGGTGCTCATCCCCGGAATCTTTCCGTGTGCCAAAGGATCTTGCCGTCGACCTTAATCGGCTTGTGGATCATCAATCGCTTGGGAAGGTACTTGGGATGCACTTCGAGCAGGGTAATCGTGATCTGCGGCTTGCAACGAAAAGCATCGGGAGGCAGTAGCATGAACCGCGAACCGCAGCAGCTTGAGGTTATCGTAGAGTCCCGAAACCTCGGCGGCGCCGCGGTCAACGATCCGTTAATATCGGAACTAATCCCAATGAAGCGAGCCGACGGCTTCCAGACAGCTGCTTGGCGGTGAGCTAGTGATGACTGTGGGTCTCCCGACCGAGGGCGCGACGGGCTTCGGCCAAATTCTCGATCAGAACTTCTAGCAGGGTTTCGCTTTCCGGGAGGATATGTCCGCACCGGCGCTCATGCTCTACAGCTCTGTCTTGGAACGACACCGCCCTCTCATAGTGAGTGACGAGGTTGGAATAGAGCTGGTGCATCGTGCTTCTCCCTGGTCAGGCGAAAGCACGTTGCTCGCTCTCAAGCGCTCAATTGCCGGAAGGTTTGGGCGACCGGGAAACCTTACTCTCCCTAAGGGCAAAGCGCCACCGTAAGCCCGCGGTGCCGCGAGGTGCCAACCGCCGGTTGCTAGACGCGACGCAGCCGGCGCGCGTAGGATTTCCGCGCACTGGGCACACCACCCCCGCCCACCCCTCGTGCCTGGTGAACGACTAGGACTCTCGCCCGCCGTGCCGAATGGTGCGGCGGGCTTTTTTGTTCTCTTAAAGGAACACGATCTCGCTACAGCGGTTCGGTGGGGCAACGCTGCACCGCGTCAGATCGGTGCCAACAATCAGGGAAAGGCAAACCTTCGCCCATAAAACACGACAGACAGGAGCGCACGTCAGACGCTGCTCGGGCGTTGATAAAGGTTGAGCGCCTGGCACGAGATGCAAAGACGGCTCGGCTGCGGGAGCAACGACTAAAGGCCGAAACCACACTTCCTGCTGAATCGGCAGCGAAACCGAAGAGGAACCGAAAGGACAAGAAGGCCTAGCTGCACCCCGCGGATTTCCTTATGGAACGCAACCTTGGGCCCGCGGGTTAGATATCCGCAGCATTGCTACGAGACCAATGCTGCGATCGGGGGTCCTCCGATCGGCCCGCGTCCTCTCCCTCAGGACGCGGGCTTTCTTGGCGGAACACCGGGCGCGGGTGCGCGTTTCGCCGGCATGAAGCAACTTCTCAGCGAAATGGCCGCTTTGGCAGATCCAGCTTTTGGGTGGCGTTGGCGGTTGTTCTGATTCCCTACGCCATCGGCGTCGCACTGCTTGTCTGGGTGGCTGGTTGAGGGTTGGTTGTGTTGTTCCTTCCCGGCGCCGTTGGACCGGCTCTTGGTCAAATTTTACATTAGAAACTTGGAACATAAGTGAGGCAGAGAACATTGTTGGCGCCATGGACAAGAACGATGGCGACAATCTTCCTGAGGGGTTTCGGGGCAACCTGCCCGAGGATCCAGTGATCCTAGCCGATATCAAGAAAAGAATTTCAATAGAGATCGACGGTAAAATTGGGCCGGACGGTTTGGCGGTCACGGAGGCCGGGCGGGATCGCAATCTGGTTGAGGAATGGGAAGAAGCTGACGCCGCCCTCGACAGCCAACCGTCCGTGGTTCCGTTTTTCCTGGTTCTGTATGTGCTCTCAATGTTGGGCTTGGTAGGGTACGCCATCGCTCGTTGGTACTTTCTATGGCGTGCTTGAGTTTCCTTCTCTCATTTAACTCACAGGCGGCAGCGCCCTGGGAGAGCTGATTTCCTTCACGGTCAACCTCGCCATGGAACAAGCCACGCTGCCTCACGGTGGCGGGCTACCTACCTTGCAGGTCGCTAGTCAGAACTCTAACGCGGCCCATCTCGTCCAACTGCCCTGCATCGTATTTTTTAGATGCCATTTCACGGACGGCATCCAAGCCGAAGTCTTCGATCGCTTCGGTCGATGTCACGACAAGGACACGCTCTGTTCCATCAAAGGCTTCAAGCAACAACTCGAACCGCTCAGTGATTCCCTCTTCGCCAGTAAAAACTAGACCCATATGCCCTCTCCCTGACCAAATAGGAGGGTCTACTGTTCTACCGGAAGCGGCTGGTGCTCCGGCTCGGCATGATGAAGCACCTGGCCAAGATCGCGCTTGTCGAAGTCCTGTCCACAAACGGGGCAATGCTCGAAATGCTCCGCCTCGGGCTTGATTGGCTGGTCGTGGTCCTTGCCTCGATATCCTGTGCCTTCGTTGTTGGTCCGATATCTCATTTCCGCTCCCGCAATACCCTCGCGGCTTCTATCAGGGCTTCACGATCGTTGCCGTTGGCTTCGATGAGTTCGCGGACCTGCTCGATCGTCACGTCATTCTCGCGAGCGAAATATTCCAATTCGTAATCTTCGTCGGCGGACACGCGATTGCGATCGCGAAAGTCTCGCTTGCTCTTATCGTCGGCCATGTCATTCTCCTGATGAGCTTCGGATCGGTGGCAACGTCGAAAACGGGATTTTGTTGCTGCAGCCCTGGGAATCACGTTCCGTTCACTCTGGCTAATGTAAGCCTGCCGCCTAGAATCGAACTGGTGCGTAAAATTGTACCCGGCGTCGGCCGGCTTGAATTCATTCCGCCGATGATGCCTACCTTGGTCGCCAAGCCGCCCCAAGGCGATGACTGGATGCATGAAGCCAAATTCGACGGCTACCGCTCCCAGATCATCATCGACGCCCGGCGGTGCGCGTATCTTCACCCGCCGCGGTCTCGACTGGACCTCCAAATACCGCGATCTGGTCGAGGCAGCCAAAGGTCTCAACGTACAGAACGCCATCATCGACGGCGAAGTCGTCGTCTTGAATGAGGCTGGCCTTTCGGATTTTGCCGCGCTGCGCAAGGCAATCACCAGGCGCCAGCACGACCTCTATTTCGTCGCGTTCGATCTGCTGCATCTCAACGGCCACGACTTGCGCGACATGGCACTGGAGGATCGGCGGGAAATCCTGGCCGGCCTTATAGGGTCTGATAGCCGCATCCAGTTCAGTGAGACGATGCCGGGCGAGGCTAATGCGATCTATCATCTGATCGACGCGGCCGGCCTGGAAGGCATGGTATCGAAGCGTCGGGACAGCAAATATCGCAGCGGCCCGACCACCAATTGGCTGAAAACAAAGTCCCTCACCGAAAGTGAGTTCGAGCTCTTGGCGTCGAACGCGAGAGGGGCAAGCCGGCGTTTGCTCTGATGGCTGAGCCAGGCACCCGGAAATATGTTGGCAGTGCGTTCGTGAGCGTCAACCGCGAGATGCGGGAGCGGCTTTGGAACCGAGTGCAGAAACATGCCGGGCCACCGCCCAAGGACATGCCAAAGCGACCGGCAACGCAATGGGTCAAGCCGGGCATCAAGGCCCGCGTCAAGCACCTACGCGGCGAGGAAGACTTGCGCCACGCCTCGCTGCAGGATTTTTGGGATGAAAGCTAGCGGTTGAAAGCCGTCGGGCGAGCTTGCCGGCGCTAATCTCAGGATTATATTCCTCCCGTTGCGGCGAGCCCTTCAACGGAGAATCGCCATGCCTCAAAAGACCTCGCCGACACTCTGGCCGCCCGCGAAAGCATCTATGTCAATTGCGGACACCCGATGTGCTGCAGATCAACGAAGCTCGACATCCAGGCGCTGATTGACAGGCTTGGCCGCGCCCACGGCTCGATGCATGACGACCTGGTCGGGCTCTTTGTCTGCTCAAATTGCAAGGCTGCCGGCCGTGACCGCCGGCAGGTGTTCTTCACATGCATTCCTGACTACGAAGGCCAGCAGCGGGCACCCAATTGCGATTGGAAGCCAACTTTCGAACGAAGGGGCTGAGGGTGGCCGGCACCTTAGTCAAGTGATGGCTAATATAATGGACCGCTTCATCCAATCGATGGACGAAGCCCATCAAGGGCCGGTGCTATTTTGATGCATGTCGCGAGCTTACTTATCCCCGAGCCACCTTGCTTTCGCTATCCTCGCGATCAGCGTCAGCTATGCCGAAGCCGCGGACCGTAAGGTCGAAACCGCGACGCTCGGTACGTACGCCAATTCGAAGAATCTGCCGGTTTGCACCGCGTCAAGCTCACTCTTCGACGTCCTCGGTGATAAGTGTTTTCTCGTCAAAGGTTCGATGATCTACGGCGACATCGCCGAACTATCCCAGATAGTCACTTTTAGTCGGTAGCCGGCGAAGGTCATGGTTATGCTGCCAGATGGTCCGCGGCACGCCGTCAGTGCGCACGGGGCGGGCAGTTTGCTCCAGTCCGGAATTCCGATTTGGAGGCCGCCATTGCACAGCTGCCCTGCGACATGCGAGTTTGTCAACCAAATGGCTCAACATGGAGTCTCGTCATGTCCATTCGCCGGATTGCGTTGACCTCGGCAGCGGTCACGCTTGCCTTCACAATCCTCGCCCAGGCCAGGCCGGACACCCGCGCCATGACCTGCCAACAGACGCAGGCGCTAATCCAGAGCCAAGGCTCGGCGGTGCTGACCACCGGCCCGAACACCTATGCCCTCTACGTCCGCCGGTACAGCAATGCGTGCGACTGGTC
>NZ_JBVVQA010000007.1:0-238975 GCF_055811455.1 Mesorhizobium sp. WSM4845
TTGACCCGGTCGCCGAGCTCGGCCGCCAGCGTTTCCAGCTTCTCGACGCGGGTGCCGTGCAGGCCGACGACAGCGCCCTGCGCATGCAGCACCCTGGCGATCGCCTCGCCGATGCCTCCCGATGCGCCTGTGACGAGCGCCTTGCGGCCGGTCAATTCAAACATGTCTTATCCTCTTCTCAATCGTACAAGCCGGGTGAGTTCGGCTACCTCTAAACGCGTGGTTCACCCTAACGCCGCCAGCGCCGCCTCGACATCGGCCGGCGTGCCGACCGCGCCGGTGGCGATGTCGCGGTTGATGCGCCGCGCCAGTCCCGACAGCACCTTGCCGGCACCCACCTCGTACAGCGTCGCAATGCCGTTGGCGCCAAACCATTCCACCGTTTCGCGCCAGCGCACGCGCCCCGTCACCTGTTCGACCAGGCGGTGGGCGATCGCATCCGGATCGCTGGACGGCGTGACCGACACGTTGGAAACCACGGGTACGAACGGCGCGTTCTTCGTCACGCCGGCCAGCGCCTCGCGCATGACCTCGGCCGCCGGTGCCATCAGCGCCGAATGGAAGGGCGCCGAGACCTGCAGCATCAGCACCCGCTTGGCGCCCTTTTCCGTGCACAGCTTCGCCGCCTGCTCGACGGCCGCCCTGGCGCCGGAGATCACCAGTTGGCCACCGCCATTGTCGTTGGCGATCTGGCAAATCGAATCTTTGGCCGCTTCAGCGCAGGCGGCTTCGACATCGGCCTGTTCCAGCCCGATGATCGCCGCCATGGCGCCCTCGCCGGCCGGCACAGCCGCCTGCATGGCATTGCCGCGGATACGCAAGAGCCGGGCGGCATCGGCGACCGAAACGAAACCGGCGGCGGCAAGTGCCGAATATTCGCCGAGCGAATGGCCGGCGACATAGGCGACCTTGTGCTTCAGCGAGAGGCCGCGCGATTCCAGCGCCCGGATCGCGGCGAGCGACACAGCCATCAGCGCCGGCTGGGCATTGGTGGTCAGCGTCAGCCTCTCTTCCGGCCCTTCCCAGATCAGCTTCGACAGGTTTTCGCCGAGCGCGTCGTCGACCTCTTCGAAGATCTTCCGCGATTCCGGAAAGGCGTCGGCGAGGTCCTTGCCCATGCCGACAGCCTGGCTGCCCTGTCCCGGAAAGGTGAATGCGACGGCCATGCGTGCCTCCCAAGCGGCTGATTTTTCCTGCCTGTGACGCAAGGCGGGCGGACAAGTCAAGTCCGCTAGCACCCCGACCCGCGCCGCTCCGGCTCGGTATCGCTGGCCGAGTACCTGTTCCAAAAGGCTTTTTTTCGATCACTCATGATGAAAATCGCTCACGATTCGTTTGCTGGCTCTTCTTATTTCAGCCACAGACGCTAGCTTTTCGTGACATATCGATGACAGCTGAATGACACTTTTGTGTGTGGTCGGGGGAATTGTAAGGTGGCAAGGATTAAGAAAGGCGTTGGCAAATCCGCGCCACAGTTTCTAGAAGGCGATCCGGCCACCGGCTATCTGCCGGGCCGGAAATGGCCCGTTATCCGCTATGGCCTCGTCAGCCTTCTCGCCGCCACCATCCTGGTTTTTGCCATCGAACTGATCGTGCGCGGCGACTTTGCCGGCACCGTCGGCTTCTTCCTGCAGCCCTTCAAGCCGGGCTGGACCACCATCATCATCTTCGCGCTGATCCTGATCGGCCTCGATGCCGTGCTCGGCCGCAGCCACCAGAGCCTGATGATCGTCGCGCCGCTGACGCTGGCGCTGGCCTTTGTCGGCCACCAGAAATCGCTCTATCTCGGCGATCCGCTCTATCCGACCGATTTCCTCTATTCACGTCAGATCGTGGCGCTGATGCCGCTGCTGGTGCGCGAACGTCCGGGAACCGCCATCGCTCTGGCGGTCGGCACCGTCGGCAGCCTCTCGCTGCTCGTTTATGGCTGGCGGCTGTGGCGCCGCCGCGTACCGGCGCTCGGTCGCAAGGGACGCCTGGCCCGGCTGACGCTGACCGTGCCGCTGCTCGCCTTCTTCGTGTCGATCATGGATTACGCGACGTTCTCGTGGACCCGCGACCGGCTGCAAATCATCCCGATCATGTGGGACCAGAAGGAAAATTACGCCTCCAACGGCTTCGCACTGGCCTTCGCCCTCAACGTGCCGATGGCCCATGTCCCCGCGCCTGCCGGCTACTCCGACAAGGCGATCGCGGCGATCGAAAGACCTGATGTGAAGGCATCGGTGCCAGCCGAGAAGCCAGACATCATCATCGTCATGAGCGAATCCTTCTGGGATCCGACCGAACTGCCCGGCGTCACCATCACGCCCGATCCGATTCCCAACGTGCGGGCGCTGCGCTCCGGCCACGTGTTCTCGCCCGAATTCGGCGGCATGACCGCCAATGTCGAGTTCGAGGCGCTGACCGGCTTTTCCAACGCCTTCCTGCCGGCCGGCAGCATCCCCTACCAGCAATATGTCCGCGCGCCGGTGCCGTCGATGGCGACGTTCCTGAAAAGCCAGGGCTATGAGACACGCGCCATCCATCCGGGTACAAGCTGGTTCTGGAACCGAACGCCGGTCTATGCCGATTTCGGCTTCGATGACTTCAAGTCCGAAGAAAACATGCCATATCTCGAAAAGCGCGGGCCGCTGACGTCGGACGCGGCGATGACCGACGAGATCATCCGCGAAGCCGACGCCACGGACGATCCGTTCTTCTACTTCGCCGTCAGCCTGCAAAACCACGGACCCTATGAACCGAATCGCTATTACAATCCGACCCACAAGGTGCAGGCTCCGACCAGCCAGTGGGCAAAGGATTCGCTGCTGAGCTTCACGGAAGGCGCATCCGACGCCGACAAGAGCCTCGAGCGCCTCATCGAATGGGCGAAGAACCGGCGGCGACCGACGGTCATCGCCTTCTTCGGCGACCATCTGCCGCCGCTCGGTCCGGTCTATGTCGAGACCGGCTTCCTCAAAGATAACGTCGCGCCACGCAAGGAGCCGCCCGACCAGATGCTGCTGCATCACCGAACACCGCTGATCGTATGGTCCAACCGCACCGGTCCGGTCGCGGACATGGGAACTGTCAGTCCAGCTTTTCTGCCCTACCATGTCCTGACCACGGCCGGGATCAGCCACCCCTATTACACCGGCTTCCTCGGCCAGATGCGCGAGCGCTACAGCGTCGTCGACCGCAATTTGTTATTGACGCCGACGGGCGAGGACACGCCCGACTGGGCGCGCAAGAAGCAAATCGACCCGGCGATTCGCGATTTCCGTCTGCTGCAATACGACATGATGTTCGGCAAGCGCCGTGCAGCGCCCGATTTCTTCCCGGAGACGGTGAACAAGCGGGTCCCGCATACAAGCTGAAGATGCGCGACATGTCGTCCTGAGCGCGGCGGTTTTTCGGCTCGCCCTTGTCTTGCGGCCAAATTCCTGTATAGACGCCCGCAATCTGCCGGTCCTTGCTGGGGGCTGAACGGAGGGCCGGAGGTTTTTCGAAACCTTCGTGTGGAGCCAGAAGCGCTTCCGCCTCCCGTGTCTCCGCTCTCGACCGTCTCGTCATGCTCCTTTCTTCCCCGCCCTGCCAGGGATCGCCGGGTCAGAGAAGTTGCAGAGGCTTTTGCCGCCGGGACCGGGAGAGAAACGAAGAAAGGCAAAGAACAATATGGCTCTTTACGAACATGTGTTTCTTGCCCGGCAGGACCTCTCGCAGCAGCAGGTCGATGCGCTTGTCGAACAGTACAAGGGCGTCATCTCCGCGAATGGCGGGTCCGTCGGCCGGGTCGAGAACTGGGGACTGAAGTCCCTCACCTACCGGGTCAACAAGAACCGGAAGGCATACTATACGCTGATGGACATCACCTGCCCGCCGGCCGCGCTCAACGAGATGGAACGCCAGATGGGCCTGTCGGAGGATGTGCTGCGTTTCCTCACCATCAAGGTCGATGCGCATGAGGAAGGCCCGTCTGCGATGATGCAGAAGCGCGAAGAGCGCTCGGAACGCGGCGGCTTCGGCGACCGTGACCGTGGCCCACGCTCGTTCGGCGACCGCGATCGCGGCGATCGCCCGCCGCGCAGCTTCGGTGGCGATGGTGCAGACCGTGGCCCGCGCCGTCCGCGCGAAGCTGTTGAAGGGGGTGCAGAATAATGGTCGACATCAACCAGATCCCGACCCGGCGCCCGTTTCATCGCCGCCGCAAGACCTGCCCGTTCTCCGGCGCCAACGCGCCCAAGATCGACTACAAGGACGTACGTCTGCTGCAGCGCTATATTTCCGAACGCGGCAAGATCGTGCCGTCGCGCATCACCGCCGTCAGCCAGAAGAAGCAGCGCGAACTCGCCAAGGCGATCAAGCGCGCCCGCTTCCTCGGCCTGCTGCCCTACGTGGTTCGCTAACACTGATCAGTTGACCATGATCTTATCCGAAAACCGGTTTCCACTTTTCGGGATCATGGTCTAGCCAGCGGGCGGTTCGCCGCCCGCTTTTCCCACGGCGACGGGCGCCGCGGGGTTGCCATCAAATCCCGGGTTGGGGTGAAGACCTCTAACTGCCGCGACAGGCAGGACAGCGACATCGGCGGCGACGCCCTCAGCTTCCTGACCTGTTCCAGTCAATTCGGCGTCGATGCCAGTGATTTGGCGCCCAAACGAAGGAACAAAACCATGGAAGTCATTCTTCTCGAACGCGTTTCCCGCCTCGGCCAGATGGGCGATACCGTCAAGGTCAAGGATGGATTCGCCCGCAACTTCCTGCTGCCGCAGGGCAAGGCGCTGCGCGCCAACGAAGCCAACAAGAAGAAATTCGAAGGCCAGCGCGCCCAGCTCGAAGCCCGCAACCTCGAGCGCAAGTCCGAGGCCATGCAGGTTTCGGAGAAGCTGGACGGCAAGAGCTTCATCGCCGTGCGTTCGGCCGGCGAAACCGGCCAGCTCTACGGCTCGGTGTCGACCCGCGACATTGCCGAGTTGCTGACGGCGGAAGGTTTCTCGGTCAACCGCAACCAGATCCTGCTCAACCAGCCGATCAAGGCCATCGGCCTGACCAATGTGGCGATCGCGCTGCATCCGGAAGTCGAGGTCACCATCACGCTCAACATCGCCCGCACGGCCGACGAAGCCGAGCGCCAGGCCAAGGGCGAGACGCTGACCACAGCCGAAGCCATCTATGGCGACGACATCAACGACAATGCGCGCCCGGACAACTTCTTCGATCCCAATGCCGAGTTCGAAGGCGGCGAAGACAACGGCTGATTGCACGTCACAAGGCGTCAGGGCGGCGCTTTAAAACGTTTCGTCGGCTTCCAGTCATTTCTGGACCAACGCCCGGGCGCCTCGCCCGGGCTTTTTTGTGCCAAACGGAACTTTTCGACCCCCTATATCTTGATGCAGACTATAGCGCCGCGCGTCGTTTGGACGCGCAAAGGACGCTGCAGACTTTGGTTCGGCGCATGATCCTTTCCGAAATCGATTTCGATTGTCGGGTCATGCGCCGAGACAGCGTGTCTGACCGAGAGGGGACATTTGTTCATGAATATTCTGCTGAAACGCATTCTCGACCGCCTGGTGCGCACCGGCAATCTCAAGGTCACCGGACCGAAAGGCCTCTCCGTGACTTTCGGTGACGGCAGCGGCGATCTGGTGCACATGCACATCAAGACCACGCATGCCGAGCGCGCCATCAGCTTCGATCCGATGCTGGCGGTGCCGGAAGCCTATATGGACGGTGAGCTCGACATACTCGAGGGCGGCGTGCTGGGGGTGATGCGCATCGCCTTCCAGAACATGGATAGCGGCGGCATCGATGCCACCTGGTCGAAGGCGATAGAAGGCCTGCGTCACGCTTTCCGCCGCCTGCAGCAGATCAACACGGCGGCGCGCGCGCGCCGCAACGTGCAGCGCCACTATGATCTGTCAGGCGACCTCTACAGACTCTTCCTCGACGACGACATGCAGTATTCCTGCGCCTATTTCGAGCAGCCTGACATGACGCTCGACGAGGCGCAGGCAGCCAAGAAGCGCCATATTGCCGCCAAGCTCAGGCTGAAGGCCGGCCAGACGGTGCTCGACATCGGCTCCGGCTGGGGTGGGCTCGGTCTCTATCTCGCCAAGTCCTTCGACGTCGAAGTGCAAGGTGTGACGTTGTCGACAGAGCAGCATGGCGTCGCCACCGACCGCGCCCATGCGCAAGGCCTGGAGAACCGCGTGCATTTCGAAGTGAGGGATTACCGCGAGCTCAACGAGCGCTTCGACCGCGTCGTCTCGGTCGGCATGTTCGAGCATGTCGGCGTCAACCACTACCGCACCTTCTTCGACAAATCGGCGACGCTCTTGAAGCCGGACGGCGTCATGCTGCTGCACACGATCGGCCGCTCCGGCGCGCCGTGGGCAACCAGCGCCTTCATCCGCAAATACATTTTCCCGGGCGGCTACGTCCCCTCGCTCTCGGAAGTGATGCCGGCGATCGAAAAGTCGGGCCTCATCGTCACCGACATCGAAGTCCTGCGGCTACATTATGCCGAGACGCTGAGACATTGGAGCCAGCGCTTTGCCGCCAACCGCGACAAGGCCAAGGCGATCTATGACGAACGGTTTTGCCGCATGTGGGAGTTCTATCTGGCAGCCTCGGAAGCCGCTTTCCGCTGGCAGGATCTGGTGGTCTTCCAAATCCAGATCGCCAAGAAGAACGACACGCTGCCGATGTCTCGTGATTATATGGCCAAATGCGAGAAGGCGTTGCAGCTGCGCGACATGGGGCATCGTCCAAAAGCCCCTGCCGCCAAGCCCGCCCGGCGCCGCAAAGTGGCGGATATGGAATAGACCGCCGGCGATCACGCCATTGCCGCTTGCCATTGCCGGCCCACACGCTGAAAAAGGTCTCGCCGTCGCCGCGAGACTTTTTTCATGACCTATCTCATCTACATCGTTGCTGCCCTTGCCGAGATTGCCAGCTGCTTTTCGATCTGGGCGTGGTGGCGGCTGGAAAAGTCGCTGCTGTGGCTGGCGCCAGGCCTGGTCTCGCTCGCTTTGTTCGGCTTCCTGCTGGCGCTGGTAGACATCAGTGCTGCGGGCCGCGCCTATGCCGCCTATGGCGGCATCTACATCTTCGCCTCGCTCGGATGGCTGTGGCTGGTGGAAGGCGTGCGCCCCGACCGCTGGGACCTTGCCGGTTCCGCGCTCTGCATCGTTGGCGCCTCGGTGATCCTGCTCGCACCTCGGGGTGCCTGATCTATGGAACTGCCTATCCCGCTTCGACGGGGCGTCGAGCGCCTCCTCGAAAAAGTGCCGCTGCCGACGCTGAAGCAAGCGGCAAAAACGCTGTCGGACCGCTATCGCGCCGAACTGCGCGACGGCCGCCTGCATTTGGCCGAGGAGATCGCGGTCAAGGCCTATCTGGCGACGCGGCTGCCGGCGACCTATGCCGCTGTCCGTGCCAGTCTCGATGCGGTCAGCGAGGCAAAGCCCGATCATGCACCCAAAACCCTGCTCGACGTCGGCGCCGGCCCCGGCACCGTGCTTTGGGCTGCGCTCGATCTCTGGCCCGACCTCGAGCAGGCGGTGCTGATCGAGGCGAGCGCCGCGGTGCGCCGGGTCGGCGCGGCGCTTGCCGCTGAGGCGATGACGGCCAGGGTCGCCTGGCTGGCCGGCGATGTCAGCCTCGATCTCGCCGATCTCAAGCCGGCCGAGCTGGTCACCTGCGCCTATGTGCTGGACGAGATCGGACCGGTGTCGCTGCCAAAACTGATCGACCGGCTCTGGCACCTGACCGATGACACGCTGCTGGTCGTCGAGCCGGGCACGCCGGCCGGATGGCAGCGCATCCTTGCCGTGCGCCGGCAGCTGATCGAGGCGGGTGCGCACGTGCTTGCGCCTTGCCCGCATAAGTCACCCTGCCCGCTCGCGCCGCCCGACTGGTGCCATTTTTCGCGCCGCGTCGCGCGTTCGCGCCTGCACCGGCTGGCTAAGGACGCCGACGTGCCATGGGAGGACGAGAAATTCATCTATGTCGCCGCCTCCCGCCACGCTGTTGCCCCGCCGCAGGCGCGTGTGATCGCACCACCGAAATCAGGCTCGGGCAAGGTCCTGCTGAAACTTTGCGAAAGGGACGGCGGTGCGGACGAGAAACTGTTCACCAAGCGCGACGGCAAGATGTTCAAGACAATGCGGCGGCTCGACTGGGGCGACGCGCTGCCTGAGTGATTGGCAGCTATTTTCCTGTTTTGTTCTCGCCCGAGAACGGCTAGGCTCGCCGTCTTGATTCGAGTCAATCGAGATTCTTTCCACCGAAAAATCTTGGCTGTGAATCGCGGGCACCGAAGCTGATTGAATGAAGACTGATGCAGATAAGTCATCACCGACCTATCCCGTTCTGATATCGAGAGACCGGCATCGAAATCGGGGACGTTATGGCAGAGGCAGCACGAAAATTCGGCGTGGCGGAAACACCGCTCTATCGCGAGGCACCGAACAACATCGAAGCCGAGCAGGCGCTGCTCGGCGCCATCCTCGTCAACAACGACGCCTTCTACCGCGTGTCGGATTTCCTGAAATCCGGCCATTTTTACGAGCCGCTGCACAGAAAGATCTTTGAGGTCGCCGCCGAGCTCATTCGTATGGGCAAGATAGCGACGCCGATCACGCTGAAGACCTTTCTGCCGGCCGACGAGAGGGTCGGCGACATGACGGTTGCGCAATATGTGGTACGGCTGGCCGTCGAGGCGGTCACCGTCGTCAATGCCGCCGACTACGGCCGCGCCATCTATGACCTCGCCACGCGCCGCGCCCTGATCACCGTCGGCGAAGACATGGTCAACATCGCCTACGACGCGCCGGTCGACATGTCGCCATCCGAGCAGATCGAGGATGCCGAGCGGCGCCTGTTCGAACTGGCCGAGACCGGCCGCTACGATGGCGGCTTCGAGAGCTTCACCGACGCGGTCAAGACCGCTGTCGACATGGCCAACGCCGCCTATATGCGCGACGGGCATCTGTCGGGCGTCGCCACGGGCCTGCGCGACCTCGACCGCCGCATGGGCGGCCTGCAGCCGTCCGACCTGATCATCATCGCCGGCCGCCCGGGCATGGGCAAGACCTCGCTTGCCACCAACATGGCCTTCAACATCGCCGAAGCCTATGTGCCGGCGCAACAGGCCGACGGTTCGTTCAAGGCGGCAAATGGCGGCGTCGTCGGCTTCTTCTCGCTCGAAATGTCGTCGGAACAGCTCGCCACCCGCATCATTTCCGAACAGACCGAAATCCCGTCGTCGAAAATCCGCCGCGGCGAGATCAGCGAAATGGATTTCGAAAAGCTGGTCGCCTGTTCGCAGACGATGCAGAAGATCCCGCTGTTCATCGACCAGACCGGCGGCATCTCGATCGCTCAGCTCTCGGCGCGGGCGCGGCGGCTGAAGCGCCAGCGCGGCCTCGACGTCATCGTCATCGACTATATCCAGCTGATGCAAGGGTCGAGCGCCAAATCCTCGCAGAACCGCGTGCAGGAGATCACCGAGATCACCACCGGCCTGAAGGCGCTGGCCAAGGAGCTGGCCGTGCCGATCATCGCGCTGTCGCAGCTGTCGCGTCAGGTCGAAAGTCGCGATGACAAGCGCCCGCAGCTCTCGGACCTGCGCGAATCGGGTTCGATCGAGCAGGATGCCGACGTGGTGATGTTCGTCTACCGCGAGGAATACTACCTGAAGAACCGCGAGCCGAAGCCTGGCACCGACGAATACATCAAGTGGGAACACGAGATGAACGAGATGCGCGGCAAGGCCGAAGTCATCGTCGCCAAGCAGCGCCATGGACCGACCGGCTCGGTCAGCCTCGCCTTCCAGGGCGAGTTCACCCGCTTCTCCGACCTCGCCGAGGAGCATCATATTGCGGAGAGGTTTGAGTAGCTTTTGACTTCCCGCCGCGCTCCTTCCCACCCCCCTCTGGCCTGCCGGCCATCTCCCCCGCAAGGGGGGAGATCGGCAGCTTTGCCGGCGTCGCTCTTCCTGCAACGTCAGCGATTGGCCAAAGCGATGGCGACATCCAATCTCCCCCCTTGCGGGGGAGATGTCCGGCAGGACAGAGGGGGGTGGGAAGGATCACCAGCCTCCGGCCGCTTTGGAGCGTCGTCAGCCTGATGGCCAAGTCCCGCGTCCAGTTCATCTGCCAGAATTGCGGTTCGGTGCATCAGCGCTGGGCTGGCAAATGCGATGCCTGCGGCGAGTGGAACACGCTGGTCGAGGAAGGCACGTCCGGCGGCATCGGGTCGGGGCCGGCCAACACCCGCAATGCGCGCAAGGGGCGCGCGGTGGTGCTCACAACTTTGTCCGGCGACATCGAGGACGCGCCGCGCATCGTTTCCGGCATCGGCGAGCTCGACCGCGCCACCGGCGGCGGTTTCGTGCGCGGCTCGGCCCTGCTGGTCGGCGGCGATCCCGGCATCGGCAAGTCGACGCTGTTGACCCAGGCCGCCGCAGCACTGGCGTCCAAGGGCCACCGCATCGTCTACGTCTCGGGCGAAGAGGCGGTTGCCCAGATCAGGCTGCGTGCGCAGCGGCTCGGCGTCGCCGATACTCCGGTGGAGCTTGCCGCCGAAACCAATGTCGAGGACATCCTCGCCACCATCACCGACGGCAAGCGGCCGGACCTGGTGATCCTCGATTCGATCCAGACCTTGTGGACCGACATGGCCGATTCGGCGCCCGGCACCGTCACCCAGGTGCGTGCCGCGGCCCAGGCGATGATCCGCTATGCCAAATCCACAGGCGCGGCGATCGTGCTCGTCGGCCACGTTACCAAGGAAGGCCAGATCGCCGGGCCGCGCGTCGTCGAGCATATGGTCGACGCGGTGCTTTATTTCGAGGGCGAAGGCGGCCACCACTACCGCATCCTGCGCACGGTGAAGAACCGCTTCGGACCGACCGACGAGATCGGCGTGTTCGAAATGTCTGATATGGGCCTGCGCGAGGTCGCCAATCCATCCGAGCTTTTTCTCGGCGAACGCCATGCGAAAGCGCCGGGCGCCGCGGTTTTCGCCGGCATGGAGGGTACCAGGCCGGTGCTGGTCGAGATCCAGGCGCTGGTGGCGCCGTCGTCGCTGGGCACGCCGCGTCGCGCCGTCGTCGGCTGGGACGGTGCCCGGCTGTCGATGATCCTCGCCGTTCTCGAAGCCCATTGCGGAGTCCGCTTTGGCACGCATGACGTCTATCTCAACGTCGCCGGCGGCTACCGTATCTCGGAACCGGCCGCCGATCTGGCGGTTGCGGCCGCACTGGTTTCCTCGCTCACCGGTCTTGCCCTTCCCGCCGATTGCGTCTATTTCGGCGAAATCAGCCTTTCGGGCGCCGTGAGGCCGGTTGCGCACGCGCAGCAGCGCCTGAAGGAAGCCGAAAAGCTGGGTTTTGGAAGCGCGGTTCTGCCCTTGGGCAGCGAGGAACTTGCCGGGGGGATAGGGGCCGGCGCTTTCCAGCCCACCGAGCTTGCCGATCTCGTGGCGCGCATAGCCGGCTCACGGCGCAGCCGCGCCGACGAGCAAGAATGACGCGGCTCATGAAGTGGGGCAAAAGACATGCCGATTACGCTGCTTGACGGAATTCTCGTCGGCTTCACCTTGGTCTCGGCGATGCTCGCCATGGTTCGCGGCTTTTCGCGCGAGGTCCTTTCCGTCATCTCCTGGATAGCGGCGGCCGCGGCAGCGTTCTTTTTCTATCAACCGGTCCTGCCTTACGTTCAGCCCTATGTCGACAATGAGAAGATTGCCATGGTGGTGGCCGCCGGCATCGTCTTCATCGTCGCGCTGATCGTCGTCTCCATCATCACCATGAAGCTCGCCGACTGGATCATCGATTCCAGGGTCGGCGCGCTCGACCGCACGCTTGGTTTCCTCTATGGCGCGGCGCGCGGCATCCTGGTCGTCGCGGTGGCCCTGCTGTTCTTCAACTGGCTGGCCGGCCCCAAGGCTCCGGGCTGGGTCGCCGATGCCAAGTCAAGGCCGCTGCTCGAATCGATCGGCGCCAAGCTCGAAAGCCTGCTGCCCGAGGATCCGGAAAACGCGATCCTCAACAGGCTCAATCCGAATCAGCCGGCACCCGAGACCGGCACCGAGACACCTCCGGCAGCGGATGCACCCGCGGCGGACGCACCGGCAACCGGCGACGATGCTCCGGCGCCCGACGGCAGCGAGACCGACGCACCACCGGCTGACAATGCACCGGCCAATCCGGCGCCTGCAAACTGACGATCATGTGAAGGCCGCAAACTCTACGTTGCTCTCGAGCCGTCATCACACTATATAGCGACTTTAGCGGAGCTGAAGATGGCAGACGCAGACGACGTGCTTTCCGCCGAGGCTGACGATCATTTCCATGACGAATGCGGTGTGTTCGGTATTTTTGGCCGGCAGGACGCTGCGGCTATCGTCACGCTCGGCCTGCATGCATTGCAGCACCGCGGCCAGGAAGCGGCCGGTATCGTTTCCTATGACGGCACCCAGTTCCATGTCGAACATCATGTCGGCCTGATCGGCGATACGTTCACCAAACAGCGCGTCATCGACAGCCTGCAAGGCAACCGCGCCATCGGCCACACCCGCTACGCCACCACCGGCGGCGCCGGCCAGCGCAACATCCAGCCGTTTTTCGCCGAACTCGCCGATGGCGGCTTCGCCGTCGCCCACAACGGCAACCTCACCAACGCCATGACGGTGCAGCGCGCGCTTCAGAAACAGGGCGCGATCTTCTCGTCGACCTCCGACACCGAGACACTGCTGCATCTGGTCGCCACCAGCAGGGAACGCGATCTCAACTCGCGCTTCATCGATGCGGTGCGCCAGGTCGAAGGTGCCTTCTCGCTGGTGGCGATGACTTCAAAGAAGATGATCGGCTGCCGCGATCCGCTCGGCATCCGGCCGCTGGTGCTCGGCGATCTCGACGGCGCCTGGATCCTGGCTTCCGAAACCTGCGCGCTCGACATCATCGGCGCGCGTTTCGTACGCGACCTGAAGCCCGGCGAGATGGTCGTCGTCACCGCCAAGGGCATCGAGAGCCTGTTTCCGTTCGAGCCGCAGAAGACCCGCTTCTGCATCTTCGAGTATGTTTATTTCGCGCGTCCGGATTCGTCGGTCGAGGGCCGCAACGTCTACGAGGTGCGCAAGCGCATCGGCGCCGAGCTGGCGCTCGAAAGCCCGGTCGAGGCCGATATCGTGGTGCCGGTGCCGGACAGCGGCACTCCGGCGGCGATCGGCTTTTCGCAAGCCGCGGGCATCCCGTTCGAGCTCGGCATCATCCGCAATCACTATGTCGGCCGTACCTTCATCCAGCCCGGCGATTCGATCCGCCACATGGGTGTCAAGCTCAAGCACAACGCCAACCGCCGCATGATCGAAGGCAAGCGCGTGGTGCTGGTCGACGACTCGATCGTGCGCGGCACCACCAGCCAGAAGATCGTGCAAATGGTGCGCGATGCCGGCGCCAAGGAAGTGCACATGCGCATCGCCTCGCCGCCGACGCGCGCTTCCTGTTTCTACGGCGTCGATACGCCGGAGAAGTCGAAGCTGCTGGCGTCACGCATGTCGGTGGAAGAGATGGCCGAGTTCATCCGCGTCGATTCGCTCGGTTTCCTGTCGATCGACGGGCTCTACCGCGCCGTCGGCGAGGCCGGCCGCGACAATGAGCAGCCGCAATTCTGCGACGCCTGTTTCACCGGGCAATATCCGACCCGACTTGCCGATTTCGAAGGTTCGGACAATGTGCGCACGCTGTCGCTGCTGGCGGCGGGCGGGGCGTAAGATTGCCGGAACACCAATTGCCTTCCGAGTTTCACGCCTGCTCACGGAGGCCCTCGCATGATCCCTGCCACTAGCCTCGACCTGTCCGGCCGCGTCGCGGTCGTCACCGGCGCCTCGCGCGGCATCGGCTACTTCATCGCCCTGGAACTTGCCGCCGCTGGAGCGCATGTCATCGCGGTTGCCCGCACTGTCGGCGGACTGGAGGAACTCGACGACCAGATCAAGGCGGCGGGCGGACAGGCGACGCTGGTGCCGCTCGACCTCGCCGACATGGCCGGCATCGACCGGCTGGGCGGCGCCATCCATGAGCGATGGGGCAAGCTCGACATCCTGGTCGCCAACGCGGCGGTGCTCGGCGTCATCTCCCCGATCGGCCATGTCGAGGCCAAGACTTTCGAGAAAGTTATGACCATCAACGTTACCTCGACATGGCGGCTGATCCGCTCGGTCGACCCGTTGCTCAGGCTCTCCGACGCAGGCCGTGCCATCGTGCTTTCCTCCAATGCCGCCCATTCGGCGCGGGCCTTCTGGGCGCCCTACGCGGCGTCGAAGGCGGCAGTCGAGACGATGATGCGTTCCTGGGCGCATGAGACGGAAAACCTGGCCCTCAGGGTCAATGCCGCCGATCCCGGCGCCACCCGCACCGCCATGCGGGCGCAGGCGGTGCCCGGCGAGGATCCGGAGACGCTGCCGCATCCCCAGGAGATCGCCAAACGCATCGTGCCGCTGGCCAGCCCTGCGCTTACGGAAACCGGGCTGATCTTCCAGGCCAAGCACAACCGCTTTGTTGCCTACCGGCAGCCGGAGTAGACGCATCGCGCATTTCGACGGAAGAATTGCGCCGCCGCCGACGTTATTGGAATGCCAGATTTTCCGAAACGGAGGACCACCATGCGCAGACTGCTTCTCGTCACCGCCGCTGCATCGCTGGCAGCCATCGGCGTCGCATCCTCGCAGGACGCGACGATGAGCTTCTTCGTCACCAGCGTCGGCTCGGGCAAGGGCGCCGATCTCGGCGGCCTCGCGGGCGCCGATGCGCATTGCGCCTCGCTGGCTGAAGCCGCGGGCGTTGCGGGCAAGACATGGCGCGCCTATCTTTCGACCAGCGACACCGATGCGCGCGATCGCATTGGCACGGGACCGTGGTTCAACGCCAAGGGCGCCAAGATTGCCGACGATGTCGCTTCGCTGCATAGCGATGCCAACGCCATCACCAAGCAGACGGCGCTCAACGAAAAGGGCGAAGTGGTCAACGGCCGCGGCGACAAGCCCAACCGGCACGACGTGCTGACCGGCTCCAAGCCCGACGGCACGAAAATTGCCGACCAGACCTGCGGCGACTGGACGCTCAGCGGAGCGGAAGGTGCGGCAATGACGGGCCATCACGACCGCACCGGTCTCGACGATTCGGCCGCCGCCAAATCGTGGAATTCCTCGCACGCTTCACGCGGCGGCTGCAATCAGGAGGCACTGAGGAGCACCGGCGGCGACGGCCTGTTCTACTGCTTTGCCGTAAACTGAGCCGGCCCAACAAATGCAGGACATCACGCGGCTGTGGCGACCCACCGCGCCCGGCCGAGCTTTCGTCGGTTGCCCAGAATTGATAGGATCGCCCGACTCCCACAACAAACGAGGAATCCCATGGCGGCTCCGAGCGTAGCGCTGGTCTGGTATCTGGTGATTGCCGGCCCGCAAGGCGGCATGGTGGTGCTGCCCAGCACGTTCGACACTCGCGAACAGTGCGCCTTCGCCGTCACCGAATATCAGAAGCAGCCAACGCCGGCCGGCTGGTCGGTGCAGTGCGTGCCGAGCGCCTCGCCGTTCGCCGACGAGGGCGAAAGCGAGTAGCCGGCGGCGCGCGTTCAGCGCTGAGCGCTGACCGTCAGTTCCGGCCTGGTATTGATGGTCTGAAACACCACGCAATAGCGTTCGGTCAGCTTGAGCAGTGTGTCGACGCGCTCTTGTGGCTCGTCGGTGTCGAGGCCGAAATTCAGCCGGATGGCGCGGAAGCCGACCGGCGCATCTTTTGCCACGCCTAAAGTGCCGCGAAAATCGAGATCGCCTTCGGCCTCCACGGTGGCGGCGCCGAGCTTGAACTCCAGTGCCGTCGCCACCGCCTTCAGCGTTACGCCAGCGCAAGCGACCAGCGCCTCCAGCAGCATGTCGCCCGAGCACAGTTCGAGCCCGGAACCGCCGGTAGCCGGATGCAGACCGGCAACGGCGAGCGCCCTGCCGGTCTCGACCTTGCAGGCGATCGACTGGTCGTCGACCGAGCCCTTGGCCCGAAGCGTGATCAGCGCGCGCGATGCGTCGTCGCGATAAACCTCCTTGAGCGGCGCCTGCATGGCCTTCAGTCCGGTGGTGTCCATGTCCAACCCTTTTCGGCAGTCAGCTTTATCGCTCGTCAGGATACTCGAATAGAACCGGTACGGCCTAAACCTTGATTTCACGACATTTGGATCGGAGTGACAAGCTGTCCAGACATTGCTGCGTCGTTAGACCTGGCGCCCTTTCATGCGGCCTGGGGCCGCCACGCGATGACGCCGTCCGTCCGCGCCCGCACCTCGGGTGAGGCCAGGCAGGTGGCGACGGCCTCGTAGCCGGGAGTGCCGGGGTACCGGGCGACGTACGTTGGCGGGCTGTGATTGGCGGGGCAGAGGATGATCGCTTCGTCGGTGCCGACAGCCGCCAGGTCCAGTATCGCGCAGGAGCGCGTGAGCAGAAAAAGCGGTCGACCGCCGGGGCCGCGGCGACGCAAATGGGCAATCAGGGCTTCTTGCGAGGCTTGATCCAGCCCGTGTTCGATCATGTCGACGACCAGGATGGCCGGACCTTCGGCTTCCAATCCGACGAGTAGAGCGATCATTTCGTCGGACACCACGGCGCCGTCCTCGACGAGCCAGGCCAGCGTCTGATCGACCTGCGACCTGAGAGCTGGGTCGGCGTCCACGCGAGCCAGAGCCGCCGCACAGCCATTCGCCAGTCGGTCCAGGCCAAGGAAGGCGGCGTCAGGCAATGTCTCGGCCAGGCGCTGAGCCAGCCGGGTCTTGCCACTGCCCAGCGGGCCGATGATGTAGTTCAGCGGTCGGATCTGTCCCAGTTCGAACCGCTCGCCTCCCCAAGGCCAGGGAAGGTCGAAAGCGACGCTGAGCGTAGCCTCTGGCGCCAGCAGGCGCGCCAGTTCCCCGGCGCCTGGCGCTTCGCCTCGAGCGAGGTCGTCCCGCAGGCTACCGATCTTCTCTATTACGCCGACAAGCTGGCGCAGCCGGCTCTCGAGTACCGCCTGGTGTGCGGCCAAGGCCGGCTCCATGCCCCGGGAGTCACCCTCCAACACCCGCGCCACTTGGGCCAGGCTGAAGCCAAGCGCGCGCAGGGCCGCGATCTCGGCGCCCCGGCTCATCTCGACAGGACCGTAGGCCCGCCATCCGGCCGCGGTGCGGATCGGAGCGATCAGGCCACGCTGCTCATAGAGCCGCAGGGCCTTGGCCGACACACCGAGCCGGCCGGCGGCTTCGGAAGCATTCAGGAACTGGGCGGAAGAGTTCATGAATCACCTCGTTGCTGTTGACCGCGTTTCTATCGGGGCTGACCCTGGGGCCGAGTCAACAGGGATGTTCGCGGTCCGCAGGAGCCGTGCGAACGGGATGGTCACTTCGTGTCGAACTGACACATCGGCTTTGATGAGATGAATCGACTTGCAATGAACATTCCCGAAGGCGGCTGCAGGATACGGCAACCCTGCTGACAGTACGGTGTCAGGACAAAGCAGCATAGTCTGGTGACATGACTGGATTCCTAACCATGCCTGACTCCGCTGCCGAGCGCACCCT
Organism: Mesorhizobium sp. WSM4845; assembly: GCF_055811455.1. Lineage (NCBI taxonomy): Bacteria > Pseudomonadati > Pseudomonadota > Alphaproteobacteria > Hyphomicrobiales > Phyllobacteriaceae > Mesorhizobium > Mesorhizobium sp. WSM4845. The sequence continues at coordinate 17,592 of NZ_JBVVQA010000007.1, forward strand.
TGGCATCATCCTGGTTTCGGCGTCGGCGGCGGTGTTCGGCCTGACCGGCGTATTGACCAAGTCGATCCATGCCGATCCGCTCACCATCACCTGCTGGCGCGGCTTCGTCGGCTCGATCCTGATCAGCCTCTACGTGCTTTTGCGCCGCCGCCAATCCGGTGGGCGTGAAAGCCTGCGCCTCGGCTGGCGCGGCTGGCTGTTGGCGATTGAGGGCGCGCTCGCCAGCATCGCCTTCATCTCGGCGTTCAAATTCACCTTCGTCGCCAATGTTGCGATCATCTACGCCACTGCGCCCTTCGTCACCGCGCTGCTTGCCTTCATTCTCGTTCGTGAGCGCTTCCGGCTGCAGACGCTTGCCGCCGCCGCCGTGTCGCTCAGCGGCGTGGCGATCATGGTCTGGTCCGGCTTCGGCACCGGCCATCTGTTCGGCGACGGGCTGGCGCTGCTGATGACAATCGGCAGCGCGCTCTACATGATCATGGTGCGGGCTTTCCGCGACACGCCGGTGGTGTGGGCCGGGGCGGTGTCGGCATTCCTTTTGTTCGTGCTCGGTTGGTTCGTCACCGATCCATTGGCCGTCTCGGCCAGGGACGCATTGTTGCTCGTCGCCTTCGGCACGTTGTTCGCGCTGGCCTCTATTCTGTGGACGGAGGGCGCGCGGCTCATTCCGGCTGCCGAATCCGGCCTGCTGGGCTCGGCTGAAGTACCGTTCGCGATCCTGTTCGCCTTCCTGTTCCTGGCCGAGGTCCCGCCAGCCGCCAGCATGATCGGCGGCGCCATCGTGCTCTGCGCGGTGTTCGCCCATGCCGGGCGCGACTGGCAAGCGGCCAGGCAGCGCTCTGCCTGAGAAAAATCTGCCGCCGAATAAATTTGCGGGTGCAAATAAATTAGCAAGGTCATGGAACCATCAACAGGTTCAGGCATTGTTAGGTTTGACGGGTCATCCAAGTCCCCCCAAACCCCTCGGCCCGTCTAACCTATAGCCGATCGCAAGGTCGGCTTTTTCTTTGCGAAATCAGCTTGGTGCGCCTGCCAAGGCAAGGTTGCCGCTGAACAGCGCAGCCAGATCCTGGGCCGGGGGCTCGGCATCCTGGCGCAGCCGGATGGCGAACTCGGCGGTGGGAACCGGCGGCAGGCCAAGGTCGCGCGGTGCCTCGACGATGCCGGAATGGGCAAACCGCGCCGTCCGCAGCGTCAGAGCGATCCCGGCATTCACCGCCGTGCGCAGCCCGGCCAGGCTGGCACTGCCGGCGGCGATGCGGTAGCGGCGGCCTGCCCTGTCGAGTGCCGCGATCGCCGCTTCGCGAAAGCCGCAATGCGGATCGAGCAGCGCCAGCGGCAGTTCGTCCTGGTGTGTGGCCAAGCCTCTTTGCGAACAGAGCCACATCATCGGCTCGCGGAGCACACCGATTTCGTCCGGCGCCGGAGCCTGTCGCATGGCGACCATCAGATCGAGGATGCCAGTTTGCAGCGCCTCGGCCAATTCGGCGGAGCGGCCGACGCGCAGTTCGATCCTGACGCGCGGATAGCTCGCGGCAAAGGCCCTGAGCAAATCCGGGAGGCCGCTGTCGGCGAAATCTTGTGTCGTGCCGATGGCCACGCGCCCATCGGCTCGCACGCCCTTGAGGGCCAGCCACGCCTCCCGATGCACAGCAAGGATGCGCCGTGCGTGGCCGACCAGATCTTCGCCCGCCGGCGTCAGGACGCGCCCTCTTCCCTGCGGCACCAGAAGTGGTTCGCCGACAATATCCTCAAGCCGCTGCATCTGCGTGGTCACCGCCGACGCCGAGCGCCCGACAAATGACGCCGCCTGCGCCAGCGAGCCGCTGTCGACGAAGGCGAGAAAGGTTTTGAGGAGGTCGGGGTCGAGCATAATTCGACAATATCAAAGTTTTCCCTGAAAACAATTCGATATTCATAACGCAAGAGCGACGGCAAAGATCTCCGACGGCGAAGAGACGCCGTGTGACCCGAGGAGAGAAATTATGCCGATCATCAATGTCAGTGTCACAGGCAAGCCCGATGCCGCTTTGTCCGCCGCCATCGCCAGGCAGGTGACCGAACTGACCGCCACCCATTTGCGCAAGGATGCGACGATCACGGCGGTGGCCATTTCCTACCATGACCCCGAGCACTGGTTCGCCGGCGGCAAGTCGCTGGCCGAGCACGGCGCCAAGACCTTCTGGCTCGACATCAAGGTGGTCGACGGCACCAACACCAAGCTCGAACTGGAAGCCTATCTCAAGGCGATCTTCGCCGCCTTTGGCCGCTTGCTAGGTGAGATGCACGAAGAAAGCTACGCCTTCGTGCACGAAGTGCCGGCCGCCGCCTATGGCTATGGCGGCAAGACGCAGGAATTCCGCTTCATCAGCGGGAGGCTGAAAGCGGCGTGAAGGACGCCCCCTTGGGTTCCCTTGCGGGGAGAGATAGGGCGCAGGCATTCGTCTCACGGCTGAAACGGGCAACACCCGCAACGGCGCGTTGATCATGACGCGCAGCACTCGTCGCCGAGACGGCAAAAGCACGACGCACGAATCTCGACGTCGGCCCGCGACATCGCCAGATCGAGGCGAGGCTGAATGGCGTCGGCCTCTTCGTGCTGGCCAAGCCGATGCAGGGCTTCGACATAGCCGTGCAGGCCCCAGACGTTGTCGGGGTGCCTCGAGATCCGCCTGTAGCCACGATCCATTCCCAGATCCGCCTCATAGACCTGCGCCGCTCTCGGGCGTGCCCCTGCTCGAGGAGTAAGACCCCAAGGGCGTGCCGTGTCGGCTGCATCCAGCCCCAAGGCTCGTCATAGGGAAGGCCGTCGTCCCGCGCCACTGCGGCGCGGAGATGCGCGAAGGCCGCTTCGTGATCGTCCTTCCGATACGCGATCTCGCCTCGAAGCATCTCCGCGGCGACCGCCAGAATGTCAACGTAGCGGTAATTGAAGAACATGCGTGCTTCCGGAACGCGGGCGAACGCCTCCTCGAAGCGGCGCTGCTCCGCTTCGGCCACCGCTGTTCGTCCGAGCGCGGCATGGGCAATGCCCTTAGCATAGTGCCAGACCGTCGTGGTCGCCCGGTAGAGATCTGGATCCTCGGGAAGCGGTTCGTCCAGAATCTCCTGCCATTTGCCGAACCCCACCAGCACGTGCGCTTTCATGGGCAAATAGCCTTCCAGCCAGTCGGCCATCGGCGGCGTTGCCTGTCGCAGCAGCGCTTCCGGGACGGTGTCAAGCATTTCGTTGGCTGCGTCCAGGGCGGGACGGAACTGGCCGAGGAACATCGCCGCATAGAGCTTGAAATGATAGTCGTGACATCGCGAGAGGTATAGAAGTTGAAGGGACCCTCCCGCTCCAGATACTTGCGGTCGGCTTCGATTGCCCGCTCGTTGGCGACTAGCGCTGAGTGATAGTCACCGCAGAGAATATCGATGTGCGAGGGCATGTGCCGCAAATGGCCGGCGTCCGGCACGAGATCGCGAAGGGTATCGGCCGGGCGCAGTGCCCGTTCGGGATGCGGCGACATCTCCATGGCGTGAATGTAGTGATGGATGAGGCCGGGGTGCGCAACCTCGCGCTTATCCAATAGGCGCAGGCTCTGTTCCAGCACCGCCACGACTTCGACTGTATCGGCGCCCTCAGCGGGTTCGCCGCTCTCGAGGTCCCACAACTGCCAGGGCGTGCGGTCCATCAATGCCTCAGCGAAGAGCGCGGCGACGTCGGCATCGTCCGGAAACGCTGCGTAGACTTTCCGCATTGCCCCCGCATAGGCGTCGCTCCAGGTGCGCAGGTCTTCGTTATCCGCCACGTGATCCGACTGGTAGCGACGCTCCAACCCCCCGGATCAGCGCCTTCTCCACCGGCCCCGCACCATCGGCGAGCGCCAGCGCTTCCTCCGTCGCGCGACGCGCCTCGACCAGCGTCTGCTTAAGGTCCTCCTCGTTGAAGTCGGCCCACGGCTTGTTGTAATAGGGGCCGAGGGCATAGGCGACGCCCCAATGGGCCATGGCGCAGCCGGGATCACATTCGGCCGCTTTGCGGAAACACTTGACCGCCTCTTCGTGGTTGAATCCATAACGCCAGATGAGGCCGCGATCGAACCAGACCTGAGCCTCGGACGAGCTTGTCGTCACCGGCCGGCTGTATCGACCGAGGTTATAATACTCGTGCATCGCACCCCCCAACAGACAAATAGCGGCAGGGTAGGCCCCACTCCCGGCGATAGCCTGCGGTTGTAGCGTTAGGCGAGGAACGCTTCCTCCCTGCAGAGGTTCCGGTCGACCGAACAGGGCCTTCTCTGAAGACAAGATCTGCACCCATCTGACTGTCTCACGGAGCATCCAACATAGTCTACGAACCGGACACCCATTCGCAAATGTAGGCGTGGTGCCGAATGCGGTGGGCTGTTCGAGCAGCATCTGCATTTGCGCCGAATACGGCAAGACGCCGAAACTGACGAAGGACGCCCATCGAGGAGTATCGGGCACGGCGGGCGGCGAGAAGAAAGAACCTCCGCATTGACGTTGAGCCCACTTCGTCTAGGTTCTCATCGAAGCGGTCACGAAGAGCCGCGAGGTCAAAATCTGTTGGGAGAGACGCGGCATGATCCTGACACTGGCGCTGCTTGCAGGTCTCGTCGCGGCCTGGCTGCTGATCGGCGTGGTGGAAAAATTCCGCCTCGGCCTGCGCTTCACGCAGGCGCTGCTCTATGTGCCGTTCAAGCTCGCCTACCGGATTGCCGATGACCGTATCAAGATCGCCCGCAGAACAGCCGCCCCGGTCATCTACGTCATTTCGCACCAGTCGCGCCTCGAACCGGCGCTGATGCTGTCACTGCTGCCGGAAGACACGCTGCACATCCTCGACGAGGTCTCGGCGCGATCGCCCTGGCTCGAACCATGGCGCGAGCTTGGCCGCACCATCGCTTTCAACGCCGAGCATGTCTTCGTCAGCCGCCGGCTGGTGCGGGTGCTGAAGGGCAAGGGCCGCCTTGCCGTCTATCTGCCGGATGCGGTCGAGCCTGATATCAAGACATTTCGCCTGTTTCGCGCCGTCACCCGCATCGCCATGCAGGCCGATGCCCGCATCGTGCCGATCTTCGTCGCCGGCGCGCGCACTCTGCCGGTATCGCTGACTGCGGCGGACAAGGCGCCCCGGCGCTGGTTTCCGCTCCTGTCGATCAGCGTGCTGGAGCCGATGACCATCGCCGAGCTGGTGGCGCGAAACCCTGATCAGTCCTCGAACACCAATACGCTGTTCGACCGTTTCGCCGAAGCCCGGCTTTTCGGCAGCGATCTTGACCGCGGCCTGTTCCTCGCCATACGCGACGCCGCCGACCGAGTCGGCGCCTCGCATCCTATCGTCGAAGACGTGGTCAGCGGCACGCTGGATTACAGAAAGCTGTTCATCGGCGCGCGGGTGCTGGGCCGCCGCTTCGAGGCGGTGACGGCGCCGAATGAAGCGGTTGGAGTGCTGCTGCCCAACGCCAACGGTGTCGTGCTGTCACTCGTTGGCCTGTTGTCGGCGAGCCGGGTGGCGGCGATGATCAACTACACCGCAGGCCCGGCCAGCGTCACCGCCGCCGTGCGCACGGCGGAGATCCGCACCGTGGTCTCGTCGCGCGCCTTTGTCGACAAGGCCAGCCTCGCTGACATCGTCGCGGCGGTAGAGGAAGGCGGCGCCAGGCTGTTGTGGCTGGAGGATGTGCGGGCCAGCGTAACCGTACTGGACAAGCTCGCCGCCGCCTTGCTGTGGCGCTGGCCGCTGCAGCCGCAGAATGCGGCCAAACCAGCGGTGATCCTGTTCACCTCAGGCTCGGAAGGCACGCCGAAGGCGGTGGTCCTGTCGCACAGAAATCTTCTCGCCAACGCCATGCAGGCTGAGGCCCGCATCACCATCTCGCCGGCCGACATCCTGCTCAACGTGCTGCCGGTGTTCCACTCGTTCGGGCTCACCGGCGGCACCATCCTGCCGCTGGTCACCGGCGTGAAACTGTTCCTCTACCCCTCGCCGCTGCACTACAAGCTGATCCCCGAGATCGCCCGCAAGGCAAGGCCGACGGTCATGTTCGGCACCGACACGTTCCTCGCCAACTATGCGCGCACCGCCAAGGACGGCGATTTCTCCAGCCTGCGCTTCATCGTCGCCGGCGCCGAGGCGGTGAAACCGGAGACGCGCCGCGTCTACCGGGAGCGCTTCCAGGCCGAGATCATCGAGGGTTTCGGGCTGACCGAGGCAGCGCCCGTCGTTGCCGTCAACACCGCCATCCACGGCCGCGACGGCACGGTCGGGCGACTGTTGCCGGGCATGCGCATGAAGCTCGAGCCGGTCGAGGGCATCAGCGGCGCCGGACGGTTATTGCTCAAGGGGCCGAATTTGATGATGGGCTACATGACCTCAGATCGGCCCGGGGAATTGCAGCCGCTCGACGGCTGGCACGATACCGGCGACATTGTTTCTGTCGACCGCGAGGGCTTCATTACCATTCGCGGCCGGGCCAAGCGCTTCGCCAAGATCGCCGGCGAGATGGTGTCGCTGGGCGCGGTCGAGATGCTGGTGCAGTCGCTGTGGCCGGAAGAGCACCACGCTGTGGTGGCGGTGCCGGACAAGCGCCGCGGCGAGCGTATCGTGCTGGTCACCACCGCCGATGACGCCGACCCCGATGAATTGCGCAAATTCGGCAGACAAGCCGGCGCCGCCGATCTGATGGTGCCGAACGACATCGTCAAGGTCGAGGAAATCCCGGTGCTGGGCTCTGGCAAGACCGACTACGTCTCGACCCGCAAACTGGCAATTGACCGACTGGGGCTCAGCGCGGCGGCCTAGCGCCTAAAGCGCGTCGCGTCTGGAGGGATTTATGCGACGCGCTTTAAGTTCTTGCTTGAATGCATCTCGTTGTCCCAAAACCGCTGCGCACCTTCGGGTCAGGCCCGAGGGCATGCTTTTGGGCGACATGCATTAGAGGACCACCACCGACAACAGCAGGATGAACCCGACCGCCATCATCAGCAGGCCCGGCCAGTTCTGCGACAGGCCGAGGAAACCGAGGCCGCGCCGCCGCGGCTCAAGTGTCGGGCCTGGCGTTGCAAGATTTGGCGTCGAGCGATCCGGCGCCGCGCGAGCAGGCGCCGGATCGCTGAGCCGCCCACGCCAAAGGGCTGCGCCGGCCATATACACAATGCCAGCGACAATGAGCAACGCGCCAATGAGGACGACAGCCATTTCTCTCACTCTTCTTTAAGCTCCTGCGCCTGGGACAGCAGCTTCAAGGGCTGATAGCGAGGCGTTCGCGACGTCGCTCGCCTCGCCCGCTGAGACAGAACGGTCAAGACGCCGGCAGGTTCCCGCTAGAGCGGGATGCGTCCGACTTGAACTAGTTGAACTATCAGCGAATTGGCGACAGATCTGTCAGCCGAAGTCCGAAGGCGGCACCTTCTCGCCTTCGCGCTTGGCGCGCCTGGAATAGGCGCGGATGCTGAGCGGCAGGAAGAGCAGATAGCCGGCAACCGACGCCGTCAGCGTGTACCAGGGATAGGTCATCAACAGCAGGATGTAGAGGACGACACCGAGGATGATCGGCAGCACCTTGTCGCCCGGGACTTTCAGGCTTTTTCCGGAATAGACCGGCAGCCGGCTGACCAGCAGGAAGGCTATCAGAACGGTGAAACCGGCGGCGATGAAGGCGGCAGGGCGGGACGGCTCCACACCAAGCCGCAGGAAGTACAGGTAAAGCGGCAGCATCACCAGCACGGCGCCCGCCGGCGCCGGCACGCCGACGAAATACTCGGTCTGCCACTGCGGGCGATCAGTTTCTTCGTCGAGCACGTTGTAGCGAGCGAGTCTCAGCCCGCAGGCGATGGTGAACAGCAGCGCGGCAATCCAGCCCGGCGAGCCGGCCTGGTCGAGCAGGAAGGCATAGAGCACCAGCGCGGGTGCTACGCCGAAATTGACGATGTCGGCCAGCGAATCCATCTGCGCGCCGAATTTGGACGTCGCCTTCAGCATGCGTGCCAGACGGCCGTCGATGCCGTCGAGGAAGGCGGCCAGCAGCACCATCACCACTGCCGGCTCGAAACGGCCTTCGAAGCCGAAGCGGATGCCCGAGAGGCCGGCGCAGATGGCGAGCACTGTGACAAGATTGGGCAGCACCATGCGCATCGGAATTTCACGGATGCGCGGGCCGCCGCTGCCATGCGCCTCGAATTTTTTGAACGGCGCGCCCACGGCTCAGGACACCCGCACGAGCGGCGTTGCGGCAACGCCGCCGAATTCGGCCAGTATGGTTTCACCGCCGACTGCAGTCTGGCCGACGGCGACACGCGGCGTTGCGGTCGACGGCAGGAACACATCGATGCGCGAGCCGAAGCGGATCAGCCCGAAGCGCTCGCCGATGCCGATCGTGCCGCCGGTCTCGGCCCAGCAGACGATGCGCCGCGCCACCAGGCCGGCGATCTGCACCGCGGCCACCGTGCCGTTCGGGCTGTCGATGACCAGGCCATTGCGCTCGTTGTCGGCACTCGCCTTGTCAAGTGCGGCGTTGAGGAACTGGCCGGGCCGATGCTCTATCCTTGTGATGCGGCCGCGCACCGGAGCCCGGTTCACGTGGCAGGAGAAGACGTCCATGAACACCGAGATGCGGGTCATCTCGCCGCCCCCGAGGCCAAGTTCGCGCGGTGGCACTGCCGGACCGACCGCCGTGATGATGCCGTCGGCCGGGCTCACCACCAGCCGGTCGTCGACCGGCGTGACGCGCTCGGGATCGCGGAAGAAATAGACGCACCAAGCCGTCAGGATGAGGCAGACCCAGAACAGGATCGAAGAGAAATAGCCGAGGAAAAGCGTCACCGCTGCGAAGGCGGCGATAAACGGATAGCCTTCGCGATGGATCGGAACCAACGTTTTCTTGATCGTGTCGACGAGGTCCATGGAATGGAAACAGCCTAGTTTCAGGTCCGGCCTCAATAGCGGAAACACCCTGTGGCCGCAACGCGACAATGAGGGAACGCCGGATCCGGCGTTCTCGTCCGCATTAGCCGATCGCGGGCGTTGGAAGGGGTCCAATGAGCCTGTCCAAAAAAGCATGACTGGTGTCGGGGCGAACCGGCCTCATGCGTCCTTGGAGATACGGGCCTTGTCAAAGCGCCCGCCGAACGAAAGCTGGAGGCAACAAATGCTGTCACGGAAATCAGCAGCAAAGGAAGCGCGGGTCGTGATGAACGGTCTGGCGTTCGGCGAATCGCCGCGCTGGCATGATGGCAGGCTTTGGATCTGCAACTGGGGAACCGGCCAGATCATCGCCGTCGATGCCGACGGCAACAGTGAGGTCATGCTCACCGTGCCGGCCACCCTGCCCTATTCGGTCGACTGGCTGCCGGACGGTCGCCTGGTCGTCGTCTGCGGGCGTGAGGGCTTGGTGCTGCGGCAGGAAGCAGACGGGACGCTGGTCACCCACGCCGATCTGCGACACCTCTCAGGGAACGCCTGGAACGAGATCGTCGTCGACGGGCGCGGCAACATCTACGTCAATGGCGGTGGGCCAGCGCCGGTTCCCGGCCAGCATTTCGGCCCCGGCACCATCGTGCTGATTGCACCGGACGGGTCGGTGCGGCAGGTGGCGGACAAGATCGCCTTCGCCAATGGGATGGCGGTGTCGCCTGACAACAAGACGTTGATCGTCGCCGAGTCCCACGCCAACAGGCTGACCGCCTTCGACATCGCCGCCGATGGCGGCCTTGCCAACCGGCGGCGATGGGCCGACCTCGGCAACGGCTTTCCCGACGGCATCTGCCTCGATGCCGAAGGCGCCATCTGGTATGCCGACGTCCCCAACCGGCACTGCGTGCGGGTGCGCGAGGGCGGGGCGATGCTCGACAGTGTCGATGCCGATCGCGGCTGCTTTGCCTGCATGCTCGGCGGCGCCGACGGCAAGACGCTGTTCATCGTCGCCGCCGAATGGCGCGGCTTCGAGCACATGATCAGCGATGCGCGCACCGGCCAGGTGCTCAGCATCGAAGCTTCCGCGCCGGGCGCTGGCTGGCCGTAGGGGCTAGGACACCTCGGAGGGGCGGCGGCGGACGACAACGCCGAACTCGTCGCGCTCGCGAGCAATGCGCAACCGCTCCTCGGCCTCGGTTGCCTCACGCTGGCGATCCCACATCGACGCGTACAGGCCGGCCTTGCGCATCAAGGCGGCATGCGTGCCGCGCTCGGCGATCTGGCCGTCCTGCAGCACGATGATCTCGTCGGCCGAAATCACCGTCGACAGCCGGTGGGCGATGACGATGGTGGTGCGACCCTTGCTGACGAGGTCGAGTGCCGCCTGGATCTCCTGTTCGGTATGGCTGTCGAGAGCCGAGGTCGCCTCGTCGAGCATCAGGATCGGCGGCGCCTTCAAAATGGTGCGGGCGATTGCCACGCGCTGCTTCTCACCGCCGGACAATTTCAGTCCGCGCTCTCCGACCATCGAACGGTAGCCGTCGGGCAGCCGCTCGATGAACGGTCCGATCTGGGCGAGTTCTGCCGCCTTGCGCACATCCTCCTCGCTGGCATCGACGCGGCCGTAGCGGATGTTGTAGGCGATGGTGTCGTTGAACAGCACGGTGTCCTGCGGCACCATGCCGATCGCCGCGCGCAAGCTCTGCTGAGTCACGTCGCGAATATCCTGGCCGTCGATCAGAATCTTGCCGCCCTGGATGTCGTAAAAGCGGAACAGCAGCCGCGAAATGGTCGACTTGCCGGCGCCCGATGGCCCGACAATGGCAACCGTCTTGCCGGCCGGCACTTCGAAGCTGATGCCTTTCAGGATCTTGCGGTTGGGATCGTAGGAAAACTGCACGTCGCGGAACTCGACCTTGCTGGAGCCGACGACCAGCGGCTTGGCCCCCGGCATGTCGACGATCTCCTGCGGCACATCCAGCAGACCGAACATCTGCTCGATGTCGGTCAGGCCCTGGCGGATTTCGCGATAGATGAAGCCGATGAAGTTGAGTGGCACCGAAAGCTGGATCAGCATGGCGTTGATGAACACGAAGTCGCCAACCGTCTGCGTGCCGGCCTGCACCTCCAGCGCCGAAAGGCACATGACGATAACCGTTCCGAGACCGAAGATGACGCCCTGGCCGAAGTTCAGCCAGCCGAGCGAGGTCCATATCCTGGTGGCAGCGGTCTCGTAGCGCGCCATCGAACGGTCGAAGCGCTCGGCTTCCATGCCCTCGTTGTTGAAATATTTGACCGTCTCGAAATTGAGCAGCGAGTCGATCGCCTTGGTGCTGGCATCGGTGTCGCTGTCGTTCATGTCGCGGCGAATGACGATGCGCCAGTCGCTCGCCCTGATGGTGAACCAGATATAGAGCCAGACCGTCACCGCCACCACAGCCACGTACTTCCAGCCATAGGTGACCGCGAAGATGCCGGCTGTTAGCGCGAATTCGAGGATGGTCGGCAAGGTGTTGAGCACGGTGAAGCGGACGATCGTCTCGATGCCCTTGGTGCCGCGCTCGATGATGCGCGACAGGCCGCCGGTGCGGCGCTCGAGATGGAAGCGCAGCGACAATCGATGCATGTGGATGAAAGTGCGGAAGGCGAGTTGGCGCACCGCGTATTGTCCGACGCGGGCAAACAGCGCGTCGCGCAGCTGGTTGAAACCGAGTTGCACCAGCCGCACGACATTGTAGGCGATGACCAGCATGACTGGCGCCAGCATGAAGGCCGGCAGCGGCGGCGCCGACTTGGCGTCACCAGCCAGCGCATCGGTCGCCCATTTGAAGAAGTAGGGACCGGCAACCAGCGTCAGCTTGGCGACGACCAGAAGCACGGTCGCCCACACCACCCTCGCCCGCAAATCGGCACGGTCGGCCGGCCACATATAGGGCCAAAGATTGCGCAATGTCTTGAAGGTCGAGCCAGAATCGGCGGAGACGGTTTTTTCGGCCATTTTATCGCCTTTTCGTATTTCTTATTGTTTGACCACGATCTTTTCCGAAAACCGGCTTCCACTTTTCGCTGAGACGGTCCTTCGGTTCGGGATGATGGTCTAGCGGCCGGAGCAGCACGAATTGACCAGAGCGGCCAGCGATGCGGAAACATCTTCGAGCGCATCGCTGTCGACTTCATAGCGCGAGCGTTGCCGATCCGGCTGGTAGCGGACGAGCCCGGCTTCGACCAGTATCTTCAGGTGCTGCGAAACGGTGGACTGCGCCAGGTCGAGATGGTCGACGACCTCGCTGCAGCAGCAGGAGCGGCTGGCCGAAAGGTGCCGGAGAATTTCGATCCGGGCCGGATGCGAAAGCGCGGCGAGCTTCGCGGCGACGGCCTGGCTGTCGGCGAAGCCGCAGGTCTTCTCGGTCAAGGGAGCGTTCATCGTCTATCGGCGATAGACGATGAATGAACTTTCCGCAAGAGCCCGCTAGAGAAGAAAAGGATTTCTAGTTGGCCTTTGTCGGGGCCGTCGTCATCTGGTCGCCCATCGCCTTGAGGTTGGCGGCTTCGCCTTCCTGCGATTTTCCGGGGACCTTGAACACCTGCCCCGGCCAGATGCGGTCGGGATTCCTGATCTGATCCTGATTGGCGAGGTAGATGGTCGAGTAGCGAACGCCTTGGCCGTAGACGCGCCGCGAAATCCGCCACAGCGTATCGCGGCGGCGGATGATAACGGCGCTGTCGGCGTGTTCGAGCTTCGGCGCCGCGGTCTCGGGCACTCCGGTCGGGGGCGTCGCAGCCGCCACATCGGCTGGCGCCTCGGTCGCGGGCGCCGCAGGCGTGGTTGCCGGCGCGGCCGGCCTTGCCTCGGCAGGCGCCACGGCCGCGATCGACTCGCCCGGCTCGCGCTCGAACGGCACGGCGGCACGGGCCACCACCTTGACCCCGTCGGCATCGAGCGCATCGACGTGGATCGTATAGGTGCCGACCGGAATGTTGCGCGTCGCCTCGACCAGGAAATGACCGTCGGGCGAAGTCTTCGCGTCGCCGAGCAAGATATCGTTGGCATAGGCGCGCACCTTGCGGCCGGGGTCGGCGAGCCCGGCGACGAAGATCTTGTTGCCGTCGATCTCGATCGCTTCGACGACGACCTTTGGCCCTGCAGCTAGTGTCGCCGGTGCGGCCGGCCCGCCCGGAGCGGGCGCGGGGGCGGCGTCGACGGTGGCCGGCGCCGTGGCAGCCGGTGCGGCTGGTGCTGCGGCAGCGGGGTCCCCGGCAGCGGAGTCCTCGGAAGCCGGGGCGGCCGCCTTGTCGCCGGCAGACGGCGATTCAGGCTTTGTCTCGGGTGAAGGAACGGTGAGCAATTCGGAGGCCTTGCCCGGCTCCTCGATCATCGCCAGCACCTGGCCAGCAGGACTCTTGGGAATCGAGACGATAGCCGTCTGCGCCGAGGGGGTCACGACATTGCCGGTCATCGAGCGCAGCGCGATCGTGTAATCGCCGGGTTTCAGCGCATCGTCGAGAACGATGGCAAAAGCGCCATCGGCACCGGCGACCGTCGAGCCGAGAACCGTCGAACCGTTGAGAATCTCGACCTTGGCGTTGGGTGCGGCTTTGCCGGCGACGACAATAGAGCCCTTGATCTCGACCCGAACGATGTCGAAAGTCGGCGCAATCGCATCGGCCGCCGCCGGCGCTGCCGGTGCCATCGCAACAGCGGCAGGCGCCGGCGGCGGCGGTGCATCGGTCACTGGTTCGGCCGGCGTCTCCACCGGCGGCGTCAGCGATGCCACTTCCGCCGGCGGCGTGCGAGTGAGATACGGATCGAGCGCGCCCGACACATAGGCGGTTCCCGCCGCGGCGACGGAGCCGCCGACGACGAACAAAAACGCCTTCAAAGGATTAATTGCCATATTTCCCTGCCCTTAGCCACCTAATGCGGTCTAGCCTGTTTTGCCCAAGGCGACAAGAACAAGGGGGACCGACAAGAAAAAGGGCCGACACGAATAAACCGGGCCGACAAGAAAAAACCCGCCCGGGCTTGACCGCGAATAAAGACCCAATCACCAATCATCTCATGAACACGATTCGATCCATCTGCGTCTATTGCGGCTCGTCTCCGGGCCGCGATGTAACCTATGCCAAGGCCGGACACCTGCTTGGGCGTTCGATCGCCAAGTCCGGCCTGCGTCTGATCTATGGCGGCGGCACCAGGGGCATCATGGGAGCCGTCGCCGAGGGCGCAATGCGGGCCGGCGGTAAGGTGACGGGGATCATTCCGCGCTTCCTGATCAACAGGGAGGCCACCGAAACCGCGCTTGACCGACTTGACGAGCTCGTCATCACCGAAAACATGCACGAGCGCAAACATACGATGTTCGAGAAATCCGACGCGTTTGTGGCGCTTCCGGGCGGCATCGGCACGGTCGAGGAAATCATCGAGATCATGACCTGGGGCCAGCTCGGCCATCATCGCAAGCCGATCGTCTTCGGCAACGTTGGAGGATTCTGGGACCCGATGCTGGCGCTGCTCGACCATATGATGGCCGAAGGCTTCATCCACACCGCGCAGCGGGTCAGGCCGCTGGTGGTCGACGATCCGGAAGCGATCGTCGCTGCCATCATGGTCGCGGGATCGTCGGTCGACGCACCGACCGAAGGCGTGCAGTCGGTGATCGACAAGCTTTAGGGGTATATAGGGGAGTATGTAGTGCATGCCGCGCTCATGAGGCGCTGCCCTACTGCCCTACTGCCCTACTGCCCTACTGCCCTACTGCCCTACTGCCCTACTGCCCTACTGCCCTACTGACCCGCCAGATGACATTGCCGACATCGTCGGCGACGAGCAGTGCGCCCCTCTGATCGATAGCAACGCCGACCGGACGGCCCATCGCCCTGCCGTCACGCCCGACGAAGCCAGCGAGCACATCTTTCGGGGGACCGCTCGGTTTACCACCGCGGAACGGCACGAAGATCACCTTGTAACCGCTGAGCACACTTCTGTTCCACGAGCCGTGCTGACCAACGAACGCGCCGTTGCCGTAGGCTGGGCCGAGCGACGCCCCTTTGGAGAAGGTCAGTCCCAGCGAGGCGGTATGGGAACCCAGCGCGTAGTCGGGCTTGACCGCCCTAGCCACGAGACCGGGGCGCTGCGGCTTGACGCGTTCGTCGACGTTCTGTCCGAAATAGCTGTAGGGCCAGCCGTAAAAAGCGCCGTCACGAACCGAGGTCATATAGTCCGGCACAAGATCATCGCCGATCTCGTCACGCTCGTTCACGGCGACCCAAAGCTTGCCGGTTTCAGGGTTCCAGGAGAGCCCGTTCGGGTTGCGCAGCCCTGACGCGAAGACCCGGGTACGGCGGGTCGACCGGTCCACTTCAAGGACGGCGGCGCGGTTCTTCTCCGCGGCCATGCCGTTTTCTCCAACGTTACTGTTGGAGCCGACGGTGACATAGAGCTTGCGTCCATCCGGACTTGCGATCACATCCTTGGTCCAATGATGGTTGAGATCTCCGGCCGGTAAGTCGACGATCGTTTCCGGCGGCGTTGTGGCTCGGGTCTGGCCATTGGAGTAGGGGAAAGCGACAAGCGCGTCGGTGTTCGCTACATAGAGAATGCCTTTGGACAGCGTCATACCAAAGGGAGAATTGAGGCCTTCTGCGAACGTCCTGCGCACATCCGCAATGCCGTCGCCATTGGTGTCGCGCAGGAGCGTGATGCGGTTGGCGCTTTTGGTCGCGGCCCCGGCGCGCTTCATAGCCAGGTCCATAAAGACCTTTCTAAGGCTGAAGCCTTCGTCATGCTTGGCAGGGGCATTGGTTTCGGCAACCAGCACGTCCCCGTTCGGAAGCACGTGCAGCCAGCGCGGATGGTCGAGGCCGGTGGCGTAGGGGTTCACCGTCAGCCCGTTCGCCGGGGTCGGCATATCACCTTTCTGCCAGCCCTTCGCCTCGGCGATGTTGACGGTCGGGATCAGCGTCGGTCTTGGTTTCGGTAAGGTTGGGTTGGGGCCATAGCCGGTTATTGCCCCCGTTTTCTGCGCCGAAAAGCCAGCGCAGCCCGCAATGACGGCTCCCAATACCGCTATGAGTAGGCTTCGTGGGAAGCCGGCATGCATCGGACGTCCTCCGCATGGATTGCGTCGTGCCCTTTACGCAAACGCGAGTCAACGACGTATTATTCCAAACTGGCTCCAAACAACGGCGTTGGTACGCCGCCTCGGATGACCGTCAAAACAGTCACACGAAAACGGTTCGCCCGTGCTAATAATCACAGTCTAGGTCGCCACCACGCGGCGAGACTGGCGACGCGATCATGAACATCCCTCTCAATCCAGACGGCAGCGATCTGTCGCCTTACCTGCCGGACGAGCACGGGCTGTTCTTCGTCTATCACTTCACCGCCGAAGGCACGAGAACCAAAGACGCGACCACCACACACTGGACATGGCGCAGCTACCAGGTTTCCGACATGCGCGCCCGCCACGAGATCGCCACCGAGCCGGCTTTGCCGCCGCCGGTGCGCGATGCCTTCCTGTCGGCCGGCCATGGCTGCCATATCGACCTCGAGGGCGACTGGCTCTACGGCGATTTGCCGGACCTGCGCCACGACTATTCGGCGGAGGCGCGCGGGCTTGGCCATTTCCGCTTCGCCTTCAACGACACGATGCTGATCGGCGGCCGCAAGCAACCGCTGCAATCGGTCGACAAGATCCGCAAGGCGATCGACAACGGATCGCGAAAGTTCCGCTCTCCGGCCGAACTGATCGAGGCTGTCATGGGCCAGTCGCTCGACGGCATGACGACGGAACTCGCTGGCCTTGGCGACACGCTCGATGGCATCGAGGACCGCATCGTCTGCGATGCATGGCACAATGAGCGGCAGGCGCTGGTCGATGCGCGGCGGCAACTGGTGGTGATCCATCGGCAGATGGCGACGCTGACCAGCCTGTTCCGCCATCTCGACCATTCGCATCGCAATGATCTGCCGGACGCGATCAACGACATGGCGGCACGGCTTTCGCATCGCGCCCATACCTTGCATCATGACGGCGAGCAATTGCAGGCCCGCGCCCGGCTCTTGCAGGACGAGCTGATGGCCAAGCTGACGACGCAGTCGAACCAGTTGCTTTACATGCTGTCGGTGATGACCGCGGTGCTGTTGCCAATGACGATCATCTCAGGCCTGTTCGGCATGAATGTCGGCGGGCTGCCGCTGGTCGATACGCCGGTGGGCTTTTGGGTGGCGTCGGCGATATCGCTCGCCGTTGCGGTGGTCGTCTATCTGTTCGTCAGGCGGCTGGGGCGCGGGATGTAGCGGCACCGTTACAAGGTCGCGCGAAAATCCTCGATGACAGTGCCGGCAGCGCGCACCTCCGCTTCGTGGTTCGGCTCGCGCCACACCTCCGCAAGGGCTGCCGCGTACCATTCGCGCATCGCCGGCAGAGCCAGCAATCGCGCCGGATAGGTGGCAGCTGCGCCCTCGAAGGACAGTCCGTAGGATTGAGCCCTAAACGCCACCGGGGCAAAGAAGGCGTCAGCGGCAGTGAAGCGATCGCCAGCCAGGAACGGTCCGCCGAAGCGGCGAAGCCCATCGTCCCAGAGATCGCCGAGACGAAAGAGGTCGTGCTTCAGCGCATCCGACATCGGCACCGGCGCGACGCGGACACCGCAGTTCATCGGACAGGAGCCGCGCAAGGCGGTGAAGCTCGAATGCATTTCGGCCGCTGCCGACCGCGCCCAGGCTCGCGCCTTCGCGTCGGCCGGCCAGACGCCAGCGTGGCGCTCGGCCAGATATTCGGTGATGGCGAGCGAATCCCAAACTGCCCAGCCGTCGTCAATCAGGCACGGTACGAGGCCGCTGGGCGAGAACGGCCGGTAGAGGCTCCAGCTCGATCCGGTCGGAAACGGTGTCCGCCGCTCCTCAAAGGGGACGCCCAATGTCCGCATCAGCACCCATGGCCGCAGCGACCACGAGGAATAATTCTTGTTTGCTATGTGCAGCACGTACATCGAAAATCCTCGCTCTAACGCATTGCCGGCCGGATCTCGCGGCCGCGGAACATCGACCAGGAATAGATCGCCAGCGCCGCCCAGATCAGGCCGAAGGCGATGGCCTGGGTGCTGCCGAAGGGTTCGCCGAAAATCAGCACGGCGATCAGGAACACAATGGTCGGCGCGATATACTGCATGATGCCGATGGTGGAGAGACGCAGCAGCTTGGCCCCGAAGCCAAACAGCAGCAGCGGTATGGCGGTGACCGGGCCGCAGCCGATCAGCAGTGCGGTATCGTTCAGGGAACTGGAGACGAAATGGTCCTGCCCGGTGACGATGAGGAAGATGATGTAGCCGAGCGCCGGCACCGACAGCAAAAGCACTTCAAGCAAGAAACCCTGGCTGGGACCGATCGGCAGCGTCTTGCGGAAGAAGGCGTAGGCGGCGAAGGAAAACGCCAGCACCAGCGACACCCAGGGCAGCTTGCCGGCGTCGATCGTCAGCACCGCGACCGCGATGGCCGCCAGCACCACCGCCGCGATTTGCAGCCGGTCGAGCCGTTCGCTGAGCAGCAGCGCGCCGACGACGACGCTGACAAGCGGGTTGATGTAGTAGCCAAGCGCGGTCTCGATGGTACGGTCGACCGCGATGGCCCAGACATAGATGCCCCAGTTGACCGAAATCAGCGCCGCCGTCAGCGCCGCCATGGAAATGATGCGCGGCGAACGCAACGCCGCTTTGAAATCCGCCGTGCGGCCCGCCCAGATCAAAACGGCCGCCGCGATCGGCACCGACCAGACGATGCGGTGCGCGATGACTTCGGCCAGCGGCAGATGTGCGACCGCCTTCATATAGAAGGGCAGCAACCCCCACAGGAGATAGGCGCCCAGCGCCAGCAGGAATCCACGCCGGGCCTTCGAGTCTGCTTCGAGCTGAATTGCGTCCGTGGCCATGGCCCAACGCTATGCGCCAGCCGCCGGGCCAAGACCATCGCAAAGTTCTGATGGATCAATGGACTTTCGCTGATGGTTCAATCCTACTCCGCCGCGACCAGCCCGGCCATTTCGCGCTTCTTCATCAGCTTGTAGACGATCGAATCCATCAGCGCCTGGAACGAAGCGTCGATAATGTTTTCGGAGACGCCGACCGTCCACCAGCGGGCGCCGGTCGCATCGTGCGATTCGATCAGCACACGCGTGATCGCCTCGGTGCCGCCATTGAGGATACGCACCTTGAAGTCGGCAAGCTCGAGGTCAGCGATCTCGTTCTGGAATTTTCCAAGATCCTTGCGCAGCGCGATGTCGAGTGCGTTGACCGGACCGTGCCCTTCCGCCACCGACATCTTCTCCTCGCCATCGACCAGCACCTTGACGATCGCCTCTGAGACCGTCTTCAGCTGGCCATTGGCGTCGAAGCGGCGCTCGACCATGCAGCGGAACGAGGTGACGCTGAAGAATTCCGGCAGGCCGTGCAGCATCTTGCGCGCCAGCAGCTCGAAGCTGGCATCGGCGCCTTCATAGGCATAGCCCTCGGCCTCGCGCTCCTTGACCACTGATATCAGCGCGTCCAGCCGGTGATCGTCTTTCGGCATTTCGATGCCGCGCCGTTTCAACTCGGCGAGGAAATTGGCCTTGCCGCCCTGGTCCGAGACCATGACCCGGCGGCGGTTGCCGACCGCTTCCGGCGGCACATGCTCGTAAGTGGCCGGCTCCTTGGCCAGCGCCGAGGCATGGATGCCGGCCTTGGTGGCGAAGGCGGAAGCGCCGACATAGGGCGCCTGCGCTTCCGGCGCGCGGTTCAGCAATTCGTCGAGGGCGCGGGACAGGCGCGATATGCCGGCCAATGCTTCGGCCGAGATGCCTGTCTCGAAGCGGTTGGAAAAGGCCGGCTTCAGCGCCAGCGTCGGCACGATCGAGATCAGATTGGCGTTGCCGCAGCGCTCGCCGATGCCGTTCAGCGTGCCCTGGATCTGGCGCACGCCGGCCTCGACGGCGGCCAGCGAATTTGCCACCGCCTGGCCGGTGTCGTCATGGGCATGGATGCCGAGATGGTCCCCCGGTATGCCTGCCTCGATGATCTTCTCGACGATGGCGCGCACTTCCGACGGCTGCGTGCCGCCATTGGTGTCGCACAGCACCACCCAGCGCGCGCCGGCGTCGTAAGCGGTCCTGGCGCAAGCCAGCGCATAATCGGGATTGGCCTTGAAGCCGTCGAAGAAATGCTCGCAGTCGACCAGTGCTTCCTTCCCGGCAGCAACCGCCGCCTCGACCGACGCCTTGATCGCCTCGAGGTTTTCTTCGTTGGTGCAGCCCAGCGCGACGCGGACATGGTAGTCCCAGCTCTTGGCGACAAAGCAGATGGCGTCCGACTTCGACTGGACCAGTGCCGCAAGGCCTGGATCGTTCGAGGTCGACACCCCTGCCCGCTTGGTCATGCCGAAGGCGACGAATTTGGCGGTGGCCGTGCGGTGCTTGGCAAAGAAGGCCGTGTCGGTCGGATTTGCGCCGGGATAGCCGCCTTCGATATAATCGACGCCGAACCCGTCGAGCAGCCCGGCGATGGCGATCTTGTCCTCGACCGAAAAGTCGATGCCCGGCGTCTGCTGGCCATCGCGCAGTGTGGTGTCGAAGAGATAGAGGCGCTCGCGGCCCATGATCATTTCCCCGCAAACTTATCCGTCGCCCGGATCAGCCGGTCGAGGATGCCCGGCTCCGAATAGGCATGGCCGGCGCCCTCGACCAGATGGAAGTCCGCCTTCGGCCACGCCTTGTGCAGCGCCCAGGCATAGCGCGCCGGGCACGGCATGTCGTAGCGGCCATGGACGATGGTGCCGGGGATGTCCTTCAACTTGAAGGCATCACGCAGCAGTTGCCCTTCCTCAAGCCAGCCAGCATGGACGAAATAATGGTTCTCGATGCGGGCGAAGGCCACGGCGTAATCGTCTTCGCCAAACCGGCTGCTGGTTTCCGGATCGGGCAACAGCGTGATCGTCTCGCCTTCCCACAGGCTCCAGGCGCGGGCGGCCTCGACCTGCGCCTTGCGGTCGCTGCCGACCAGCCGCTTGCGATAGGCGGCCATCATGTCGCCGCGCTCGCCCTCGGGGATCGGCGCCAGGAAGCGCTCCCATTTGTCGGGGAACATTTCCGAGACGCCGAACTGGTAATACCATTCGAGCTCCGCGCGCGTCAGCGTGTAGATGCCGCGCACGACCAGTTCGCTGACCCGCTCGGGGTGCGTCTCGGCATAGGCCAGCGCCAGCGTCGACCCCCACGAGCCGCCGAACACCAGCCATTTGTCGAAGCCGCACATGTCGCGCAGGCGCTCGATGTCGGCGATCAGATGCCAGGTGGTGTTGGCCTCGAGCGAGGCGTTGGGCGTCGACTTCCCGCAGCCGCGCTGGTCGAACAGGATGACATCGTAAAGCTTCGGATCGAACAGCCGTCGGTGCTTTGGCGAAATGGTGCCGCCCGGTCCGCCATGCAGGAACACGGCCGGCTTGGCGCCCCTGGTCCCGGAACGCTCCCAATAGACCTGATGGCCATCGCCGACATCGAGCATGCCTGAGTCGAAGGCCTCGATCTCCGGATAGAGGGTGCGCAGGTCATTGCTCATAATTTCAGGCCCTGTTGCGGCCAATTGGCCGTCTCGTGATCCGGATGCTGGAAGGAGATGATCGATTCCTGCCGGGTGTAGTAGTCAGGATCGTCATGGACCGGCGCGTCGAAGATCTTCTCCACCCAAGGCAGCCGGGCGGCATAGTTGATCTGGATCTGCGGTGCTAGGTCGGAGCGATCGTCAAAGGCGCCGATGGCGATCTCAAGCCCGCCAGGCTGCCTGTAGGTCAACGGCGTGCCGCAGCGGCTGCAAAAGCCGCGATCGATGTTGACCGACGACTGGAAATAGCTCGGCTCCTCGCGCACCCATTCGACACCGTCCTTCGGCACCGTCACCAGCGCGCCGAAGAAGGAACCGAACTGTTTCTGGCACATGCGGCAATGGCAGATGGAAGGGCGTCCAAGCGCCCCACGAATGCGGAAACGCACGGCGCCGCACTGGCAGCCGCCGGTTCGAACGGTTTCGGTCATGATCTTTCCTCCGGCGGCCATTGTTCGGTGTCGTGGTCGGGGTGCTGGTAAGAAACGAGATCGGCGAGATAGGAGGACGACGAAACATCGGCCATCGTGTCCTCGCCAGGCAATTCGTGGATGTGATCGACATAGGGGAGTTTTGCTTCGGTGCCCCACTGGATGGTCGGCGCGATCTCCTCCGCATGGTCGAAGGCCGCGATGGCGAGTGCGATGCCATCGGGCGCCTCGAAAGTCAGCGGCGTGCCGCAATCGGCGCAAAAACCGCGCCAGGCGGCGTTGGAGGAACGAAAGCGTTTGGGCGGGCCGCGCGTCCAGTCGAGTTTTGCGCCACGCACCGACACCAGCGGCAGGTAGAAATTGCCGCTTGCTTTCTGGCACATGCGACAATGACAGACGGAGGCGTCGCCCAGCGCGCCTTCGTCACGGAAACGCACGGCGCCGCACTGGCAGCCGCCTGTGTAGACCGGTCTGTTATCCAGGCTCATCACTTCACTCCGGGGCCTGGCAGACGGCTTCGACATTGTTGCCGTCGGGGTCGAAGACGAAGGCGCCATAGTAGTTCGCGTGATAGTGCGGACGAAGGCCCGGCCCACCATTATCCTTGCCGCCGGCGGCGATGGCGGCGGCGTGGAAGGCATCGACTTCAGCGCGGCTGCGCGCGGTGAAGGCGACATGCTGGCGGTCCTTCGGGTTGTCCTTGCCTTGATGCAGCCAGAACACCGGCCGGTCGCGGCCATAGCCGCCGACCATGGCGCCACCGGTGTATTCCTGCGGCACCATGTAGAGCAGCGAGGCACCGAGCGGCGCCATCGCCCTGTCGTAGAAAGCTTTCGACACGTCGAAATCGGAAACGGTGATGCCAAGATGGTCGATCATGGAACTACCTCCCTCGCTGCTTCGCCGGCCGGCATTTCGGCAGCGGCCAGGCCGGCTTCGATGACAATGTGCTGGCAGACGTTGTCGATGTCGCGAATGACGTCGTCGTTCCAGAAACGCAGGATGGTCCAACCCAGCGCCTCTAGCTTCGCGCTTCTTGCCAGATCGGATGCCGAAGGTTCAGACCGGGCATGCTGGGAGCCGTCCAGTTCGACAATCAGCTTTTTGGCGGGGCAGGCGAAATCGACGATATAGTAGGCGATAGGCATCTGCCGCCTGAAGGCTAGTCCCATCAGCCTGTGCGCTCTAATCTCATTCCAAAGCTTCAGCTCGGGTTCGGTCATAGCGCTGCGCATCTTGCGCGCATTGCTGCGGTTGTTGGCGGGTGTTGGGAAATGCGTCATCGCGTTTCGCCCCCCTCTGTCCTGCCGGACATCTCCCCCTCAAGGGGGGATATTGGACGGCACTTCGGCTTTCGCCAATCGCCGTCGTTGGTGATTGGGCGAAGCTGCCAATCTCCCCCCTTGAGGGGGAGATGTCCGGCAGGACAGAGGGGGGTGCCTCGCGCCACCTTCACCGCTTTACCTCCCAGTTGGTGATGCGGGAGCCGGTGGCGGGGTCCTTGCCGTCTTTCAGTTGCACGCCTTGCGCCAGAAGCTCGTCGCGAATGCGGTCGGCCTGGGCCCAGTTCTTGGCGGCGATCAGTTCCAGGCGCCTGGCGATGGCCCTGGCGATGGCATCTTCATCAACCTTGGCCGGCGCAACGTCGAAGCCGAGGAACGACAGTGCCGCCTTCAGCGAAGCGGCAGCATGGTTGCCCGCGGCGGCAGCGTTGCCGCCGCCAGCAGCATTGGAATCCACAGCCTCGCCGGCCAGTTGCGTCAGCACCTGGAACGCAGGATAGGTTGCGAGATCGTCCGACAAGGCTTCCACCACTTCGACCGGCAATTGATTGGCCGCCGCCGGTGCCAGGTCCGCCGCCCGCTTCCATTTGCGCAGCGTATTTTCCGCCTCCTCCAGCTTGCGCACGGAAAAGTCGATCGGCTCGCGATAATGCGTCATCAGCATCGCCAGCCTGAGCACCTCGCCCGGCCACTTGCGGCCGCCAAAGGTCTCCGTCTCCAGCAACTCGTTGATCGAGTAGAAGTTGCCCAGGCTCTTGGACATCTTCTGCCCCTCGACCTGCAGGAAGCCGTTGTGCATCCACACCTTGGCCATGACCTCAGTGCCATGGGCACAGCGCGACTGTGCAATTTCGTTCTCGTGGTGCGGGAAGATCAGGTCGAGCCCGCCGCCATGAATGTCGAAGACCTCGCCGAGATAGGCGGCCGACATCGCCGAGCACTCGATGTGCCAGCCCGGCCGGCCCCTGCCCCACGGGCTGTCCCAGCCCGGCTCTTCCGGCGAGGACAGCTTCCACAGCACGAAATCGCCAGGGCTCTTCTTATGCGGATCGACGGCGACGCGAGCGCCGGCCTGCTGTTCGTCGAGATTGCGTTTCGACAATTGGCCGTAGTCCGGCATCGAGGCCGTGTCGAACAGAACTTCGCCTGCCGCAACATAGGCATGGCCGCGTTCGATCAAGCGTTGAATCAAGGAGATCATGTCGACTTTGCCATCTGCGCGCGGCTCGACGAATTCAGTGGCCCGCGGCTCGACCGTAGGTTGCAGGCAGCCGAGCGTCGCTACATCCTTGTGGAACTGGTCAGCGGTCTTTTCGGTGACCCGCCGGATCGCCTCGTTCAGCGACAGCGTTCCCGAGGCAATCTCGGTGCCGAAATCGCGCAGTGCGCGGTCGTTGATCTTGTCGTCGACATCCGTGATGTTGCGCACATAGGTGACGTGCGCTTGCCCGTAGAGATGGCGCAGCAGACGAAACAGCACGTCGAAGACGATCACCGGTCGCGCATTGCCGATATGGGCAAAGTCGTAGACCGTCGGGCCGCAGACATACATGCGCACATTGCGCGGATCGATCGGGAAGAAATCCTCCTTGGTCCGCGTCAGCGTGTTGTAGAGGCGCAGGCCCTTCGATGTGTCAGACATTCGTGCCTTCCCGGTGCGTTACTTTTTGGTTGGGGCCACTTGCGCCGAGACGCAATCAGCCACCAGCCTGCTGGCTGGGGCGTTTGTCCACTCTAGAAGGAAGATAGGCGAAAACGTCCGGACCAGCGCGAAGCTAGCCAATAATGCAGATGCCACAAATGGCGAAAGACGTTCTCATGAGCGGCTTTATCGCCTCAGCCAGTGTTGCCGTCAAGTCGCAACTTTCGGCAAAAGAGCCGCTGGATCACAGGTAATGACGCGGTGAAACATTTTATTAAACATCTCGGCACAGTCATGAAACATTCACCGGCTAGATCAGCAGATGTCACGATTTGGTCGGATTCGACCAGCAAACGCGGACACGAAGACGTTACCAGGGAAGAGAAAGATGCCTCGAGCCAAGCAGGACTCCAGCAGCGCCAAGCAACCGGCGCTCGGCACCCAATACCGGGCGATCGGCCCGGCCGCGATCGTCGCCGCCCTTCTCCACACAGCGAAGAAGAAGAAGCCGGCGCAGAAGATCACCTCGCCGCGCGCTGCCTGATGTGACGTGCGGCCGGCGGGTTCGCCAGGAAATGGCAGCGCCGGCAATGAAGGCGCTGAAGCGCCCCAGAAAATAGCAGCTACTGCTGAAACAAGCTCATCTGACTGTCGTCGGCGCCCGGCTTCCGGCGCCTGGCCTTCTTGAGCTCCGGCCACCTTTCCTGAATCTCCGGTCCGGTGTTGGCGACCTTGTTGACGAGGTCGGAAACCGGGACGGCCTCGAAGAAATCGAGTTGTGCCGGTCTGAGCAGGTCGGCCACGTCGCGCGGCTCGCGCGTGCGGCAATCCAGCCAGCGGGCGAAATCCTGCGGATCTATCACCAACGGCATGCGGTCGTGGATATGGGCAATGTCGGCATTGGCGTTGACGGTCAGGATGGCGCCGGTGTCCATCTCCGAGCCGCCCGGCTCGGCATAGGTCTCGATCAGTCCGGCGAAGGCGACAAGCCCGCCATGCTTCGGCCGCACCCAATAGGGCTGTCCCCGCTTGCCGCCTGATTGACGCCATTCGTAGAAGCCGGAAGCCGGCACCAAAGCGCGGCGATGGCGCATGGCGGCGCGAAACGAGGCCTTTTGCGCTGCTCCCTCCGCGCGCGCGTTGAACAGCAACGGAAACGCACGCGTGTCCTTCACCCACGCCGGGATCAGCCCCTCGCGCACCAGCATCGGCTGCCGGTCTTGCAGGTTCGAGTCTGGCAGGTTCGCGCCTGGCGCTCGCGGCAAGCCTGCAATCGCCATCAGCACCGGCTGCGTCGGTGCGATGTTGTAGCGGGGCGGGAAATCCTCCAGTTCTGGCAGACCGAGAAAAGCGGCGGCCCGGTCCGGCGTGGCGGTCAAGGCGAAGCGTCCGCACATAAGCTGAAACTCGTTGGATTGGTCGGATGTGAAGGTGGCGATGGAACCGGCGTTGCGCAACCGCTAATGCTTGCTCTCGCCGACCGGTCCACAACCGGCTGCGGCAAATGGCGATCGGAGATCCATGGACGAGATGCGCAAAATACTCCCGGCTGTATCGGTCGCCATTGTCCGCGGCGACACGGTGCTGCTGGTCAAGCGGGCTCGGCAGCCTTCGCAAGGATTCTACGCGTTTCCAGGCGGCAAGGTCGAGGCCGGCGAAACGCTGGAACAAGCCGCGCAGCGCGAATTGCTGGAGGAAACCGGGTTGCATGCGCACAACTACCGCCGCCTTCGGGAAATCCACATCGACGGCGGCAGCGACGGGCATCCGGTCGACTATCTGCTGACGGTATTCGGCGCCACCTATGCCGGCGGCGAGCCCGTGGCCAGCGACGACGCCGAGACCGCCGCCTTCTATACACTCAGCGAAATGACGGCGCTGCCGCTTGCCGCTTCAGTATTTGCCGTTGCCGACGAATTGCTCAGGAATGCAGGCGCGTAACCTCCAAAATCGCCTTGCAGGCGACAAATTGTTTGGCCACATAGATTTATGATCCGCGCATCGGTTTTCCTTGCAGCTTGCCTCGCCGCCAGTACGGCAATCGGGACGCGGCCGGCCATGGCCGCCGAGTCGCCGTTCGAGCCGGGGCTGATGCGGCTGGCCGAGGTGCTTGGCTCGCTGCATTTCCTGCGTAATCTGTGCGGCGAGAAGGGCGACCAATGGCGGGTCGAGATGGAGAAGCTGATTGCTTCGGAAAACCCGAACCCGGAGCGGCGCGCCCGCTTCATCGCCAGCTTCAACCGCGGCTACCGCTCCTTTGGCGGCACCTACACACAGTGCACCGCCTCGGCGACCGAAGCCATCAGCCGCTACATGAAGGAAGGCGAGACGCTGTCGCGCGACATCGCCTCGCGCTACGGCAACTGAGCCTGACCTGGCTCCCCCTGCTTGTGTCCCGGCCCGCTTGTGTCTGGTGGCGTCTTGGTGCAATTGTTGTGTTGCACTTCTGCAACGGTGTTAACAAAACGTTACGGCGCGGATGTGGAATTAACTCAAACTGAAGGTTTTCATCCCGCTCGCCGGCCTAATCGGCTAAGTTTTGAATCGGATCGAACGCAGGTTTGCAAAACGTGACGAACCCTTGTCGAAACGACCCCAGAAATGTCGTATTTACAAGTACTTACTTAACCTGCGAGTAAAAGGGACAGCCCAAGCCTGATCCGCATCCGCCGGATCGCCGCTTGAAAAGGGTGGACATCGCAATGGAACATGGCGTCAACGACATCGACGCGCTGGTCAGGGAAGAAAAGCGCCTGACTGCAGTGGAAAGCCACAGCGAGGCCTGGGCGGAAGGGCTTTCGGCCGGAATCGAGACGGAAATCATCGCCGAGGCGGCCCTCGAAACCGCGTTCGGCGAGATGCTGCGCGCCAATGGCGAGACCTCAGCCCTTGCCTTGCTCGACCGCATGCGTGAAAAGGTCATAGCTGGGGCCTTCGAGCCGGGACGGCTGCGGCACTGATTGGCATCAGGCTCTTCGATGACGGCGTGCCGCTTGGGCGTCTGCCCCGGGCACCTGGGCGGGCCTGGGCAGCTGGACGGAATCATGGAGAGGCAGGCGGTGAATTTTTCGACGTCAGGCCAGCCGCGTGGCTTGGCCCTCAGCATCCGGCTTGCCGCTGTTTGCGCCGCGTTTCCGCTGGCGCTTTGCCTCGCAATCAGCCCCGCCTATGCTTTGAGTGAAATCAAGCGCGAGGACCTGCCCTCGCCAGTCACGCCGCCCGCCGACGACGACATGTCGCCGCCCGGAACCGCGGTGCCGACGCCCGGCCCGCTCGGCGCGACGCCGCCTGCGGCGAGCCAACCGACGCCACCCGACGAACGGGAACAGGTCGAACCGGGCGGGCCAACAGACGATGGTGGCATAGCCAATCCGCAAGTCGACCCGGATGAACCCTTGCCCGAGGTCGTCTACGATCTCGGCAAGCTGCCGGAGCCGGTCAGGCGCATGCACGATTTGATTATCGGGGCCTGCAAGAGCGGCGACATCGAAAAACTCCGGCCGCTGATCGGCCAGGGCGATGCGATGACCCAATTGTCGCTGGCCGAGATCGAAGGCGATCCGATCACCTTCCTGAAAGGGCTTTCGGGCGACGCGGAAGGCCAGGAAATCCTCGCCATCCTGGAAGAGGTGCTCAGTGCCGGCTATGTCCATGTCGATGTCGGCACGCCGCAGGAGCTCTATGTCTGGCCATATTTCTTCGCGCTGCCGCTGGACAAGCTCGACGCCAGGCAGCGGGTCGAGCTGTTCAAGATCGTCACCGCCGGCGACTATGACAGCATGAAGCAGTTCGGTGCCTACATCTTCTACCGCGTCGGCATCACCCCGGATGGACAGTGGACGTTTTTCGTCGCCGGAGACTGAGCGGCATAGCCTCTCCTACCCTCAAGCCCGCCCAGAGCATCGGAGTCGATACCGGTTTTGGGAGAATCCGATGCTCAAACAGAAGATAAGCGGCGGGACGATGCGATTTGAAAGTCCGCCGCTCTATACCGCCAGCGCCTCGGAAAACTCCACCGCACTGCCCTGTCCGGGTGTGACGATCTCGCCTTCCCACATTACGCGCCGGCCGCGCACGATCGTGCCGACCGGCCAGCCGGTGACTTGCCGGCCGTCGTAGGGCGTCCAGCCGGCCTTCGAGCCTGCCTGCGCCTTGGTGATGGTCTCGCGGCGCTTCAGATCGACGATCGTGAAATCGGCGTCGTAGCCGGCGGCGATGCGGCCTTTCCTGGCCATGCCGAAGATACGCTGCGGGCCGTGGCTGGACAGGTCGACGAAACGCTGCAACGTCAGCCGGCCGGCATTGACGTGATCGAGCATGATCGGCACCAGCGTCTGCACGCCGGTCATGCCCGACGGCGAGGCCGGGTAGGGTTTCGCCTTCTCGGCCAGCGTGTGCGGGGCGTGGTCGGAACCCAGCACATCGACAATGCCTTGCGCAATGCCGCGCCAGATGCCGTCGCGGTGGCGCGATGCGCGTACCGGCGGGTTCATCTGGATCAGTGTGCCAAGCTGCGCATAATCATCCGCGCTCAGCGTCAGATGATGCGGCGTCGCCTCGCAGGTCGCGACGTCCTTGTGCTGTTCGAGGAAAACAATCTCCTCGGCGGTCGAGATGTGCAGCACGTGGATGCGGGCGCGAACCTGGCGCGCAATGCGCACCAGGCGCTCGGTGCAGTGTAAGGCGGCGATCTCGTCGCGCCACACAGGATGCGAGGCCGGGTCGCCCTCGATGCGCTCGCCAAGCCGCTCGCGCAGCCGGAATTCGTCCTCGGAATGGAAGGCCGCACGGCGGCGCGTATTCCTCAGGATCGAGGCAACGCTTTCATCGTCCTCGACCAAAAGGTCACCGGTCGACGAGCCCATGAACACTTTTATGCCGGCAGCACCGGATAGCCGCTCAAGGTCGCCGGCGTCCTTTGCGTTCTCGCGGGTGCCACCGACCCAGAAGGCAAAGTCGCAATGCATGCGGCCGGTGGCACGGCGAACCTTGTCGGCAAGCGCTGCTTCGCTGGTGGTCAGCGGGTTGGTGTTGGGCATCTCGAAGACGGCGGTGACGCCGCCCAGCGCCGCTGCCCGCGAACCTGTCTCCAGATCTTCCTTGTGCTCCAGCCCCGGCTCGCGGAAATGCACCTGGCTGTCGACGACGCCCGGCAGGATGTGCAGGCCGCGACAGTCGACCGTTTCGCCAGCGGAAGCCTGGCCGAGATCGCCGATAGCGGCGATGCGCCCGCCGTTGATGCCGATGTCGCGCCGGCCTTCGCCGTCGTGGTTGACCACCGTGCCGCCTGTCAGGATGAGGTCGTAGGTCGTGGCCATGCTGATCCGGTCTCTTGCGGGGGGAGTGCCAGCGGCTTACGTAATGGCCGACCGTTTTGCAAGATCAGGTTCTTTTCCGCCCATGCCCTTTGCCCAGTTGAAAGACCGCGCGCTCGTTTCCGTGTCAGGCCCGGATGCCGAGAGTTTTTTGCAGAACATTCTGACCACCGACCTCGACGCGCTGGCTCCCGGCGAGGCAAAGCCGGGCGCTTTGCTGACGCCGCAAGGCAAGATTCTGTTCGACTTCCTGATCTCCCGCGCTGGCGAGAATTTGTTCCGCCTCGAATGCCGATCCGATATATCAGACGATTTCATACGCCGGCTGATGCTCTACAAATTGCGCGCCAAGGTCGAGATCGCCAAGGCAGATCAGGGACTTGTCGCTGTTGTTTGGGGGGATGATTCAACTGCTTCGCGGTTTGATTCAACGCCGGTTGCCGATGCACGGTTCCGCGACGCAGTCGTCAATCGCTTTTATGGCGCCGCTGCCGCTGGCGGCGACCCGGCCGCATGGCAAGCTCTGCGCATCGCCCATGGGATTGCCGAAAGTGGCAGCGACTATCAGCTCGGCGACGCCTTCCCGCATGATGTGCTGCTCGACGAGACCGGCGGCGTCGGCTTCAGGAAGGGTTGCTATGTCGGCCAGGAGGTGGTTTCGCGGATGCAGCATCGCGGCACCGCCAGACGGCGGGTGCTGATCGTTTCGGCCGAACGGCCCCTGCCCGCTCCTGGCACAGAGTTGACAGTTGCAGGGCGACCGGTCGGCACGCTTGGTACGGCCGCCGGCACGGCGGGCCTCGCCATAGCCCGCATCGACCGCGTCAAGGCAGCGCTCGACTCCGGCCAGCCGATCATGGCGGATGACGTCCCGGTGTCGCTCACCATCCCGGCCTGGGCGAAATTCATCTTCCCGCAGGAACCCGTCGGCGCGGAGGAGGCCTGATGGCGACCGACCGTCCCGGCGCGCCGCCGCGCGCCTGGCAGCGCATGCTGTCGGGCCGGCGGCTCGATCTGCTGGACCCCTCGCCGCTCGACATCGAGATTTCGGACATCGCCCATGGGCTTGCCCGCGTCGCCCGCTGGAATGGCCAGACCATCGGCGATCACGCCTTTTCCGTCGCCCAGCATTCGCTGCTGGTCGAGGCGCTTTTCGGCGAGCTGGTGCCGGACGCCCCAGCCGATGCGCGGCTGGCGGCTTTGCTGCACGACGCGCCGGAATATGTCATCGGCGACATGATCTCACCGTTCAAATCGGTGATGGGCGGCAGCTACAAGGAGTGCGAGCTGAGGCTGCAGCGTGCCATCCATCTGCGCTTTTTGCTGCCGGTCGAACCGGTTGCGGGCCTGCGCAAGGAGATCAAGCGCGCCGACCAGATCGCCGCCTATTTCGAGGCGACGCTGCTTGCCGGTTTTTCGACCGCCGAGGCGACCGAATTCTTCGGCCGGCCGCGCGGCTTCAATGCCGACCGCTTCGATTTCACCCCGCGTTCGGTGACCTGGGCGCAAAACGCGTTTCTCAAACGGTATGCGGCAATCGAGAAATCGCGGCGCCAAACAGTGCAGCCGGCCGACTGAAAAACGCTGAGGGGATACAGCGCCGTGTTCGGGCGGGGAGCCGAAGGTGTGAGCCTGCCGCGACGGATAGAAGGCTGGGGCGTCGATCGGATAGAACCCCTGCTACCGTCCCTGTCGGTCGAGCCGCTCCAGGAACCACTGCGTCAGCCGCACCCAGACCTCATCTTTTTCGCCAGAGTCCTCCCAGCCATGGTCGAGGTTGGGATTGTCGTTGACCTCTATGACGAAGACACCGTCCTTGGTCTCTTTGAGGTCGACGCCGTAGAGGCCATCGCCGATGCAGCGCGCCGCCCTCACTGCCGTCTCGACGACATGGGCCGGCGCCTCCTTCAAGGTGAAGGTCTTGATGCCGCCCTGGTCAGGCTTGCCGTTGGCCTTGTGGTTGACGATCTGCCAGTGCTTCTTGGCCATCAGGTAGTGCACGGCAAACAGAGGCTGGCCGCCGAGCACGCCGACGCGCCAGTCATATTGGGTCGGAATGAATTTCTGTGCGATCAGGAGATCGGAATCCTCCAGCCATTCGGTGGCAAGCGTCTTCAGCTCCTCCAAGGTAGCGCATTTCTTGACTCCGCGTGAAAACGACGAGTCCGGGATTTTCAGCACCAGCGGAAAGCCCAGCGTCTGCGCCGCCACTTCAAGGTCCGAGATGCCGGCGATCATCACCGTCGGCGGCACCGGCACCTTGTTGTAGGTCATCAGCTCGTTGAGATAGACCTTGTTGGTGCAGCGGATCATCGACAGCGGATCATCGATGACCGGCATGCCTTCCTGCTGGGCGCGGCGCGCGAAGCGGTAGGTGTGATTGGAGATCGAAGTCGTCTCGCGGATGAACAGCGCGTCGTAGTTGGCGAGCTTGGCCAGATCCTTTTTGGTGATCGGCTCGATTTCGACGCCCATCTTCTCGGCGATCTTGGCCCAATAGCGCAGCGACGAGATCTCCGATGGCGGCAACTCCTCATGCGGATCGACCAGCGTGGCGAAGGTGTAGCGCGCCGGCGTGCGGCCCTTGGTGTCACGCCACTCGCGGCTGGTGTAGGTCTCGAGGCACTGAAGAAAGCGCTTTTCTTCCTCCTCGGTCATCCTGGCCAGCGGATGGAAGCCGATCTTGCGGATCGAGGCCCATTCGGCGCTGTCCGTGATGTGGACTTCCAACGCCGGCGCCCGGAACCAGTCGAACAAAAGCTTGGCGAAGCGATCCCATATCCTCGACGAGCCGATGCCGAAGAAGATGCAGACTTTTTGCGGAAAGGCTCCGCCCAGATCCTTGCGGCATTTGTTGAGTGCGAGTTCCAGTTCCGGCAGCGCATGCTCGTAGAGCTTGCGCTCGGACAGGTCGATCATCGTCTCGACCGTCGGAATGACCTTGTGACCGCGCGAACCGGCGAGCAGCGAGGCATAGTAGCCGCGGCTTTGGTAGCCATAATTGTTCGACAGGTTGATGACTTTCGGCCGTTGGCCGCGAAACAGCGCCGGATGCGCAAGATAGTCGCGATTGGTGATGATCTTGTGCGGTGTCGCCACCTGATCGAGATCGTTCTGCCGGCCGGTAAGGATGACCCAGGTCATTGTCTTCAGCGCTTTCCGAGGATTATGGCGGCACGCAATCCATCGCGGCCGAATTGCGCCATGTTCATGAAGATGCCGTAAGGCACCGGAATGTTGGCGGCATCAAGGATGGTCTCCTGTCTCTCGTCTTCGACCCAGGGATCATGGATCAGGATATGGTCGCCATCGTCGCCGATGGCCAGCACCCAGTGCGGAACCTTCTTGCCGAACATAAGGAAGCCGCTGATCAGGACCAACACCAGTTTTCCTTCTGCGATTGCGGTGCGGATATCGTCGATGGCGAATGGACGGTAATTCACCGGGATGCCGTAACGTTCCGCGCGCCGGCGAAAGTCGACCTGCGCCAGTTCCATCACCCGGCGCTTGTCTTGGCTGCGCACCGACTGCAGGAACAGCGCACCATGAAAGGAGACATATATCTCGGCAGACAGCCCGCTTTCGTGGCCGGCAACGGCGAGGCCGAACGGCTCGCAGCCGCCCGGCCCCGACATCATGAAAACGGTGGTCGACTCGCGCCACAAACGGATTTCCATCACCGGGTCGGGCACGAAGCCGGCATCGAAATTGGCCATCGCCATCATCAGGCAGCACGGGCCGCACGTGAATTCGCAGGTCTGCTGGTAGAACGGCACCCTGGTGGCGACCGGAATGTCGCCGCGCAGGGTCTTTTCGTAGCGCAGCGCCGTGGCGCCGTCCTCGTAATAGCCCGGTTCGCGGCCGATCTTGCGGTAGCCGCTCTGCTCGTAAATGCGGATGGCTCGGCTGTTGTCCTCGCGCACCTCGAGACGCAGCATCATGCGGTTGTGCTCGAAGGCGGCTTCCTCGGCCCGTTTCAACAGCATGCGGCCAATGCCGAGCCCGCCGAAAAGCGGACCGGTGGCAATGGAATAGAGCCGCGCGACTCCGCTGCCCTTGCGAAACAGCACGACCGCATAGCCGGCGATGCGGCCGTCGTTTTCGGCAACCAGCATCTCGGCGGTCTCGCGTTCGATCAACTGACGAAAGGAGCGGCGGGAAATGCGGTCGCCAGAGAAAACAGCTTTTTCGATCGCCGCGAGGTCATCGACGTCGGACGCGCGGGCCGTGCGAATCTCGGCAGGC
Organism: Mesorhizobium sp. WSM4845; assembly: GCF_055811455.1. Lineage (NCBI taxonomy): Bacteria > Pseudomonadati > Pseudomonadota > Alphaproteobacteria > Hyphomicrobiales > Phyllobacteriaceae > Mesorhizobium > Mesorhizobium sp. WSM4845. Next base: position 52,058 of record NZ_JBVVQA010000007.1, read on the forward strand.
ATGCGGGCTTGGAAAACCTCGATTGGATTCTTGGAAAGGCCTGGTCAGAAGTGTCGACAACACAGCCGAAGCGCCAGCATCCGTCAAGCGCTATCGCACCTCGGTTCTGTAGACGCAAGCTTTGAAAAACAGCGCAGTTCAGCTGGCAAGCCCGGCGACAAGCTGGCTGTAGGCGCTCTTCGCCACTGCGGTCAGTTGCGCGCGCGGCAGCGAGCCGACGACGGCGCAGCCATAGCCCTTGTCCAACCAGTAGATCGCCTCGGGGCCGTCTTCTTCCGATCCATAAGTGCCCTTGGTCTTCTCGGCCGATTCCGCTGTGACGAACAGCGAGATGCGCTCGCCCTTGGCGTCCTCATAAAGCAACATCGCGGCCTTGCTCTCGCCAGCGGGCAGCAGCCGACCGCCGACGAGCTGGAATCCTTGCGCCGCCAGATCCGGTGCGACCAGCTTCAGGCCGACCCTATTGGACAGCCAGGTCTGCAGATGATCCTTGTCGCTGGCCGGCACTTCCACCGCATGCCGTTGCTCGGCGGCATAGAGGACATGGGCTGCGATCGCCTGCTCGACGAGTTGGTCCTCGGCCGGATCTTCCACACCGAGATGGTCGATGCCGGCGACATAACCGCCAACACCGCCGATGGCCAGCATCGCCGCTGCGGCAGCCGCCCGCCACCAGCGCGAGCTCGATGCCGCCGTCTTGACCGGCGCCTCGCCGAACACGATATTTTGCAACCGCGCCGGCACCGGCTCGTCGAGCACGCCGGCGAAGGCGGCGCGCAGTGCTGCGCGGTCGGCGACATAGCGGACGCTCCTCGCCTTCATTTCAGGATTGGCCTCGAGCCAGGCATCATAAGCCACGCGCTCGTCAACCGGCAACTCGTCATCGAGGGCCATATGGATGTCGCGTTCGGAAAAGTCGCGCCGGGTCATTTCTCGACGATCCTTATCGCCCGGCGCCGCGCGGCATCATCCAGCAGCCCGCGCAACTCGTCCCGCCCGCGCGCGATGCGCGACATCAGCGTGCCGGCCGGAACGCCGAGGATGTTGGCGGCCTCGGCATAAGAAAAGCCTTCGATGGCGACCATGACCAGTGCTGCGCGCCGATCGGGGCTGATCGCCTGCAACGCGTCGATGATCTCGCGCGAGGCGATGCTCTCCACCTGCTCAGCGGGCGCTGCCTGCGCCTCGCGCGCTTCCAGCGGCAGGATCGCTGCTTCGCCGCGCCGGTTCACCTTGCGCATCTGGTCGATGAACAAATGATGCATGATCGTAAACAGCCACCTCCTGGGGCTTTCTCCAGTCTGCCAATTGTCGAGCCGCACAAGCGCCCGCTCGAGACAGTCCTGAACGAGATCGTCGGCGGAATCGCGGTCGCGCAGCAGCGAGCGCGCATAACGGCGCAGGCGTGGTATCTCGCCCAGGATTGCTGCCTTCTTTTCGTCCATGACCGCTGGTTCTGAGGTCGCCCTTGTTCATCCGATTGAACGCGCCTTCACAGCGCGGCGCAAGCGGCCAGCGCGAAGCGGTCCGCCGCCCGGCCACCCAAGCAACATGATAACGCTGGCGCGGACTGGTTTATTCCCGGTGGGATTGAGAGGGAAGGCAGAGTCGTGGCATGTGCCGGAAAGCGCAGCGATCTACAATCGAGCCGTCGAGTTCCTTCGCATCCCCCAGCGCTGCGGAATATCCCACGCCGTATTGGCACTCACAGTTGAACCGCCCGGATCGGGCTCGCCAACGTCAGTCTTCCCATGCCTCGTCGGTGAATGCCTTCATGTCGAAGTTGGGGTCGGATGGCCCCAACGCGGCACACTTCTCCTGCCACACCGCAATCCTGTCACGCAAAGGCTTGCGGGCGTGGTTACGCTCAAGTTCATGCAAAAGTGCAATCCGCACTGCTTCCGTTTTACTGGCAGCGTTGATCTCACACTGCAATTTTGCGGCCACCGCATCCACTTCTTTGTCGCGAAATTAGAGAGGCACTTTTGAATATCTCCTGCTGAACCTTCAACTATTCCATTTTATTGGACATTCAAACAGACGATTCCTTAGGTTCCTCTGGCCGCTCTTGTCAGCAGCCGCTGGTAGAACAGGCCGATGCCGATCAGCACCGCGCCGAGGCCGATGAAGGACAGCGCCCTCAGCACGCCTTCCAGTTCCGACATGTCGAAGAGGAACACCTTCAACACCGCGACCGAGATCAGGGCGGCCGACGCAACGCGCAGCACCTGCGACTTCAGCCAGACGCCGGCGGTGAGCAGCGCCACACCGATGATCAGCCACAGCGCGGAATAGGTGTAGGTTTCAAGCTGACCGAGGCCGCTCCACAGGCCGATGAACTCGCCCTTGAACAGCCGCCGCACCGACAGCGTCGCATAGACGAAGGCGAGCAGCGCCGCCACCAGCGCCAGCATCGCGGCATACCATTTCGGCCGCTTGTCACGTGCGTAAAGCGCGAGCCCCCCGGCAGCGAGGGCCGGCAAGAGATAGGCGAGGAACAGCAGGTTGAACACCGGGATCCGGCCGGTTGATTCGTCGGTAAACAGCGGGTTCAGCGCCACAAAATGCTGGATGACGATGAAGGCGACCGAGACGACGCCCGCGGCAAGCGAACCATAGCGCAGCACCAAGCTTGGCGAGCGCATGTCGACGGCGACCAGGATGGCGCCGGCGCCGATGGCGATCAGGGTGTAGATCGCCTGCTCGGCGAGCGTCGCAGCACCCATGTCGATGACGCCGCCATGCATGGCATGGCGCACCAGTATGGCAACCGTGAGCACTGCAAACAGCGCTGCGCCCGCTTCCATGGCGAGGCGTGGCCGGCTATTTGTGGTGCGGGCGAGTTGCCAGGCGGCGAAGCCGAAGGCAAGCGCCGGCACGCCATAGCCCGGCAGCAGCCAGTTGAACACCGGCGTCCTCGACAGGAATTCAGCGCCGACGATTGTCGGATCGAAGGCGATGCGGCCGAGCACCGCGATGACCGCAGCGACCGAAATCCAGCCGAGCACCGGGTAGGCGCGCCAGCGGGTGGCCAGCGCCGGCACGATGGCCGCGGCACCCAGAAAGATGGTCGTCCAGCCGGACCCAAAGGCCATGTAGAGCATCAGCAAGGCAGCGACTGCTGCCCCGCCAAGCGCGAACGAGACGGCCGCACCGCCCTGCAGCGGCGGCTGTTCACCGCGCGCAATCCACTCGCCGCCGGTGGCGAAGACCACCACCAAAAGGGCTGCAACCGCCGCGTAGACAAGATCGCGGTCGAGATTGCCGAAGGTGAACCAGAGCGCCAACAGAATGACCAGCGGCGCGACAACGCCCCATGCCGCCCATGAGGCGGCGCGGATGTGAGCCGATGCAGCAAATTTGCGCGCTGCCCAGAAGCCGGCTGCGATGAACACAAGTCCGAGAACGATGCCGATCCTGAGTATCAGCGTATCGGCAACTGCCGCCGGCAGGCCATCGACGCCGAGAGCGCCACCCGAAAAGTCTGAAACGACAGAGGTTGGCGGAATGATGCCGAGATAGACCAGAACCGTCGCCAGCCCTGCGGCGTGCAGAAGCGCCAGCGCCAGCGGTCGGTAGAGCGCTACCGCGACCAGGGCTGCGATAAGGGCTGCACCCGGCAGAGCATCGCCGGCAGCGTATGCGGGGTCGACGAACAGCGCCATCGCCGAAAGGCCGACGAAGAAGCCAGGCGCGACCGATGGCCAGTCGAAGCCCCTGGCGGGTTCTGCTTCGCCACCGCGACGGCCGAGCCAGACGAGGGCGAGCACCGCCAGGGTCACCGCATTGATAAAGAGGACGACAGGCAGGTTGGTGCCCGGCGCATCGGTCATGTAAAGAATGGTCCAGAGGCCGGTGCCGACGAACGCTGCCGCCATCAGCAATTTCCAGTCGCGCAGGCGGGCGATCACGCCGGTAGCGGCGAGCACAATCGCCAAATAGCCGAACAGCGCCCAAGGATTCGGCGCCTGCGAGGCGACCAGCATGGGCGTCACCACCGCGCCGAGCAGGCCGACACCGGCCAGCGCCTTGCCATGGACGAGGGCTGCTGCGATCGTCGCCACACCGATGGCGCCGAGCAGCGTGAAGGCGAGCGCCGGCCCGATGAAGCCGTAGACGCCATGCGCGGCATAAACCGTGCCGAACAGGATGAAAGCACCGGCCGCCGTCAGGATCGCCGGAATATAGGCGCCGGCGACTCCCTGCACCGGCACCTTGAAGCCGGTACGGCGGATGAACTCGCCGACGGCGACCAGCACCAGCCCGAGCATTGCTGCCATGCTCAGCCGCACGCCGGGACCGAAAATGCCGGCCTCGATGGTGTAGCGGATCAGAAACAGCCCGCCCAGCGCCAGCGCGATGCCGCCGACCCAGACCGCCCAGCGGGTGCCGAGCGCCGTTTCAATATCGGGTTTTTGGGCCGGTTTCGCCGTCGCGGCCACCGGTTGCGCAGGTGCAGGCCCAGCCGGCGCCGCTTCACCCGCAGCCCACGGTCCGGATGCAGCCTCCGTGGCTTCAACCTCCGTGGGCGGCTTTTCCTCAGCAGCAGCTTCGCCCGCCGGTGGCGGGGCAATGTCGGTGACGGCCGCAATTGCCGCGTCTGCCGGCATGCTGTCGTTTGCGGCCTGTTCTACCGGCTTGGCCTGCGGCGGGGCCACATGGACGCCCGAAAGCACGAGGCTGCGCAGCGCACCAAGTTCGCGCTCGATCAGGCCGATGCGGCTCTGCTGGCGCGAGATAATGACGAACAGCGCGATGATCGCGACGAGGCCGATCAGGCTTTCGAACATGGCGGTTCCCCCAACCAAGCCAGTAGTGACCGACAAATACGGCGGCCAGACGGCCAGCCGAGTCAGCGCCGCCAGACTGGCGAGCGGAAAGACTGGCGAGCGGAAAGATCGAGCATGTTTCGGTGCCGAAAGCCAGCGGCGGCGCCTTGTATTTGTTGTCGATGATGCGCTGGAGTAATTCCAGGCCGGTATATTCAGCCGATGTCGGCGTGTGGAATGGTGCCGAGGCCGGGCGGCGAGACCCGGCCTGGAAAGAGTTCCACGTCGCTCATGTAATGATTTCTCCGGCGGCGGTCTCGGCGCCAATCTCTTTGCCCGCCGCATGGTGCTTGCGTAGGGCGGCGAGGAAGCCGGTGCGGGCACCGGGCGCCTCGATCCCGCGCGGCTCGTAGACATGGCGGGAAAAAAAGAAGCCGGTCAGCCGGAAGGCGTCCTCGATCGCCGCCGGATCGGCGCGCAGCCCGGAGCCGCGCTGCAGGAATTCGGGGAGCACCAGCATCTTGTCGCGCCATGGCGCGCCTGCGGCGCGCGACACGGCGCGCCCGGACTTCGGCGAGACATAGGCAAGGTCCTGCCTGGCGCCGGTCGCGGCACACTGGCTGAGATCGAGGCCGAAGCCGAGTTCGTCGAGAATCAGCAATTCGAAGCGCGCCACCAGCTCGCCGGCGGCGTCCGCATCGTCGAGATGGGCGATCATCACGGCCAGCGTCTCGTAGAGACCGTCATGCGCGTCGCGCTCGGGCAGCAGGCGCAGATGCGCCGCCATGGTCTGCAGCCCATAGATGGCGACGGCGCTGTCCATGAGCCGGGCGGCGTTCATCTCGATCGCCTCGGCCTGGAAGGTGCCCAGATGCTCGTCGAGTCGCGCCCGCCACAACAGGTCGACGCGGTTGCCGGGCTGCAGAACCGGCTGCTGCTTGCGCGAGCGGCCGCCGCGCACAAGGCCGAGGTGGCGGCCGTGCGCACGCGTCATGACCTCAAGAATGGCGCTGGTTTCGCCATGCTTGCGGGTGCCGAGAATAATTCCCTCGTCGCGCCATTCCATGAACGTAGCTTGTCATCGCTTCGGTGGCGAAATCAAGTTTTTCAGGTGCTGTGTGGGTGCCCTCCGCGGCGATCCGCGCGGAGGTGATCGGCAAGCACTTCATCGATCACGCGTCGCGACTTTTCAACCTCAATTGGATTGATGTCTATATGGCCAGCGACCGTAATCAGCGCTTTCCATAGCGTCCAGCCACCGCCTCGCGCCCAGGTTGCCTCATCGGCCTGAAGACCGGCGCGAAACACCTCTCGGCTTTTCCCTTCGAAGAGCGTCCACGCAATCGCCAAGTCGCACGAGGGATCGCCCACGCCTGAAGTTCCGAAGTCGATCACGGCGCTCAAAGCACCTTGCCTGACCAACAGGTTTCCCCAACTGACGTCGCCGTGGAACCAGACGGGCGCGCCGTGCCATGTCGCGGCAAGCGCTGCTTCCCACACCGCGCTCGCGGCGACCCTGTCGATCTTGCCGTCGAGGGTTGCAATTGCTTGCCGGGTCCTCACCGTCATAGACGCTCAGTGGTCCGCCGCGAAAAAAATTGTGCTGCCCTGGCGCCGGTCCACCGGCGGGATCGATCCGTTGCAGGGCGACCAGGAACTGGGCCAGGCCGGCCGCGAATTGCGGCAGGCTGGCAATACGCTCCAGCGTCGCCGTCTCGCCTTCGATCCAGCGGTAGACGGACCAATGCCAGGGATAGTCATCGACCGGGGCTCCCATCGCCAGCGGGACAGGGACAGGCAGCGGCAGCAGAGGCGCAAGCCTTGGCAGCCAGCGATGTTCCTTTTCGACCTGCAAGGCATAGGCCGCCGCACTCGGCAGCCTCACCAGCATATGGTCTCCGAGATGAAAGGTCCTGTCGTCCCATCCGCCTGATGCAACCGGCCGGACAGCAAGATCCTTCCATCGGGGAAATTGCGTGGCGACCAACCGGCTCACGAGGGCTGTGTCGATAGTGACTTCTGGTTCGAGCATGATCTTTTCCGAAAACCGGCTCCCACTTTTCGGGAACATGCTCTAATGCGGAAAATCCAGCCCCATCTCGCGATAGCGCTCGGGGTCGTCGCCCCAGTTCTCGCGCACCTTGACGAACAGGAAAAGATGCACCTTCTGTTCAAGGATACCGGATATCTCCATGCGTGCCGCCTGGCCGATGGCACGGATCGTCTCGCCCTTGTGGCCGAGCACGATCTTCTTCTGGCTGTCACGCTCGACATAGATGGTCTGGTCGATGCGCACCGAGCCGTCCTTCTTCTCTTCCCATTTCTCGGTCTCGATATGGGAGGAATAGGGCAGTTCCTGATGCAGCCTGAGATAGAGCTTTTCTCGGGTGATCTCGGCCGCCAGCTGACGCATCGGCAAGTCGGAGATCTGGTCTTCCGGGTAATACCAGGGGCCGGCAGGCAGGGTTTCCGAGAGATAGTCGAGCACGTCCTTGCAGCCCGACCCGGTTAGCGCCGAGACCATGAAGGTGCGCTTGAACGGCACTCTTTCATTCGCTGCCGCGGACAGGGCCAGCAGCGTCTCGGGCTTGACCCGGTCGACCTTGTTGAGGATCAGCACCATCGGCTGGCGGACATCCTTCAGCCGTTCGAGGATCGCGTCGGCGTCGCCCCTGATGCCGCGCTCGGCGTCGATCAGCAGCAGCACGATGTCGGCGTCCTTGGCGCCGCCCCAGGCGGTCGTCACCATCGCCGTGTCCAACCGCCGCTTCGGCTTGAAGATGCCCGGCGTGTCGACGAAGACGATCTGTGCGTTATTGTGGATGGCGATGCCGCGCACGATGGCGCGCGTCGTCTGCACCTTGTGGGTGACGATCGACACCTTGGCGCCGACCAGTTGGTTGACCAGCGTCGATTTCCCCGCATTGGGCGCGCCGATCAACGCGACGAAGCCAGAATGCGTGGTGGCGGCTTCTGTTGCCGGCGGCGGGACGTCTTCGGTGGCGGTCATGCCGCGCTCCCCTTGTTCAGCCAGACGCCTTCGCGCAACAGCAGTGCAGTAGCGGCGGTTTGCTCGGCCTCGCGCTTAGAGCGCCCGCTGCCGGTCGCCGGCGGATAGGCGCCGACCTTGACGCTGACGGTGAACAGCGGATCGTGGTCCGGTCCCTCGCGGCTGTCAATTATGTAGACCGGCACGGCGCCTGCCGCCTGATGCGCCCATTCCTGCAGTTCGGTCTTGGCATCGCGGCGGGCGGCACCGATGGCCTGCGAGCGCGGCCGCCAGTATTTGTGGATGAAGGCGCGGGCCGCCTCCAGCCCGCCGTCGAGATAGAGCACGGCGATCAGCGATTCCAGCGCATCAGCCCGCAGATTGACGCGTTTGCGCCCGTCCAGGCCGCGTACGTCCGAGCCGGCACGGATCAGCTCCGGCAGGCCGATCTCCTCGGCGATGTCCGCCAGCACCTCGGCATTGACCAGCGCGTTGAGCCGGAGCGACAGCTCACCTTCGGCAGCATCAGGATACGCCGCCAGCAGCATGTCGGCGACGACCAGGCCGAGGACGCGGTCGCCCAGGAATTCGAAACGCTCATAGTCGATGCCGGCATGGCTGCTGCGGGCGCTGGCATGGGTCAGCGCGCGCTGCAAGCGCAGTCGATCGGCAAAGGCGTGGCCGGTGCGCTCCATGAGCGCTTCGGCGAGCGCGTCGACGGTCAGCCGTTTTGTCGCCACCATGACCTATTTGACGAAATGGAGCAGGCGCGACGCGCGCATCTGCGACGGCCATTTCCAGATTTCGAGCGGGCTGGCGCTGCCACCGATCGAGAAGAAGATGAGGTTGGCGCGACCGACCAGGTTCTCGTCGGGCACGAAACCGACGGTGAAGCGGCTGTCCGAGGAATTGTCTCTGTTGTCGCCCATCATGAAATAGTGGCCGGGCGGCACGTCGAACTCCTGGGTGTTGTCACCGATCGAGTTGGGTATCAGGTCGAGCGTGTCATAGCTGACGCCATTCGGCAATGTCTCGCGATAGACGTTGACCGGCCCGCTCTCCTCGGTGATGTCGCGATTGTCGATCTGCCCGACCTTCTGGCGCTGCACGCCGACGCCGTTGATGAAGAGCTGGCCATCCTTGACCTGGATCTTGTCGCCCGGCAGGCCGACGACGCGCTTGATGTAGTCGACGGAGGGGTCCGGCGGGAACTTGAACACCGCCACGTCGCCGCGCTTCGGCTCGGCGCCCCAGATGCGGCCCGAAAACAGGTCCGGCCCGAACGGCAGCGAATAGCGCGAGAAGCCATAGGACCATTTGGTGACGAAGAGATAGTCGCCTTCGAGCAAGGTCGGCCGCATCGACCCGGACGGAATAGAAAATGGCTGGAAAAGAAGCGTACGGATGACCAGAGCGAGCAACAGCGCCTGGACGATGACGCTGACGGTTTCGCCAAGCCCGCCGGATTTCTTCTGGGATTTTTCAGCCACGCTCATGTCGTCCTCGATTATGCGTTGGTTGGTATAGAGTCTCGGCGCGCGCTGGGCAACGTCATGCCGGTGGTCAGATGCGATCAATATGGCGCTTATTCGACGGGCATCGCCTCGATTATCACAAAGGCTTGAGCAAGCGGAAAATCATCGGTGATGGTGAGGTGGATCGCCGCTCTGTGCCCTTCAGGCAGGATCTTGTCCAACTGCGCCGCCGCCCCGCCGGTCAACGCCATGGTCGGCTTGCCGCTGGCCAGATTGACGACGCCCATGTCGCGCCAGAACACCCCTTGCGCCATACCGGTGCCCAGCGCCTTGGCGCAGGCCTCCTTGGCAGCAAAACGCTTGGCATAAGAGGCGGCGCGGGCGCCGCGGTTTTCGGAGCGGGCCTGTTCGACCTCGGTGTAGATACGCTGGATGAAGCGCTGGCCATGGCGCTCCAACGATTTTTCGATGCGTCTGATATCGATCAGGTCGCTGCCGATGCCAATGATCATTGAGCGGGAACTTCCCGTCCGGCCGTTCCAGCTCTGTTCGTCAGGCGCATGGAGCGCGAGAAAGAGCGGCGTGGCCATACGTAGGTGCGCACCCGCTCGAGAAGACCATCAGGCTTGCGGCGTCGAAAAAGCACTCTGTCCCTGTCCTGATCCAATACGCCGGCCCCGGCCACCCGGTAGCGGGTCTTCAAGCACGCCGGAAGGCAACCAAGGCTTCGATATAGCGACACCCAAGTCCCAAGACAACGAATCGCTGCCGCGATGGTCTGCCACAGGAGGTAACCAAATGCGACGGGTTCGCCTTGCCCCGAAGCAGCAAGTTGCATGGATGTCAGCTTGCGAGCGCCAAGCTTCAGCCGCAATCCTATAGTGCGCGGCCGGCGTTGCCGGTCTCGAAAACCCAGCCGTCGGGGTAATCTTGAGCAAAGCCAGCCTCGGGAATGAGCAGCGTAGCACGGTATGGCACTGTGGGAGCCTCGTAGATGTACTCGGTCTCACTCACACGATGGTAGGTTTGCGGCAGAACAACCAAACTCGACACGCCAGCCACCAGCCAGGCCACCGGAAAATCCGCCTTGTCGCCGACCTTCAGGTTCATTCTGCGAATTTGTTGTAGGTTCGTCGCCGGCGTAAAGCTGTAGTCCAGATCCACCATCGACTGAACCGCCGGCTGCCGCTGCCCATTGACAGTCCAGCCGGTCTCGTTGCGGATTATTGTGAGATCAACTGACTGGGAACCGATGAACCCGCGAACGCTGCCGGATTTGGTCGTCCAATCTTCGGCCAGTTGCACAGTGTAGTCCAAACGTGCCGGGCCCGCATCCGACAGGTATACAGCGGCTCCATTCAAGTGCCAGCCGAGGTCTGCCTGCTTTAGCTGCACGACATCGTGCCCTGGTTCGTCCGTCCTGCGCCAGATAGCGAGTAGAGACATCTCTCACCTCTCGATGCGTTGTTCATCACCACGATCAATTTTTCGGCCGAGGTCGGATACGAGTTGCTGAAGACTGCTCCCCAATATGACCAGGCTCACTCCGAGCAAGGCGACATCCTTGATCAGAAAGGCACCTAACCCGTTGAGGAAGGGAAACCCTCCGGAGCCCGTTTCCCAGATCGGCAGGGTGAACATTGTCGAGGATGTCAGCGCGAAGATGACTGAGCCGATGGCACCCCCCACGAGGCCGGCCCAAACGCTGCGGACAGATGCTATCAGCAGAAGCGCTGTGACCAGTTCGACCACGCCCAGGAAGTAGGAGGCTCCCGCAGATCCGAACGCGGGATAGAGCCATGCCAGCCAAGGCGTATTCTCGATGAAAGGCCTAAGCGCCTCGATCTCGATTGCAGTAAATTTCAAAATGCCGATCAACAGCAGAGGGAGCGCCACCCCCAGAAGGGTTACCGCGCGACCGACGGCAGCAAGGTGGTAGCCAGCTTGATTGATGCGCGCCACGAACGGAGCGTTGGCGGTTGCAGAGGTGAACATGGCCTTCTCCTTTCGATTTGTATGCTCAAAGCATATAATAATTCGACCTTGATGTATATGCTCCGAGCATATATTTTTTGGCGATGACCGATTCCAGGATTGAAAATGTGATTGGCGCTCTAGCGCTCGCCTTTGCGGACATTTTGCAGCGGGACGCTCAGGCCAAAGCACCGGAGCCCGGCCCAGCGGCTTCCGCGATCACCCTCATTGGCCACGTACCGGGCCTGTCGATCGAGAGGCTGCGCCGCGCATTGTCACTGTCCCATTCGGGCACCGTCAGACTGGTCGATCGACTGGTCGCGGAGGGATTGGCGGCTCGGTTCTCGGCGCCTGACGACCATCGCGCGGTAGCGCTAAGGCTCACTCCTTTGGGCGAGACGACCTGCAGTGCTATTCTTTCCGCTCGCCAGAAAGGGCTCGCGTCAGCGCTCGCTGTTCTAAGTCAGGAGGAGCTGCAGGAATTCGGTAACCTTGCCGCCAAGCTGTTGCGTGGGCTCGTCAGCACCGAGGACCATGCATACCGTATTTGCCGGCTCTGCAACTATACCGCTTGCCTTGACTGCCCTGTGGAAGCGGAACTGGCCTGAGCTGTGGCTTTGGCAAAACTAAAGCGCGTCGCACCTCGATGATGGCTGCGGCGGGCGTGAACACGGTTGCCCGCAAGCCGACTTGCCGATGCGCTCGTTCGCGCCGAAAATTCCGGTTACCTGTTGTACCAGCTGATCTCGACGAGATTGCCGTCCGGATCGCGGAAATAGACGGACATCATCGGGCCACGGGCTCCGATCCGCTCGACCGGCCCGACTTCTATCGCCACGCCATTGGCAGCCAGGCTGGCACATATCTCCGAGAGCGGGCGCGCGGCGACCAGGCAAAAATCCGCGGAGCCCGGCGTCGGCGCCTTGGCCTTCGGCTCGAAAGTGTGGCCTGCCTCATGCACATTGATCTTTTGCGTTCCAAACAGCAGCGTCGTCGGCCGGTCCGGCTCGTCGAGGCGCTTGAAGCCGAGCACGCGCTGATAGAAGGCGCAGGTGTCTTCGACGGAGCGAACGGTCAGCACGAAATGATCGATGCCGGTAATCACGGTAGCGCCTCAGTTAATGTTTGTTTTAGCAGGTCGTGTCCCAAAACCGCTACGCACCCTCGGTTCAAGCCCCGGTTCAAGCCCAAGGCATGCTTTTAGGCGACATGCCTTAAATGTTGCGGCTGCCCGGCTTGACAGGCGGTATGGCGGCAAGCTCGGGCGGCAGCCTGTCGGCCGGGTAGGCCGGAACCTCATATTCGGCGAGCGCGATCAGCGGCACGCCGACATCGGTCTTGCCGGCCGAGCGGTCGATGATGCAGGCAGCGGCAACCACCTCGGCGCCAAGCGCGCGCAGGCAGTCGATGGTCTCGCGGATCGACAGGCCGGTGGTGACGATGTCCTCGACGATGACGACGCGCGACCCGCTGGCGATCTCGAAGCGGCGGAGCCTGAACTCGCCCGCTTCCCGCTCGACCCAGATCGCCGGTGCGCCAAGATGGCGCGAGGTTTCGTAAGCCGGGATCAGCCCGCCGATCGCCGGGCCGACGACATAATCGATCCTGCCGGACACAGCAGCGCGGATTTTTTGGGCCAGCGCCTTGCACAGGCGCTCGGTCTTGTCGGCATGCATGAAGACCCGCGCCTTCTGCAGGAAGACCGGGCTACGCAAGCCCGATGTCAGGATGAAATGCCCTTCGAGAACGGCACCGGCTTCACGGAAAACGCCCAGCACTTCGTCGGTGTTCATTGTTCGCTCCATGTGGATGGCAGTGAATAGTGAATAGTGAATGGTGAATAGTCAGTAGTCAGTAGTCAGTAGTCAGTAGTCAGTAGTCAGTAGTCTGCAGTGAGAGCACCCTTCTTTCACTATTCACTATTCACTATTCACTATTCACTATTCACTATTCACTATTCACTATTCACTATTCACTATTCACTACTCTCGCCATTCACCCATTCACGCGCCGTGCATCGCTGACGCTCGAATTGTCCTTGAGCTGCGACAGCAGCCGGTTCAGGTGCTTCAGGTCCCAGACTTCGAGATCGATCAGCATTTCGGTGAAATCAGGCGCGGTGCGCACCATCGACAATGTATGGATGTTGGCGTCGTTGGATGCAACGACCTGCGCAATGTCGGCCAGCGAGCCCGGCGCGTTGATGGCGGTGACCGAGACGCGCGCCGGAAACCGCTCCTTGGTGCGCTCGTCAATGTCCCAGCGCACGTCGATCCAGCGTTCTGGCTGGTCGTCGAAGGCCTGCAGCGCCGGCGACTGGATCGGATAGATGGTGATGCCGGTCCCCGGCTGCACGATGCCGACGATGCGGTCGCCGGGCACGGCACCTTCCGGCGCGAAGCGCACCGGCAGGTCGCCGCGCACGCCGCGGATCGGTACGGCGCCGTCCCTTAGCTGGTCCTTGTCCTTGCGTGCGGCGCGGCCCGGAATCTGGAACAGCATGCCGGCGGCGTTGCGGATCTTCGACCAGCCCTCCTCGCGCTGCTTGGGCGCCGCCAGCGTGATGCGCTCGTCCTTGTAGTCGGGAAACACCGCCTTGATGACATCGGTAGAGGCAAGTTCGCCGCGGCCGACAGAGGCCAGCACATCCTCGATGTCCTTGCGTGCCAGCCGATGCAGCACCGATTTCAAGCTTTCCTTGGTAAAAATTTTGCCTGACCGTTCGAAAGCACGTTCCAGTATGCGGATGCCGAGACCCGAATACTGCTTGCGGATGGCGTTCTTGGTGGCGCGGCGGATCGCCGAGCGCGCCTTGCCGGTGACGACGACCGATTCCCATGCCGCCGGCGGCACCTGCGCCTTGGAGCGGATGATCTCGACCTCGTCGCCATTCTTCAGTTCGGTCATCAGCGGCATGATGCGGCCGTTGACCTTGGCGCCGACGCAGGTGTCACCGACATCGGTGTGCACGGCGTAGGCGAAATCGATCGGCGTGGCGCCGCGCGGCAGCGCGATCAGCATGCCCTTGGGCGTGAAGCAGAAAACCTGGTCCTGGAACAACTCGAGCTTGGTGTTTTCGAGGAAGTCCTCGGGATTGTCGCCTTCGGCAAGCTGCTCGATGGTGCGCCGCAGCCAGGCATAGGCGTTGGTCTCCTTCGAGATCGCATGGGCAGTGCCGTTCACCTTGCCGCCGCTGTCCTTGTAGATCGAATGCGCGGCAACGCCATATTCGGCGATCTTGTTCATCTGATAGGTGCGGATCTGCAGCTCGACGCGCTGCCGCGACGGTCCGACGATGGTAGTGTGGATCGAACGGTAGTCGTTCTGCTTCGGCGTCGAGATGTAGTCCTTGAAGCGACCGGGCACCATCGACCACGCCGTGTGGATGGCGCCGAGCGCCCGGTAGCAGTCCTCGACGGTATCGACGACGACGCGAAAGCCGAAAATGTCGGACAGCTGCTCGAAGGACAGCGCCTTGGCCTCCATCTTGCGGAACACCGACCACGGCTTCTTCTGGCGGCTCTTGACCTCGGCCTTGATCGCATATTTGTCGAACAGCGTGGACAGCGCCTTCTCGATCTCGGACAGCACATCCTTGTTGCGCTCGAAGATTTCGGCGAGCCGCGCGGTGACGGCGCGGTAGGCTTCGGGATTGATGAAGCGAAAGGCGATCTCCTCGAGCTCCTCGCGCATGCCTTGCATGCCCATGCGCCCGGCCAGCGGCGCATAGATATCCATCGTTTCCTCGGCGATGCGCAGGCGCTTGGCTTCGGGGACATGGTCGAGGGTGCGCATGTTATGCAAGCGGTCGGCAAGCTTGACCAGAAGCACGCGAACGTCTTCTGATATCGCCAGCAAGAGCTTGCGCAGGTTTTCCGCCTGCTCGGCCTTCTTGGAGACGAGGTCGAGTTTCTTCAGCTTGGTCAGGCCTTCGACCAGTTTGCCCATTTCCGGGCCGAACAGCTCGTCGATCTCGGCCCTGGTCGCCGTGGTGTCCTCGATGGTGTCGTGCAGCAAGGCAACCGCGATGGTCGCCTCATCCATGTGCATTTCGGTGAGGATGGCGGCGACTTCGAGCGGATGCGAGAAATAGGGATCGCCGGAGGCGCGCTTCTGGTGACCATGCTTCTGCATGGCGTAGACATAGGCCTTGTTGAGCAGCGCCTCGTTGACGTCAGGCTTGTAGCGCTGGACGCGCTCGACAAGCTCATACTGACGCATCATGGGCGGGATCTCGCAGTGCTGAAATGAATCATGCGCCGCACTGGCGTACGGCGCATGTCATAGATAACCACGAAACCGCCGGCGCGAAAGTGTCGGCGGCCGGTGGGAAGATTAATAATCGTCGCTTTTTTCCGGCGGCACCAGACCTTCGATGCCGGCCAGGAGGTCTTCCTCGGTCATGCGGTCGAAGGTGATGTTGTCCTCGGTGTCGTCCGCGTCAGTTGCCGCAGCGGCGGTACCGGTCTGGTCGGCGATCGCCTCGCCGTCGGCTTCCGGCTCGTCGACCTCGACATGCTTCTGCAGCGAGTGGATCAGGTCTTCCTTGAGGTCGTCGGGCGACAATGTCTCCTCGGCGATCTCGCGCAGCGCGATGACCGGATTCTTGTCGTTGTCACGAGGAACGGTGATCTGCGCGCCCTGGCTGATCTGACGGGCGCGGTGGCCGGCCAGAAGCACGAGCTCGAAGCGGTTGTTGACCTTGTCGATGCAATCTTCAACGGTTACGCGGGCCATGAGCTGCCCCTTTCATGCCTGGATTTGATGGAAAACAGGCGCGGTCCATAACCCGAACGCCGCCAAAATACAAGCTTTTTGGCAGTGCCGGACAATGCCGGGCCTGGGGGCCTGGGCCCGGGGTCTGGCCAAGGCCAGTCTGGGCGCGCGCCGCCTGCGACATGCGGCACCGATCACAATTGCTTGCTATGCAGCATCATACCCTTGGATTGCCGTAAAACCGGCGTTATCTCGAATGACGAAGGTCAGCCGGTTATTTCAAGCTGACCGATAGTCACGCGCATTTAGACGACCGCATATTTTCGAAAAGGAATATTTCCATGTTCGACCCTCGTGAAAAAATCGCCCTTTTCATCGACGGTGCCAATCTTTACGCCACCTCGCGCGCGCTCGGCTTCGACATCGACTACCGCAGGCTTTTGTCGAACTTCCAGAAGCGCGGCTACCTGCTGCGTGCCTACTACTACACCGCGCTGGTCGAGGATCAGGAATATTCCTCGATCCGGCCGCTGATCGATTGGCTCGACTATAATGGCTTCAAGGTGGTGACCAAGCCGGCCAAGGAGTTCACCGACTCGACCGGCCGCCGCAAGATCAAGGGCAATATGGACATCGAGCTGACCGTCGATGCGCTGGAACTCGCCGATGTCGTCGACCACTATGTCATCTTTTCCGGCGACGGCGATTTCCGCACGCTGGTCGAGGCGCTGCAGCGGCGCGGGCGCAAGGTCTCGATCGTCTCGACCATGGCTTCGCAGCCGCCGATGATTTCCGACGATCTGCGCCGCCAGGCCGATCATTTCATCGACCTGATTACCTTGAAGAGCGATGTCGGCCGCGATCCGTCAGAGCGGCCGGTGCGCCGGCCCGAACCGGCCGAAGTCGACGAGGACGAGTATTGACGGCGGCGGTCTTGACCGCTCCCCTGGTCGCGTCCTCCGAGCCCGACCGCGATTGCCCGCTCTGCCCGCGGCTGCATGATTTTATCGCGCAATGGCGGCAGCGCGAGCCGTCCTGGTTCAATGCACCAGTGCCAACCTTTCTGCCACCCGAGGGCGAGGATGCGGTGCGGCTGCTGATCGTCGGACTGGCGCCGGGCCTGCGCGGCGCAAACCGCACCGGACGCCCTTTCACCGGCGATTTTGCCGGCGACCTGCTCTACAACACGCTGATCGCACACGGCTTTGCCCGCGGCCAATTCAAGGCGCGGCCCGATGACGGGCTGGAGCTTGTCGGCACGGCGATTACCAATGCAGTTCGCTGCGTGCCGCCGGACAACAAGCCGGCCGGCGCCGAGATTGCCACCTGCCGGACGTTCCTGGTGCCGACGATCGCGCGGTTCAAGAACCTGCGCGCCGTGCTGGCGCTGGGCTCGATCGCGCACCAGTCGACCGTGCGGGCGCTCGGCCAGCGTGTCGCCGCTTATCCGTTCAAGCATGGCGGGCAGCAGCAAACCAATGGCGTGACGCTGTTTTCCAGCTATCATTGCTCGCGCTACAACACCAACACCGGCGTGCTGACGGAAGCAATGTTCGTCAACGTCTTCAGGGAGATAGCGGCGTTTCTGGAGAGATAGATTCGGGCGGTGACGCAAACAGCTCGGCCAATTTCTCCGGCCCGCCCTGAAGCACATTCAGATCGACATCCCCGATGATGCCGTCGACGCGACCGCTGTCGTGGTACTGCCAATAGATCCAGTCGTCATGACCTGGCTGCAGCGCCAGCGAACGAACCCAGCGCCGGCGGCCGACAATCTGGCCGGCATAGGCCCGTGCCGCGTCGTCGGTCACGTAGAGTATCGCCGTCTTGCCGAAAGCTGCCTCGACAGGGCCGAGGAAAGCCGAGAGTTCAACACTCAATTCTTCGGGCGATGGCCGCCGCTGGCAATTGCCGACGAATTCGATATCCGCCACCGGCGGCAGCAGCGCTTGATCGCGCGGCACGACGGAGATGAAATTCTTCGCCTGATCGGCGCCAGGCCGGCAGAAGGTGAAGAAATGATAGGCGCCGACCGCCAGACCAGCCGCTCGCGCCTCACGCAGATTGGCGGCGAAGGCATCGTCGACGTGGTCGCCGCCTTCAGTTGCCTTGATGATGGCGAAGGCGACATCGTCGGCGGCTACACGCCGCCAGTCGATCTGTCGCTGATGATGCGAAACGTCGATGCCCCTGACCGGATATTTGCTGCGGTCCGGAGAAAACGGTCGGGAGTAAAAATAGCCGGCGGCCGTGACAAGGCACGCCAGGATCAGGCTGGCCGCACCCCAAAAGACAATCCGGTTCCTCATCCGGTTCTTCAAAAGAGTGGCTCCCGGCCTACCCACGCTCCTTCAGCAGCCGGCCCTTTTCGCGCGACCAGTCGCGCTGCTTTTCGGTCTCGCGCTTGTCGTGCAGTTTCTTGCCGCGGCCGACGGCGAGCAAAAGCTTCGCCCGGCCTTTTTCATTGAAATAGATTTTTAGCGGCACCAGCGTCATGCCTTCGCGATCGACGCTCTGCGACAGCTTGGCCATCTCGCGCTTGTTGAGCAGGAGTTTGCGGCGCCGGCGCGGCTCATGGTTGAAGCGGTTGGCTTGCAGATATTCCGGCAGATAGGAGTTGATCAGCCAGATCTCGCCGCCCTCGACCGAGGCGTAGCTGTCCTGGATGTTGGCCTGGCCCTGGCGCAGCGACTTCACCTCGGTGCCGGTCAGCACCAGGCCGGCCTCGATCGTGTCGAGCACCTCGTAGGAAAACCGCGCCTTGCGGTTTTCCGCAACGGTCTTGTTGTTGGGATCGGCTTTTCTGACCTGGTTCATGACGTCTAGAGTCCGTTTCGAAACTCGCTCCTGCGAGTCAGATGATGGTGGCACTAGAGCGCCGCGCGTTTTTTAAACGCGCAAAGGACGCTCTAGAAGTCTGAGTTTGCGCATGGTCCTTTCCGAAAGCGAACGCTTTCGGGGCCATGCGAGAACCGGAGCGGAACGTACATATAGTACGTGAGCACCGGAAGCGCAGGTGACGCCTTCAGTTGGCCGCGGGAGTAGAGTTTCCAAACGGGCTCGCTAGTTAATCAAGCCGGCGTGCTTCATGGCCGCATCGATCTTCTCGGCGGTCGACGGCTCGACGGTGACCAGCGGCGAACGCAGCACGTTCTCGACCTTGCCGAGCTTCGACAGCGCATATTTCGCGCCGGACACGCCGGGTTCCAGGAAAATCGCCTTGTGCAGCGGCAGCAGGCGGTCCTGCAAGTCCAGCGCCTTGGCGTTGTCGCCGGAAAGCGTCGCCTCCTGGAATTCGGCGCACAGCCGCGGCGCGACGTTCGCCGTCACCGAGATGCAGCCGACGCCGCCATGGGCGTTGAAACCGAGCGCCGAGGCGTCCTCGCCGGAAAGCTGGATGAAATCTTTGCCACAGGTGGCACGCTGCTCGGAAACCCGCTCGACCTTGCCGGTGGCGTCCTTGACGCCGACGATGTTCTTGAAGTCATGCACCAGCTGGCCCATCGTCTCGGGCATCATGTCGATCACCGAGCGCGGCGGAATGTTGTAGATGATGATCGGCAGGCTGGTCGCTTTGGCGACGGCAGCGAAATGCGCATAGAGGCCGCGCTGCGTCGGCCGGTTGTAGTAGGGCGTGACGACGAGTGCCGCGTCGGCGCCGGCCTTCTCGGCATATTGCACCAGGCCAACCGCCTCCTCGGTGTTGTTGGAGCCGGCGCCGGCGACGACCGGAACGCGGCCCTTTGCCACCTCGACGCACACTTTGACGACGTGGCGGTGTTCGTCATGCGACAGCGTCGGCGACTCGCCGGTGGTGCCGACCGGAACCACGCCGGTCGTGCCTTCAGCGATCTGCCAGGCGATGAAGGCGCGAAACGCTTTCTCGTCGAAACGGCCGCTCTTTTCGAACGGTGTCACGAGCGCGGTAAGCGAGCCTCTCAGCATGTCGTCCAACTCCTTGGGACTGGCGCATGAGCCCGAAATCGGAGCCGATTCACGGAAAGGTCATGCGCCAAATTAAAAGTGCCACAGCGTCCTTTGCGCGTCCGAGATGACGCGCGGTGCTGCAGGTGTTTTGTCGTGCGCGCCTTCTAGCCGAAAGCGAAGCGGCGCACCATAGTCTCGACATTGTTGCGCGGCAAGCATGACAAGAATGCCAGCAAGCGCAATTTGAACCGATAGCCCCGTTTACAGGCTCTTCACCACAGCCAACTAGGCTTCAGTTGATCTGTGCCTGTTGGTGATTGTGCAAGACAGGAAATGATGAAGACGATGCCGACCCGGCAGCCTCATTTTTTCGCGCTGCTTGGCGCAATTCTCCTGTTGACGCCGACCCTTGTGGCCGCCGGCAAGGTCGATGCACAGGTCACGTCGACCATTCCGAAGCCAAACCTGCTGGATACCGGCCTGCAGGGTCCGGAATCCCCTCCCGCCAGCGTCGCCAGGTTGAAGAGCGGCCTCGATGCGCTGGCGGCAAACGACATTGCCGGTGCGCGCCAGGTGCGCGACGCCCTGCCGGTCAATTCGCTCGACCAGCACATCCTTGCCTGGGCGATCGCGTTCTATGGCGGCGACAAGGTGCCAAGCGGCGACATCGCCGATGCTGCGAAAATGCTGCCGAACTGGCCGGGCATGATCGCCTTGCGCAAGAACAGTGAGCGCGCGCTCTACCGCGAAAACCCCGCGCCTGAGATCGTGGTGCAGGCTTTCGGCGGCAGCCAGCCGCAAACAGCCGAGGGCGTGGTGATCCTCGCCCGCTCCTATGTCTCGCTCGGCAACGTCGAGGCGGCGCGCTCGGTGCTGTCGCCTTTCTGGCGCACCGAAAAACTGCAAGCCAGGGACGAGGCGGCAATCATCCAGGAATTCGGCAAGCTGATTCCCGCAGCCGACCACCGGTTCCGCATGGAGCGCATGTTTTATGCCGACCGGGTGAATTCGGCGCTGCGCGTCGCCGGCCTTGCGGGCGCCCGGCAACTGGCCGACGCCTGGGCCGCGGCGGACAAGGGCGACAAGAATGCGGTCGACAAGAACGCGGCCAGGCTGCTGAAGGTGGTGCCCGCCGCGCAGCGTTCGGCCGGCTATCTCTTCGCCCAAGCCCAATATCTGCGCAAGCAGCAGAAGTTTTCCGACGCCGCCGCAATGGTGATGAAGGCGCCGAGCGACCGCAACGCTCTGATCGACCCGGATGCCTGGTGGGCCGAGCGCCGGGTGCTTTCGCGCGAACTGGTCGACCAGGGCGACATGAAGACCGCCTACAGGATAGTCGCCGCACACGCCGGCGAAACTGCTGCCAACGCGGCGGATGCGGAGTTTCATGCCGGCTGGTACGCGCTGCGCGGCCTCAACGATCCCACCACCGCTGCCAAGCATTTTGAGCGGATCGCCGGTCTCGCGCAGGGGCCGATATCGCTGTCGCGCGCCTACTATTGGCTCGGCCGTGCCGCCGCGGCCGGCGGCCCCGGCAGCGCCAGGGATTATTTTAGCCGTGCCGCAGGTTATGGCACGACGTTCTACGGCCAGCTCGCCGGTGAGCGCGTCGGCCGGCAGGTCCTCAACATCGCCCATCCGCAGCCGAGCGCCACCGATCACCGGAATTTTTCCAGCCGCGAGGCGGTCAGGGCCATCAGGCGACTTCAGCAGGCGGGCTATCAGCGCTACGCCGACACGATTTTCCGCGACCTCGCCGGCCAGTTGAGCAGCCCCGGAGAGCTGGCGCTGCTGGCCGCGATGGCGGAAAAGCAGGGCAATCACTTCCTGGCACTGAAAGTCGGCAAGATCGCCGGCGCGCGCGGCATCGATGTCGGGGCGCTTTCGCATCCGCTCGGCGTCATTCCCGAGACAGCCAATATTTCCGGCTCCGGCAAGGCGCTGGCCTATGCGATCGCCCGCCAGGAAAGCGAGTTCAATATCGGCGCCGTCTCCAGCGCCGGAGCGCGCGGGCTGCTGCAGCTGATGCCGGCGACCGCCAGGCAATTGGCTGACAAGGCCGGGATGACCTTCTCGCAGGCGCGGCTGACCACCGACGCCGGCTACAACGCGACCTTGGGCGCCGCCTTCCTCGGTGAGCAGCTCGGCCGCTTCGACGGCTCCTATGTGCTGACCTTCGCCGGCTACAATGCCGGCCCCGGCCGCGCCGCCCAGTGGGTGGCCAGATATGGCGACCCGCGCGGCAAGGACATCGACGCCGTCGTCGACTGGATCGAGCGGATTCCCTATACCGAAACAAGAAGTTACGTCCAGCGCGTGATGGAGAATTACGAAGTCTACAAGATGCGTATTTCCGGCAAGTACGACATTGTCGGGGACCTGGTGAACGGGCGGAGTTGATCCGTTCGGGCGAAGGCTGGCTTGGCGAAGCACCCCCCTCTGCCCTGCCGGGCATCTCCCCCTCTTGCCATATGCGCTAAGGTAGGAGTTGCAGCGGGGAATCGGTTGTGATTCTACGCTGCGATGACTCACGAATCGCTTGTAGATGACGGCTGGGCCGAGACGATTGAGCTTCTCGGTGGTGAAGAGTTGATCGCGGGGAGTGCTCGCGAGACGAAGGCGTTCCTGCGGCCGCGGGGCGTCAGATCGGCTACTGATCTGTTGCGCCTGACTCTGGCTTACTGCCTTGGCAAGGTGGGCATGCGGGGCGTCGTGGCCTGGGCGGCGGCGAGCGGGATCGCCGACATCTCGGACGTGGCGTTGCTCGGCCGGCTGCGCAACGCAGGGCCGTGGCTGCAGCAGTTGATTGGGTATCTTTTGAAGCGCGAGGAGGTAGGCTTGGCCAAGGGCCGGCTGATCCGCATCCTCGATGCGACATCGGTTGCCAAGGCCGGTGTGCATGAGAAGAAGAACAATGGCCTTTGGCGTATGCACTGCGCCTTCGATCTTGAGCGCGAGCAGTTCGATTTCCTCGAGATCACCGACCAGAGCGAGGCCGAGCTGATCGACCGCGTGCCGGTGGTGGCGGGCGAGATCCGCATCGGCGACCGCGCCTATCTGCAGGCCGAGCGGATCGCAAAGGTCATGGCGCAAGGCGGCGACGTTGTCGTGCGTGCGGCGTGGAAGAATGTGCGATGGCTCGATGCCAGCGGTAAGCCATTCGATCTCATCGGCCACCTGAAGAGCTGCCGCGAGGAGGTCATCGAAACGCCTGTCTGGCTGGGCCTCAAGAAGAAGGGCGAGCCCCTGAAGATGCGCCTGATCGCCTTGCGCAAATCCGAGGCCGCGACACAAGAAGCGCGGCGCAAAATCAACAAGGAAGCCAAGGCCAAGGGCAAGCAGGTTCAACCGGAGACGCTGATTGCTGCCGGGTTTGTTATCCTTGTGACCTCGCTTGACCAGGAGGAGTTTCCCTCCGGCACAGTTCTCAAGCTCTATCGCATGCGCTGGCGCATCGAGCTCGCCTTCAAGCGTCTGAAGAGCCTGATCGGACTGCGCGCGCCTCCCGCCAAAGACCCAAGGATCGCAAAGCCTTGGATTCTTGCCCACTTCCTCATCGCGCTTGTGACCGAACCCCTCTCGCAGGAGTTGGGTGTCTCTCCCCCTTGAGCGACGGACGCCCGCTGCTGTGGCGCGCTACCCGCCAGATCGTCGCCTCTCTGATCGCAGCGATCTTTGCTCAACCTCCCTTGGCAACCCTGCGCCAAAATCTCCATGCCTTGCGACATCGATGGCGTGAACCACCACGAAAGCGCAAATTTCAGTCCATGCCGAAGCTATCTTAGCGCATATGCCCTCAAGGGGGAGATTGGCAGTTACACTGGCAGCGCCTTCCTTATCAGCGTTGGCGATTGGCGAAAGCAAAGGGACAGCCAATCTCCCCCCAAGTGGGGGAGATGTCCGGCAGGACAGAGGGGGCGCTGTCCGGGGCGCTGTTCCGCCGACATCTCGAAAATGACGCTTCGATTTGACCACCCCCGCCCTCGCCTGTAGCAGTCGAGACGATCCGACAACGGCGAGGAATCGAGTCCCAAAATGTCGAGCGGTTTTTCCGACTTCTTCTACGCCTCGCCGGACGGGCTTGAACTCCACGCCCGCATCTATGGCGAAGCGAATTCCGGCCACTGGCCGGTCGTCTGCCTGCCTGGCCTGACCCGCAATTGCCGCGATTTTCATGAGCTGGCGCTGCATCTGTCGCGGCGGGCGCAAACGCCGCGAAAAATCGTCGCTTTCGACTATCGCGGGCGCGGGCAATCCGCCTACGACCCCGATGTCGGCCACTACAACATCGGCGTCGAAGGCGGTGACATCCTCGCCGGGTTGGCGGCGCTGGGCATCGACGAGGCTGGTTTCATCGGCACGTCACGCGGCGGGCTGATCATCCATGTGCTCGGCGTGATGCGGCCGGCAGTCCTGCGGGCTATCGTGCTCAACGATATCGGCCCGGTGCTCGAGGCCGGCGGTCTCGCCCATATCCGCTCCTATCTCGAGCGCGCGCCGAAGCCGAAAACCTACGCCGAGGCCGTCGGCGCCCAGCGCGGCGCGCATGGCAGCGACTTTCCTGCCCTGACCGAGGCGGATTGGGAGCGGATGGCAGCGGCGCTCTACCGAGATACGGTTGAAGGATTATTGCCGGATTTCGACCCGAAGCTGGTCGACACGCTGGCGGGACTCGACCTGACCCAGAAGCTGCCAGACATGTGGCCGCAGTTCGAGGCACTGGCGGCAATACCCTTGCTCGCCATACGCGGCGCCAATTCGAAGCTGCTGTCCGCCGAGACCTTCGAACAGATGCGAAACCGTCATCCTTGTGTCGAGACGATCACGGTCGAAGGCCAGGGCCATGCGCCTTTCCTCGATACCGGCGGCCTGCCCGGCGCCATCGCCGCTTTTCTGGACAGGACCGAGCAACGCTTCGCCGGGAGCCGGTTTTTTCAACGATAATGGGTCAGGCTTGTTGATTGTGCCGGCGCTTTTCTTTATCCACCAGCGCAACGGAGAGGTGGCCGAGTGGTCGAAGGCGCTCCCCTGCTAAGGGAGTAGAGGTCAAAAGCTTCTCGTGGGTTCGAATCCCATCCTCTCCGCCATCCCGCTTCGCGCTTCGCGCTCGCCGCTTTTCGCCATGCGGCGATTCTGCGGCAATGCCTTGGCCGGCGACTCACAGACATCGCCGCAATTGCGGCAGGCAATTGCCGGAATCGGCCGGATTGCAAGGGCTGGCCCAATGGGTCTCCAACCTGTCTCCGGCAGCCCAATGGTTAACGGGAGCTTTCCGAGTGAGGCCAAATCGTGTCATTTGTGCAACAAGGCAGGGTGATAGCGCCTGCACAGACCTTTCGCCGATGCGATGGTTGTTGAACGCCGCCGCCTCATGGGTAATGTCGGGTTCGAAGGAGCGGCGCGGTGCGCATCTTTTTCGGTAGTGGGGATGGGGCAGGGAACGCTGTCCTTCAGCAAAGAATACCCAGACCCGTTTTTTAACTTTTGACTGGAGGTCAGAAAATGAACATCAAGAGCCTTCTTCTTGGCTCCGCTGCGGCTCTGGTCGCAGTTTCCGGTGCGCACGCCGCCGACGCCGTCGTCGTCGCCGAGCCGGAACCCGCTGAATACGTCCGCATCTGCGACGTCTACGGCGCTGGCTACTTCTACATCCCCGGCACCGAGACCTGCCTGCGCATCGGCGGCTATGTCCGCTACGACATCGGCGTCGGCGACGTCGGCTCGTTCGACGGTGCTGAGAACTTCGACGTCGAGGACGGCGACATCCAGGACACCTACTACAAGCAGGCCCGCTTTAACCTGAAGACCTGGACCGGCCAGGAAACCGAGCTCGGCACCTTGAAGACCTACACCGAGACCCGCTTCAACTTCGGCAACCGGAACCGGCACGTCAGCAGCACATACGTCCCCGGTCCCGATCCGGACGGTGACGGTCCGCTGCCCCCGCTGCCAGGTGAGACTATCATTGTCGCTAACCCTGCCGAGAACAAAGGCATTTCGCTGAACTTCGCCTGGATCCAGCTCGGCGGTCTGCGCGTCGGTAAAGACGAATCGGCCTACGATACGTTCATCGGCTACGCCGGCAACGTCATCCAGGATACGCTTGTTCCTTACGGCGGTTTCGACACCAACGTCGTCCAGTACTATTTCGACGCCGGCAACGGCTTCTCGGCCGTGGTCTCGCTCGAACAAGGTTATGGCGACTTCACGATCGACAGCTATGTTCCGCATGTCGTCGGCGGCCTGAAGTGGACGCAGGGCTGGGGCGCCATCACCGGCGTCATTGCCTACGACGCCAACTACGAAGAAGTGGCCGGCAAGGTTCGCCTCGACATCACCCCGATGGAGAACCTGTCGCTGTTCATCATGGCCGGCTACGGCACTGACGACAACTACGAGGATCCCGGCTTCGCAACACCCGTCGCCGGCGGCCGCGGCATGTACAAGCTGTGGAGCGGCAACTGGGCGGTCTGGGGCGGTGGCACCTACACCATCAACGAGAAGACCTCGTTCAACACCCAGATCTCGTATGACGAAGGCGAAAACCTCGGCATCGCTGCCAACATCGCCTATGACATCGTTCCGGGCCTGACGATCACGGCCGAAGTCGATTACCTGCACGCCGGCGACTTCGGCGAGGACGACTTCTCCAACTGGACCGCTGCGGACGACGAAGACAGCCTCGGCGGCATGCTCCGCTTCCAGCGCTCGTTCTAATCAGCAGCGTCTGACTGAACTCGAACCCGGCGGGCAACCGCCGGGTTTTTTCGTATTGGCGTGGCTGTCAAGGGCGGAATGTTTTCAGCCGAATAATGCAGCTGCACAGAATGAAAGCAGCGGCGATCCTTCGCGCCCCCCTCTGTCCTGCCGGACAGGGCTCTTCCTTCTCCCTCTGTGGGAGAAGGTGGATTGGCGCGCAGCGCCAAGACGGTTGAGGGGTGTTGGACGGAGTGCGGTTGGTGCCAAGCTGGAACACCCCTCATCCGACCGAGCTTCGCTCGGCCACCTTCTCCCACAAGGGGAGAAGGAGAGAGCCCCGGTCAAATCTCAGCAAGATCGCCCAGCGACTGGATCAGTGGCTGAATTTCGTTTTCATAATTCTTCCAGCGCTTGACCGACGATTTGTATATCGGTTGGCGAACCTGCCAGCGGCTGGGCGTGTTGACCGAACCATCCCTGTCGAAAAAGCGCAGGCAGGCGTCATCCCAAGGCAGCCCGAGATAATCTATCAGGCGGCGCGACTGGGCTTCCTGGTCCTCAACCAGCGTTTCATAGCGATTTTCGAAGATAAGGCCTGGAAAGACCTCGTTCCAGTGCCGCATCAGGCGGTCATACTCGCGATAGTACAGGCCTAGTGTATTCAGGTCGGTGTTGTAGCTGTGTGCCTCGCTGAAGTTGAGGACGAAGCAGGAGACGCAATTGTCGATGGCATCACGTCGGCAATGAATGATGCGTGCGTTGGGGAAGAGAAGGCCGATAAGGCCGATCAGTTCAAAATTGTGCGGCGTCTTGTCCACGACGCGAAGTGCGGCAGGCGCCCGCTCCCGCAAATAGGACAGATGCTCTTCGGCCAAGGTTCTGGACAGGTCTTCCGTGATCGAGGTGATCGGCTGGTTCAAATCACCAGCCGATGATGTCTTGAGGCCGATCGCATTAGCAACCCGACTCAGTTTGCTAAGCTCCCCTGCGCCATGAATGTCGGGATGGCTGGCGCAGATCTGCTCGGTGAGCGTCGTCCCCGAGCGGGGCATGCCAACCACGAACACAGGCGCTTCGGAAGGATTTCCATAGCCGGCCCTGGCAGCCAGAAAGTCCGGCGTGACGGTTTCAATCATCGAATCGACCCACCGACGATACAGATCGATATCGAACCTTTGGCCGGAGGCCTGTTTCGCCTTGTTGAAATGGTCGAATGCCTCGTCATAGCGCTTGAGGTCGTTCAGCACCTTGCCGGCGGCGTGATGGAGTTGCTGCGCGCCTTCCGAACCAAGTTTCGGATTACCGAGCTCACGAAGGATGGATTGGAGCTCCTCGGGCTCCTCGGTGAAGTTTCGCGTCTGTACAAGGTCGTTGTAGGCAGCCGGCACGCCAATACGACGTGCGATCGCTTGCTTCAGATAGGCGGCGGCTTCATCCATACGCCCCAGGCCGCTGAGCGCGCTGGCCAGCCCGGCTCGCACCTTGGGATGATCGCGGTTGATTTTCAGCGCCTTCTCGTAAAGCGGCAGAGCCATGTCGGGCTTGTCAAACGCCGTGTAAGTGCGCCCCAATGCACAAAGTGCTTCGATAAGGCCGGGCTGCAGTTCCAGGGCGTACTGCATATGCTTGATTGCTGGCGCATACTCGCTGACCTTCACATAGGCCTCGCCCAGGCTGAGGTGGTAGTAGGGGTTTTTAGGTTCCTCGCCGACCGCCCGTGCGAAATATCGCAAGGCCCGCTCATCGTCGTAACCCAGGTATATGGTCCCCAGGATGTATAAGGCGAGCGGATGGTTTGGCGTGCGCTCCAGAACCCGAAGGCATAGGTCCTGAGCCTCGTCGAGCCGCTTGGCCTGCTGAAAGGCATATGCCTGTTTCAGCAATGCGTCGTCGGCCTGCGCACGCGATTGGGCGCTTGCTTTCTGCGGGCTCACCAAAGGCTTCACTATCGGCCCCTTCACTTTTGGCGCGGGTCCGGGCTTGATGTGCTTTGACCAGGCAGGCGGGAGTCGATTGTTCATGATATCTCGCTAGCAAAAAGAAATATCTCGCTAGCAAAAAGTGCGGGGGGAATCCAGCATGCTGGCTGCAGCCAAGGCGGGAGCTTGCGCGGCCAACTGTGCCGCGCTAGCAAGAAGGCCCCTTTCGAGCGAGCCCCCTTTTTTAGCGAGCCTTGCCATGCGCCAGCGCCCTCCCCTCACGCCGATCGTCAGCGTGCTTCCTTCGACGGTGCCGTTTGTCGGCCCGGAGGCGCAGGAGCGGGATCGCGGCCGCGCGTTTCGCGCCCGCATCGGCGCCAATGAGAGCAGTTTTGGCCCCTCGCCGCGCGTCATAGCCCGCATGGCCGGCATCGCCCGCGACATGTGGATGTATTGTGATCCAGACAATCACGATTTGAAGGTGACTGTTGCCGCGCATCTTGGCATTGGGGTCGAAAACGTGGTGGTCGGCGAAGGCATAGACGGGTTGCTCAGCCTGGTGGCGCGCATGTATGTGGCACCGGGCGACGCGGTGGTCACCTCGCTCGGCGCCTATCCGACCTTCAATTTCCATATTGCCGGCGTCGGCGGCCGGCTAGTCGCGGTCCCCTACGAGAACGACCGGGAAAGCCTGGACGGCCTGTTGGCTGCGGTCACCAGGGACAAAGCGCCGCTGGTCTACCTGTCCAACCCGGACAATCCGATGGGAAGCTGGTGGGAGGCGGCGGAGCTCATCCGCTTCATCGAAGCCCTGCCGGAGACCACCATGCTGGTGCTCGACGAGGCCTATGGCGAATTGGGCCCTGCCTCGGCGCTGCCGCCGATCGACGTGTCGCGGCCGAACGTCATCCGCTTGCGCACCTTCTCGAAGGCCTACGGGCTGGCCGGCATACGCTGCGGCTATGCGGTAGCCGACGCTCAGGTGATCCGCGATTTCGAGAAGATCCGCAACCACTACGGCGTCAGCCGCATGGCGCAGATCGCCGGCGTCGAGGCGCTGGCCGATCAGGACTATCTGCAAAGTGTGGTGGCGCGGGTCGCTTCCGGCCGCCGGCGCATCGCCGAGATCGCCGAGGCCCATGGGCTGAAGCCGCTGCCCTCGGCTACCAATTTCGTCACCATGGACTGCGGCGGCGACGGCGCCTTCGCGCTGAAGGTGCTGCAGGCGCTTTTGTCGCGCGATGTGTTCATCCGCAAGCCGATGGTGCCGGTGCTCGACCGCTGCATCAGGGTCAGCGTCGGCCTCGACCACGAACTCGACATTTTTGCCGAGGAATTGCCGGGTGCGCTGGCGGCGGCACGGGGAAGCTGAGAGGCGCTCTTCCTTCTCCCCTTGTGGGAGAAGGTGGATCGGCGCGTAGCGCCGAGACGGATGAGGGGTGTTGGACGGAGTGCCGACGGTGCCAAGCTGGAACACCCCTCATCCGACCTCGCTTCGCGAGGCCACCTTCTCCCACAAGGGGAGAAAAAGGAGTCGCGCTCTTGAATTAATTGAACGTTCGTTTTATTCTTGCCCTCTCAACGAGGCTTGCATGGCGCGCACGACCGGTTCCGACGGCGAAAAGACCGAAGCGGCGGTCCGCGAGTCGGCGGTCAGCCTGATCGCGCGCCTCGGATATGAGGCGATGTCGATGCGCCAGCTGGCCGCCGAGGTCGGCGTCCAGGCGGCGGCGCTCTACCGTTATTTCCCGACCAAGCAAGACCTTTTGTTTACGCTGATGCGCGAGCACATGGAAGGGCTGATCGAGGCGTGGGACGCGGCGCGCCCGGCCGCGGCCGATCCGGCGACCCGGCTCGCCGCCTATGTCGAAAATCACATCGCCTTCCACATCGAACGCCGCCATTCCACCCATGTCTTGAATATGGAATTGCGCAGCCTGTCGCATGACCGCCTGACGCAGATCCTGCGTATGCGCACCGCCTATGAGAAGGAGCTGCGCGTCATTTTGCGCGACGGCGCGGAAGCCGGCGTCTTCGACGTCGAAGACACAGGGCTGACCGCCATGGCGCTGATCCAGATGATGACCGGCGTTATCGTCTGGTTCCGGCCGGGCGAGCGGCTATCGATCTCGGAGGTAACCGCCACATATCTTTCAATGACGATACGCCTGGTTGGAAGCAAAGGCCCATGGCGCGACAACGACCTGCAGCGCCGCAGCCGGCGAGCAAAGGATGCTGTAGCACTTTGATTTTGCGCCCTTCCCGAAATCGAATTCGATTTCGGGGCCGTGCGCCGGGAGGAACGGCATGTACACGCACACACTCAACTTCGGGCTTGACGAAGACATCGAAGCGCTGCGCGACCTGGTGCGGCGCTTCGCCCAGGACAAGATCGCCCCGATCGCCGCCGAGATCGACCGCTCGAATGAATTTCCGGCGCATCTGTGGGCCGAGCTCGGTGGGCTCGGCCTGCTCGGCATCACCGCCGATCCGGAATTCGGCGGCACCGGCATGGGCTATCTCGCCCATGTCGTGGCGATGGAGGAGATTTCGCGCGCCTCGGCCTCGGTCGGCCTCTCCTATGGCGCCCATTCCAACCTCTGCGTCAACCAGATCAATCGCTGGGCAACACCGGCGCAGAAGGAAAAATATCTGCCTGCGCTGTGCAGCGGCGCAAAGGTCGGCGCGCTGGCAATGTCGGAATCCGGCGCCGGCTCCGACGTCGTGTCGCTCAAACTGCGCGCCGAAAAGCGCAATGATTGCTATGTACTCAACGGCACCAAGATGTGGATCACCAACGGCCCGGACGCCGAGACGCTGGTCGTCTACGCCAAGACCGATCCAGAACTCAAGTCGCGCGGCATCACCGCCTTCATCGTCGAAAAGGATTTCGCCGGATTTTCCGTCGCGCAAAAGCTCGACAAGCTCGGCATGCGCGGCTCCAACACCGGCGAACTGGTTTTTTCGGATGTCGAAGTGCCGTTCGACAATGTGCTGCATGAGGAAGGGCGCGGCGTCGAGGTGCTGATGTCGGGCCTCGACTACGAGCGCACGGTGCTCGCCGGCGGCCCGCTCGGGCTGATGGCGGCGTGCCTCGATGTGGCGGTCCCCTATGTGCACGAACGCAAGCAGTTCGGTCAGCCGATCGGCGAGTTCCAGCTGGTGCAGGGCAAGCTCGCCGACATGTATACAACGATGAACGCCGCGCGCGCCTATGTCTATGCCGTCGCCGCCGCCTGCGACCGCGGCCAGACGAGCCGCAAGGACGCCGCCGCCTGCGTGCTGTTCGCTGCCGAAAAGGCGACGCAGATGGCGCTCGACGCCATCCAGCTGCTGGGCGGCAATGGCTACATCAACGACTATCCGACCGGCCGGCTTTTGCGCGACGCCAAGCTCTACGAGATCGGCGCCGGCACCAGCGAGATCCGCCGCTGGCTGATCGGGCGGGAAATCATGGCGGAAGGAGTCTGATGGCGCTATCTCCTGAATTTGCCATGCTGGACGATTTGCCCCATATTTCTCGTAATATGTCATATTTTTGGAACGAGGCGGGCTATGGCGAACGGAACCGAAAAGGCTGGGTTTGACGAGAATCCGCCGACACAATTCGACGCAGGAGCTCAAAAAACTCCGCTCCGGCTGCCACCGAAGCGCGAGCGCGTCAGGCTTGGCGAGGGCGGACGCTTCGTTATCCCGGCTGCGATGCGCGAGGAAATCGGGGTGAAGCCTGGTGAGGACTTGATCCTTCATGTCGAGAACGGCGAGTTGCGGGTAAGGTCGTGGCTTCGGAACCTGCAGCGCGTCCAGGCCGAATTGTCAGCGTTGAAGAAGCCCGGCGAAAGTGTCGTCGACGAATTTCTGAAGGAGCGGCGGGAAGAACAGCGTCGAAGCGATAGACGTTTGGATCGGCTTCATGCCGAAGGTACGGCGAGGAAGGGAGCGAAGTGAAACCTTACGTCATGGACAGTTCGGCGGCGCTTGCGATCCTGCTTGACGAGAAAGGCACCGATATTGCCCTGGGTTTCGCGCCGGATGCGCAATGCAGCTCCGTCAATGCGGCCGAAATCATAGCCAAGCTGATCGACAAGGGACGCAGCATGGAAGAGGCCGCGGACGACCTCGCCAGTCTCGGCATGCCGGTCGCTGCTTTCGACGAGATGATGGGCATCGCCGCCGGTCAGCTTCGCGAGCTGACGCGGCATCGCGGCTTGTCGCTGGGCGACCGGGCCTGCCTGGCCCTGGCAATTCGCGAGAACGCCATTGCCGTCACCGCCGACCGCGACTGGGGCGACCTGGATATCGGCTGCAAGATCGAATTGATCCGGTAACGCCAATGGCCCCCCTCACCTCGCAGATCTCGCCAGCCTCCGACACCTTCCGCGCCAATGCCGAGCGCATGCGGGCGCTGGTCGCCGACATTGCGCAAAAGGCGGCAACCGTCGAGCGCGGCGGCTCGGAGGAAGCGCGTGAGCGCCACCAGAGCCGCGGCAAGCTTTTGCCGCGCGAGCGCCTCGCCCAATTGCTCGACACCGGCTCGCCATTCCTCGAGATCGGCCAGTTCGCCGCGTGGTCGATGTATGGCGAGGATATCGCATCGGCCGGTATCATTGCCGGCATCGGCCGCGTCGAAGGCACGGAAGTGATGGTCGTCGTCAACGACGCCACGGTGAAGGGCGGCACCTATTATCCGCTGACGGTGAAGAAGCATCTGCGCGCCCAGGAGATCGCGCTGCAGAACAGATTGCCTTGCGTCTATCTGGTCGACAGCGGTGGCGCCAACCTGCCCAACCAGGACGAGGTGTTTCCCGACCGCGACCATTTCGGCCGCATCTTCTACAATCAGGCCAACATGTCGGCTGCTGGCATTCCGCAAATCGCCTGCGTCATGGGTTCGTGCACGGCGGGCGGCGCCTATGTGCCGGCGATGTCGGACGAGACGATCATGGTACGCAACCAGGCGACCATCTTCCTCGGCGGTCCGCCGCTGGTGAAGGCCGCCACCGGCGAGGACGTCAGCGCGGAGGAACTGGGCGGCGCCGAGGTCCACACGCGGCTTTCCGGCGTTGCCGATCATTTTGCGCTAGACGACGAGCATGCGCTGGCGATCGCGCGCCGCATCGTCAAGAACCTCAATCGAAAGAAGCAGATCGGGCTGGCGCTGCGCGATCCGATTGCGCCGCTTCATGCGGCCGAAGAACTCTACGGCATCGTGCCGACCGATCTGCGCCAGCCCTATGACGTGCGTGAAGTGATCGCCCGCATCGTCGACGGCTCCGAATTCGACGAGTTCAAGCAGAATTATGGCACCACGCTGGTCACCGGCTTTGCCCATCTCAACGGCATGCCGGTCGGCATCATCGCCAACAACGGCGTGCTGTTTTCCGAAAGCGCGCTGAAGGGCGCGCATTTCATCGAGCTGTGCTGCCAGCGCAAGATCCCGCTGATCTTCCTGCAGAACATCACCGGCTTCATGGTCGGGCGAAAATACGAGGCCGGCGGCATCGCCAAGGACGGCGCCAAGCTGGTGATGGCGGTCGCCACGGCCCGCGTGCCGAAGGTCACCATGATCATCGGCGGCTCGTTCGGCGCCGGCAATTACGGCATGTGCGGACGCGCCTATTCGCCACGCTTCCTGTGGATGTGGCCGAATGCCCGCATTTCGGTGATGGGCGGCGAGCAGGCGGCCACCGTGCTGGCCGTGGTCAAGCGCGAGGGGATCGAACGCAAGGGCGGGGAATGGAGCGCGGAGGAGGAGGCAAAATACAAGAAGCCGATCCTGATGAAATACGAGCATGAAGGCCATCCGCTGTATTCCTCCGCCCGGCTCTGGGACGACGGCATCATCGATCCGGCCAAGACGCGCGAGGTGCTGGCGCTCAGCCTGTCAGCCGCGCTGAACGCCGGGATCGAGGAGACGAGCTTCGGCGTGTTCAGGATGTGACGATGAGCGAGCCCAGGATTCGCGTTCATGTCGGCGACATCACCAGGCTGGCGGTCGATGCCATCGTCAACGCCGCCAACACCTCACTTCTGGGTGGCGGTGGCGTCGACGGCGCCGTCCACCGGGCGGCCGGCCCCGAGCTTCTGGCCGAATGCCAATCCCTCAATGGCTGCAAGGTCGGCGACGCAAAACTCACCAAGGGCTACAGGCTGCCGGCACGCTATGTCATCCACACGGTCGGACCGGTCTGGCAAGGTGGCGGCAAGGGCGAAGCCGAGTTGTTGGCCTCCTGCTACCGCCGGTCGCTCGAACTCGCCGCCGGCAAGGATTGCAGGACGGTGGCATTTCCGGCGATCTCGACCGGTGTATACCGGTATCCAAAGGACCAGGCGACGCAGATCGCCGTTGGTACCGTGAGCGCCTTCATCAGCCACAACGCGGTTCCGGAAACCGTTATCTTCTGCTGCTTCGACCAACAGACGGCGGACCTGTACCAACAGGCGTTGCTGCGCATGGCGGGAGCGTAACCGGCTCAGGTAAGAAAATCCATCCATAGTTCTCAGACTTATTTTCATTCCCCGACCTGGCCAGACGAAAGAATCGCGGCTATTGCTCATTGCAAATACCAATGGGGATTGGGCGAAGATGAGACAGCAGCTTTTTCAGAAAACAACTGTATCTGTACTTGCGGGATTGCTTATATTAGCGGCACCCGGCATCGGAGCGGCGGAACCGCTGGCGGGAAGCAAGGGCGACAAACGTTTCGCCGTCCATTTTCCGGCAGGTTCGACCGGAGACTGCCCGAAGGCCTACAAGGCCTATGTCGCGGCGAGCGGCCATTCGGCCTATGCGACGACGTTCCAATCGCGCGTGACCGACCTCTACATCATCTGCGGCTCCAAACTCAATGCACCCTCGCAACAGGCCGCGGAAGAGAGTGCGTTGCGCAATTGCCAGGCCGGCTTGACGAGATGGAAGGTCAAGACCGCGGCCGGCGGCTGCGGGATCGCCGCGTCCAAATAGGTCACGACCGGAGGAGCTTGCGAGATCGCCGCCTCCAAGTAGGCAGGCTGGCTTACCGATCCTTTGACAATGGCCGGACTGCAAAGCAGGGTGTTGCCACAGCTCGCGTGAAGGAGCATTCGCGCCGTTGGCGGCAAGCTCTGGCTTTGGAGGTCCCATGTTCGCCAAAATCCTGATCGCCAACCGCGGCGAAATCGCTTGCCGGGTGATCCGCACCGCGCGCAGGATGGGCGTGCGCACGGTCGCTGTCTATTCCGACGCCGACGCCGGTGCCTTGCATGTCGGGATGGCCGACGAGGCGGTGCATATCGGACCCTCGCCGGTCGGCGAAAGTTATCTGCGCGGCGACAAGATCGTCGCGGCGGCTTTGGCCACCGGCGCCGAAGCCATCCATCCCGGCTACGGTTTTCTGTCGGAAAACCCTGATTTCGTCGATCAGGTGACAGCCGCCGGGCTCGTCTTCCTCGGCCCGTCGGCCGCCTCGATCCGCGCCATGGGGCTGAAGGACGCGGCCAAGCGGCTGATGGAGAAGGCCGGCGTGCCGGTTGTGCCGGGCTATCACGGCGAGGCGCAGGAGATCGTGCTGCTCGCCTCCAAGGCACGCGAGATCGGCTATCCCGTGCTGATCAAGGCGCGCGCCGGCGGCGGCGGCAAGGGCATGCGGCGCGTCGAACATCCCGACGACTTTTCCGAGGCGCTGTCGGGTGCGCGGCGCGAGGCCAAGGCCGCTTTCGGCGACGACCGCGTGCTGGTCGAGAAATATGTCGACAAGCCGCGCCACATCGAGGTTCAGGTTTTCGGCGATAGCTTCGGCAATGTCGTGCATCTCTACGAGCGCGACTGCTCGGCGCAGCGCCGCCACCAGAAAGTGATCGAGGAGGCACCCGCCCCCGGGATGACACCAGCATTGCGCAAGGCGATGACGGAGGCGGCGGTGAAGGCCGCCAAGGCGATCGACTATTCCGGCGCCGGCACGATCGAGTTCATCGTCGACGCCTCGCAAGGGCTGAAGGCCGACCGCTTCTGGTTCATGGAAATGAACACCCGCCTGCAGGTCGAGCACCCCGTCACCGAAATGGTCACCGGCACCGACCTGGTCGAGTGGCAGTTGCGGGTGGCGTCCGGCGAAAAGCTGCCGAAGACGCAGAGCGAGATTGCGCTCTCCGGTCACGCCTTCGAGGCGCGCATCTATGCCGAGGACGCGGCAAAGGGCTTTTTGCCGGCGACGGGCACGCTGCATCACCTGAAATTTCCGGATACAGTGCTGGAGGGCGCCAGCATGCGGATCGAGACCGGCGTGCGGACCGGCGATGCCATCTCGCAGTTCTACGACCCGATGATCGCCAAGCTCGTCGTCCACGGCAAGAACAGGCAGGCGGCGCTCGAAGCACTGGGCATTTCCCTTTCGCAAACCGAGATCGCCGGCTCGACCGTCAACACCGCCTTTCTCGCGGCTCTCGCCGCTGACGCGGATTTTTCGGCAGGTGACGTCGACACCGGGCTGATCGGCAGGCACCAGCAAGCGCTGACCGCAGTGCCGCCGCCGAGCAGCGAGATCGTCGCTGCAGCCGCACTTGAGGCGTCCGGCGCCGGGGCTCAGGCGCCGACCCGCGACCCGTGGTCGTCGCTTGCCGGCTATGCGCATTTCCACGCGATGGCGCGGCGCACGCGGCTTCGCTACGGCGAGGACGATATCCTCGCGCTTGTATCGATGCGGCCGGACGGGCGCTGCCAGGTGGCACTGGACGCACCTTATGACAGCGCGCTTGATCTTCGCGCTGCCCCTCGCCTCGCCCGCTGGCCAGGCCATGTCACTGTCTTTTCAGGCGCCGTCGGCTACAGCTTCGCGGTGCCGGACCCGTTGGCAAGGGCCGACGAAATCGCCGCCGGTGCCGACAGCCTGCGCGCGCCGATGCCGGGGCTGGTCAAGCTGGTGCGCGCGGCAAAAGGCGAAGCCGTCATCAAGGGCCAGCCGCTGTTGATCCTGGAAGCGATGAAGATGGAGCACACGATTTCCGCCACGCATGACGGGACGATCGCCGAGATCGCAACAGAGGGCGCGCAGGTCACCGATGGAACGGTGCTGGTCCGTTTTGCCGAGGAAGCCCACGGCTGACGCTGTTCATCCAAGGAGAGGCGACGACGGAAGACGCGCGCCACAAACGCATCACCAAATGAAAATGGCCGGATCTGCCCCGGCCATCTCCGATTGTCGACAGGCGCTAAAGCGCGTCGCACGCGACGCGCTTTGGTTCTTGTTTTTGTGCATGTCGTTTTCGCAAAACCGCTGCGCACTTTTGCGCGACATGCAATGGCGATCAAGGCTGGATCGGCGCGTATTTGCCGTCGTGCCACTGGTTGATGTCGTAGCTGACGTTCTTGAGGTCGCCCTTTTCATCGAAAGTGACAGGGCCGACGACGGTGCTGATCGACTCACCGTTCTTCAGCGCTTCGGCAACCTTGGCAGGGTCGTCGCTGCCGGCGCGCTTGATGCCCTCGGCAAAGGCCTGGATCACGGCATAGGAGAACAGCGTAAAGCCCTCGGGCACGAAGCCGCCCGCCTTGATCTTTTCGATGGCCTGCTTGGCTTCGGGCTTCGCCTGCGGATCCGACGGGAAGACGAACATGGTGCCTTCGCCGGCCGGGCCGGCAACCTGCCAGAATTCCGGCGTGGCAATCGAGTCCGGCATGATCAGCTGGAACTTGAAGTCCTGTTCCGCCGACTGGCGCAGGATGAGGCCGGCCTCTGGGTGGTAGCCGCCGAAATAGACCACATCAGCCTTCAACTCCTTGAGCTTGGTGACAAGCGCCGAATAGTCCTTTTCGCCGGCGTTGATGCCCTCGTAGAGGATCTCGTTGAGGCCGTTCTGGTTCATCGTCGCCTTGACGGCATCGGCCACGCCCTGCCCATAGGCGCTCTTGTCATGCATGATGACGACCTTCTTGCCGGCGTATTTCTTGGCGATCCATGGACCGATAAAGGCACCCTGCGCATCGTCGCGCGTATAAAGGCGCATGATCGTCGGCCAGCCGGATTTCGCCGCCGCGTCCGTCAGTTCCGGGTTCGACGAAGCCGGACTCATCATCATCGCACCGGCTTCGGCATAGACGGCCGAGGCCGGGATGCTCGAGCCCGAGCAGGCATGGCCATCGATGAACTTGACGCCGTTGGCGACGATGCGGTTTGCGACCGAAACTGCCTGCTTCGGATCGCACTGGTCATCCTGGACGTCGAGCTTGATCTGGCGGCCGTCGACGCCGCCGGCGGCGTTGATCGCGTCGGCCGCGGCTTGCGCGCCCTGCTTGAACTGGTCGCCGATGGTGGCAAGCTGTCCGGTCATCGGTCCGACCACCGAAAAGGTGATGTCTTCGGCGAAGGCAACCGGCGCACTCATCACCAGGCCGACAATGGCCGCGCTCAAAATACCCAACTTTTTCATGGCGATACAACTCCTCCACTCGCGCGCGGCCGCTCCGGCCGCGCCTCTTCCAGAATAGGTGGGAGAATTTCACCCTTCGCCAAGCCTGTCTTGGCGCATCGGCGGCACTCGATTGGGCCTGCCGCCTTTCTGTTGACCATGGTCTTTTTGTAAAACCGGCTTCCACTTTTTGGATCATGGTCCGAAAACGCGAAAAGCCGCGCCTGCCTTGTTCCGGCCGGTCGCGGCTTTGTCGATCGAACAATCCCGAACGCTCCCACGCGCGCCCCTTCCCTGTCGTCGCGCAGCTGGGCGTTACCCGGCCTGCCACGTTCTTGTCATTTGTTGGTCCGGCCGTCTTCCCGCGGCCTTGTTCTTGCCGGTCCGGCCGTCTTCGCGCGGCCTTGAAGCATCCCCGTCGGTGATCTCAGTGTCTGATGAACACCGGGCCTGATGAGCTCAGGCCTAGACTTAGTGCATCGTCATCCATTCGCGGGCTTCGCGCAGCGCCCTGGCGATCTCGACCTTCGACATGGCGGCCGACAGTTCCGAGCGCAGTTCCGCGGCCCGGACCGAGCCCTTGATCGCAGCGATGTTGAACCATTTGTGGGCGGCGACGACATCGGTCTCGCAATCGCGGCCGGTCGCATACATCATGCCCAGTTCGAAAAGAATGTCGGCCTGGGCAGTTGCCCCCATGGCGCCGAAGCCGGCTTCAGGCATTTCAAAACGTGCCATTTCAATCCCCTGTTCTAGCCCCTGTCAGGCTCCCGAGAGCTGCCTCGTTCTGTCCCCTGGAACCCTTGGGGCGGCTGCTCTTTCGATGCTTTCGAGAATGAACCGAAGGCTTGAATCCGTCGTTAAACGGCGTGCTTAATTTGAGGAAAACAAAGCTAAAACAAGAGGTAAACGCCGAAATTCATTAACGATGCAAAGCCAGCAATTGCGCCGGTTTGCGCCAAAATTGATGAAAATTTGCGAGGCGCAAAGCAAGACTCCGCTAACCACGGAAGACAAAGCCAGCATGCCCGGTGTTTCTTTTCTCGCCGACCAGACCGCTTCGGGTGGCTGGAAAAATCCCAAACTCTTCCGCAGCGGCACCGCTTTTGTTTCGTCGGGAGGTGGATTAGCTTACGTTTGCGTAAGAGGCAGACCGGCGGGGGCGCAACAACGCCCGGCCGGATGCCCACAGGGAGGAGAAACATGTTTCGCAAAATCAGCATGGCCCTCGCGGCCACATTGATCATGGCCGGCACGGCTTGGGCCGACCCGATCGAAGGCAACTGGAAAACGCAAGCCGGTTCGACCGCCGCCATCACGGGCGGTGGCGACGCATTTTCCATCACGCTCAAATCTGGCAAGTTTGCCGGCAAGCGCATCGGTTCGTTCAAGGTGTCCGGCGCCAACAAATATACGGGGACGATAACCGACCCGGAGACCGACAAGACCTATTCCGGCAAGGCCTCGGTCTCAGGCGCGTCGCTCAAGATGAGCGGCTGCGTGCTCGGCGGGCTGATCTGCCGGAGCCAAACCTGGCACAAGCTCTGATCGTTTCGACTGCACCACAATGAAAACGGGGCCGCTAAGGCCCCCGTTTTTGTTCGCGCCTCTGTGTTTGCGAACTCCGATCGATCGCGCAGGCTGCGCCTTCCGCGCCCTAACAGTCCAAATTTGAACCGCAGATGAACGCCGGCATCAGAACCGGTTCAGTTGCATCAGGGCATTCTCATGCGTGTCGAAGGAGACACCACGCCATGTTCGCCCGCCGCTTCACCATCGTCTGCCTGCTGATGAGCCTCTTCGGCGTGTCGTTCGCCATCCTCGTTGCCGAGGCTGGGCGCCCGGCCCGCAACTGGGACCAGGCCAATTCCTGCCGGTTCGGTTGCCCGAGCCACCTTCGCCATTGACGCCGACAAAAACCCCACAGAGAGAAGCAACAAGCCATGGACCGCATCGTCGCCAACGCCCTCAAGACCCTTCGGCTTGTGCCGCGGGCGACGCTCATCCTGATGGTTCTTGCAGCGCCGGTTCTGGCCGTGCCCACGATGCGCGCCGATGCTGGCTCGATGATCGAAGCGCCGGCGCTGAAGAAGACCGGCGTCGGCTTTGTGCTGCTGGTCAGCCTGCGGCGCGGCTAGCCAATCGGCTTCATCGAAACAATGCAAAACAAAAAACGACCCTTCGGCCCCCTCCCAACCGCATCGCCAAGCCTCTATATTGGGTCATGGAAAAGCGAATCTATCCCCAAGCCATAGACTCAGTCGTGATGCCGGAGCCGTTTGGCCGGCAGATCTTCAATGATGCAGCAAAGGCCGTCGCGGCCTTGCAGGCGCTCTACGACCGCAACACCAAATTCCTGCGCGATTCGTTTACGGCGCTCGCCGCAGGCGGCGACAACAACAAGCGCTACCGGGCGTTTTATCCGGAGGTCGGCGTCACCACGACTTCGTTCACCCAGATCGACTCGCGGCAGGCTTACGGCCATATGCCAACCCCCGGGCATTTCTCGACCACCATAACCCAGCCCGCCCTTTTCGAACGCTATCTCATCGAACAGCTTCGCCTGATCATGCGCAATCATGGCGTTCCAGTCACAGTTTCGGAATCGACGACGCCCATCCCGCTGCATTTCGCGTTCCTGGAAGGCTCGCATGTCGACGGCGCGGCAGCCGAGCGCATCAGGCGGCCGATCCGTGACCTGTTCGACGTTCCGGATCTCGACGGCACCGACGACCAGATCGCCAACGGCACGTTCGAAGTGGCGTTAGGCGAAGCCAGGCCATTGGCGGCATTTACAGCGCAACGCATCGACTACTCGCTGCACCGGATGTCGCACTACACGGCGACCAGCCCCCAGCATTTCCAGAATTTCGTGCTGTTCACCAATTACCAGTTCTACATCGACGAATTCGTCGCCCGTGCGCACGATCTGATGGCGAAAGGCGGCGGCGGATACGTCGAATTCGTCGAGCCGGGAAACGTCGTCACCAAGGCTGGACAAAACGCGCCCAGCCATGGCGTGGCGCCGCCACGCCTGCCGCAG
Source organism: Mesorhizobium sp. WSM4845 (assembly GCF_055811455.1). Lineage (NCBI taxonomy): Bacteria > Pseudomonadati > Pseudomonadota > Alphaproteobacteria > Hyphomicrobiales > Phyllobacteriaceae > Mesorhizobium > Mesorhizobium sp. WSM4845. The sequence goes on from NZ_JBVVQA010000007.1 coordinate 93,952, forward strand.
ATGCCGGCCTATCATCTGAAGAAGCCGAACCATGGCGGCATCACCATGGTCAATATCGGCGTCGGCCCCTCCAATGCCAAGACGATCACCGACCACATAGCGGTGCTCAGGCCGCATGCCTGGGTGATGCTCGGCCATTGCGCCGGCCTGCGCAACACCCAGGCGCTGGGCGACTATGTGCTGGCGCATGCCTATGTGCGGGAAGATCATGTTCTGGACGACGATCTTCCGGTCTGGGTGCCGATCCCGCCGCTGGCCGAAATCCAGGTGGCGCTGCAGGAGGCGGTCGCCGAAGTCACCGGCCTTTCCGGCTATGACCTCAAGCGTATCATGCGCACCGGCACAGTCGCTACCATCGACAACCGCAACTGGGAGTTGCGCGACCAGCGGGGGCCGGTTCAACGGCTGTCGCAATCACGGGCGATCGCGCTCGACATGGAGTCGGCGACGATCGCGGCCAATGGCTTCCGCTTCCGCGTACCCTACGGTACGCTGCTTTGCGTCTCCGACAAGCCGCTGCATGGCGAATTGAAGCTGCCCGGCATGGCGACCGAATTCTACAAGCGGCAAGTGGCACAGCATTTGACCATCGGCATCAGGGCGATGGAAAAGCTGGCCGAGATGCCAATGGAACGGTTGCATTCGCGCAAGCTCAGAAGCTTTTCGGAGACGGCGTTCCAGTAGCACCGCTCGGCCTGCGACCTTGGTAACAGCGCGGCAGGGCATTTCGTAATCTTGCTTTGGGCTGCATTTCTGCCGATAAGCAAAGTAGATGGCACCCGTTCGAGACATGATGGCTTCGATGGCATTCGTCGCAATGCTCGTCTTCTCGGTCGCGCTGGTGGCCGGGTTTTTCGGAACGCTGCATCCGGCCTTCGATTCCTTCGCTCATTTCCGCGTTCATCTTGCCGTGCTGATGGCGCTTTGCGCGCTGCCGCTGCTGGCGACCTCGTTTCGCCTGCAGGCGGCCACAGCACTGCTCTTTGCGGTGGCTGCCTTTGCCACCACCTCGAACGTCCTGGTGCCCCGCCTGTGGCCGGTCCAGGCAGCCTACGAAGCCGAGGCCGGCGATCAGGCGGTCTACCCCGGTGACCAGATGGTCTACCGCCTGCTGCAGATGAACTTGCGGTTCAACAATCCGACACCGAAGAAAGTACTGTCGCTGATCGGCCGGACCAATCCGGACGTGATCACTCTCGATGAAGTGTCGGAGATGTGGACGACCGAGCTTGGCTATATTGCCAGCGCCTATCCCTACCGGATCATCTGCCCCTACCCCAATGGCGTGTTCGGCGTTGCGCTGCTGTCCAGGCGGCCGTTTGCCGCCGGAACGCAACCGCGCTGCGACAGGCGCGGTGCGATGGCCATCGCGACGGTCGATTTCGGCGGAACCGACGTCGACGTCGCCGCCATGCACCTCACCTGGCCATGGCCGCGCAACCAGTCACGGCAGATCGGCGGATTGTCCGGGGAGTTCGCCTCGCTCGGCGAGACATCGATCATGGCATGCGACTGCAATGCAGTGCCGTGGAGCGCCGCCGTCCGGCGCGTGGCAGGTCTTGGCAAGCTGACCGTGGCGCCTTCGCCGGGGCCGACCTGGCTCCCTATCAAGCTGCCGGAATTCCTGCGCTTCGCCGGACTGCCGATCGACCTTGTTTTCAGCAAGGGCGCGGTTCTCATCCATTCGGTGTCGAGGCTAGAAAACACCGGCTCCGACCATCTTCCGCTGATGGTGGAGTTCTCGCTCAGGCAGGAACAGAAGAAGCCGGTCGACGAACAAGAAACCGCGACGGCATCGGTGAGACAGAACGGCAGGACCCGAGGCTGAGCTACTGCTTGCGCAACAGCGCCCTGATGAGGTGCTCGACATGGCCGCCGTCGCGATGCTCGCGCGCGTCGAAGGCGTTCTGTTTCGCCTCGTATTCGGCATAGACGGCCTTGATCCGGCGCCTCGCCTCGCGGTGGGTCTTGCTGCAAAACAAGTTGTCGGCGAACTCCAGTCCAGTGATCGATTTCTCGGTCGCCCGCATCATTGTCCTGGCGATGCGGCCATGGTTATGCTCGTGAGCACGAACGCCCGCGAAAAACCGCTTCCAGCGCTTCTGCAGCGCCGGTGTCGCGGCTGAGGCCAAACGCGGCAAGGTGTAGGTGAGATCGAGCGTGCCATTGGCTTGGCGCAGACGGCAGACACCACCCTCCCTTGTGACGTCAAGGTCCCAATCCACGGTATAGGCGGCCAGCGCGATGGCGTGCGTCATGAAGCCGTGCCGCTTCGGACCGTTGCGGTCCATGGCCTCGATCAGGGCGGCGCCCGTGGTTCCAGTGATGTCGTAGGTCCGGGTCTTGACCAGCACCTTCGTGTCAGCCAATGCCGGCGGTGCGAAGCCGCACAAGCCGCCAATCGCCACAAGGCACGTCAGAACCGCCAGGCGCATGGTCATCTCCCGGGTCAGAAAGAATGGAACCACAGGCGCCGCCCCGCTTCAACTTCTTTTAGACGCCGCACATATAATAGGCCTTCACGCGCTTTCATTTTGGTCAACGGTCGAGACAGCTGCCGGGCAGATCTGGCTTGCTGGGCTACATGTTCTGGTAGACTGGGCCTTCACCACCTTGTGGCGGCACCCAGGTAATGTTCCGGTTCGGGTCCTTGATGTCGCAGGTCTTGCAGTGGACGCAGTTCTGCGCGTTGATGACGAAGCGCACGTCCTTCGCCGCGGGATCGGCGGCGGCGTTGCCATCCTTGTCGACCCATTCGTAGACGCCGGCCGGGCAGTAGCGTGTCGAGGGCCCGGCATAGACATCGTGTTCGGAGCGCTGCTGCAGGTCCATATCCGCGACCAGCAGGTGGACAGGCTCGTTTTCCTCGTGGTTGGTATTGGACAGGAACACCGAGGACAGGCGGTCGAAGGTGAGCACGCCATCCGGCTTCGGATAGGCGATCTTCTTATGCCTGGCGGCCGGTTCAAGCGTCGCATAATCGGCCTTGCCGTGCTTCAGCGTGCCGAAAGGCGAGAACCCGAACAGCGAATTCAGCCACATGTCGAGGCCGCCGATGCCGACGCCGACGACGGTGCCGAAGCGCGACCACAACGGCTTGACGTTGCGCACCTTCTTCAAATCCTTGCCGATGTCGGTCGCCCGCCATGCCGCCTCGTAGGAAGCCAGTTCGTCATTGGCGCGGCCGGCGCCGATCGCCTGGGCGACATGCTCGGCCGCCAGCATTCCGGAGAGCACGGCATTGTGCGAACCCTTGATGCGCGGCACGTTGACGAAGCCGGCAGCACAACCGATCAGCGCGCCGCCGGGGAAGGACAGTTTCGGCACCGACTGCCAGCCGCCCTCTGTGATGGCACGGGCGCCATAGCCGAGCCGCTTGCCGCCCTCGAATGTGCCCCTGATCGCCGGGTGGGTCTTGAAGCGCTGGAACTCGTCGAACGGAGACAGATAGGGGTTCTTGTAGTTGAGGTGGACGACGAAGCCGACCGCCACCTGGTTGTCCTCCAGATGGTAGAGGAAGGAGCCGCCGCCGGTCTTCATGTCGAGCGGCCAGCCGAAGGAGTGCTGGACAAGGCCCGGCCGATGGTTCTCCGGCTTGACCTGCCAGAGCTCCTTGAGACCGATGCCGTATTTGCCGGGCTCGCGGCCGTCGGAAAGATGGTATCTGGCGATCAACTGCTTGGCCAGCGAGCCGCGCGCGCCCTCGCCGATCAGCACATATTTGCCCATCAGCGCCATGCCCGGCGCGAAGCCCGGGCCATGCGTGCCATCCTTCTCGACGCCCATGTCGCCGGTGACAACGCCGGCGACCGCGTCCTCGCCACTGTAAATGAGGTCCACGGCGGCAAAGCCCGGATAGATCTCGACGCCCAGCGCCTCGGCCTTGGTCGCCAGCCAGCGGCAGACATTGCCGAGCGAAACGATGTAGTTGCCGTGGTTGTTCATCAGCGGCGGCATCAGGATATTGGGCAGACGGAACGAACCGGCGGGGCCGAGGACCAGGAAATGGTCTGCGGTGACCGGCGTCTTGAACGGATGTCCCTCCTCGTCACGCCAGCCCGGCAGCAGCCGGTCGATGCCGATCGGATCGACGACGGCGCCGGACAGGATGTGGGCGCCGACTTCGCCGCCCTTTTCCAGGACGACAACGGAAAGCTCGGGATTGACCTGCTTGAGACGGATAGCGGCAGCGAGGCCGGCCGGACCGGCGCCGACGATGACCACGTCGAATTCCATGCTTTCGCGTTCGATCTCGCTCATCAACCCCTCACTGGCTGCCGCATTTGCGCATCTTGCTGGCTTATCCGCTGCATAGCGCATCAATTCGCGACGCGAAACCGGCGCTGACGTGACAATGCCGATTTCGTCAAAAAGGCCGCGCATCGTACTACAAAATCGCGATTTGCGGGTCCACCAACATCGATCCGGGTCCGAAGAGAGCGGTTGCCCTGATTTTTTTTAATTGTTCGACGGCTTGCTTATCGGCCATACTTCGCACCATGCGCACATACGGGCCATCCGGCTTTTCATCGACGCGCTTTTTTTCGTCGCCCGGACGGATTTGCCGGGCGCTCGTTTTGGCCCTTTTGCCGCTGGCGTCGGTTGCCGCCCACGCCGAGCCGCAAAGGGTCTGGGTGGCCGGAGCCTACTCCTTTTCCGACGAACTGGGCGGCTTCCGCATCACCAGCGCCTCGGGCATCGGGACAAAGGAGGACCCGCTTGTCATCACCGAAGAGCTGAATTCGGCGACACCAGTGACACTGACGATCCGCACGACAAAGCCGATCCAGCCCTTCGGCACTGCGGGCCAATTTGCCAACGGCCTCATGTATATGCGCGTCGACGTGCTCAACAACAGCGGCCAGGCCTGGGTCGAGTTCCAGTTCGAGCTCCAGGAGATACTCCACCGGCCGAGCGTTTTCGGCGACGGCCTGTCGTTCGACCAGCGCAACAAGACGCCTGACAACATCTGGTCGAGCAGCTTTGCCGATTTCGATCGCGACTTCGAACCCTATGACCGGCTGCTGTTCAAGAGCGGCAAGATCGACCCGTTGAAGACAGCGAAATTCGATTACCTGATCACCGACTACACACCACGCTGGACGTTCTATCTGGTGCAGGATCCACGTATACCGTCGAGCTGAACCACTTCGTCATCCAGGGCGAAGCAGGAGCGAAGCGACGACGCTGAGGCCCTGGATGACGAAATCATGAAGCATCGCGCCAATCACGATGTTGCAAATTCCTGCCGCGCGACCGAATGTGAAAGCATGACTGCCGTTTCCCGAGACAACCGACCTGAGATTGCGGAGCTGCTGGCCTTCTACGCCAGCGCCGGCGTCGATGAAGCGCTCGAAGAGGAGCCGCTGAACAGGTTTGCCGAGGCTGCGTCAAAGCCGCCTGAGCGGGGGCCAGCGACAGTTACGCCGCCAACCGGTGAGAACGCAGCGCTGCCACGCTCGACAAGCCTGTCACGCGCCGGAATGGGCGAAAGGCAAGCTGCGGCACCGGCGGCGCGCGCGCCGACCGGTACTGCGACAGTGCCCGACGAGCAGCAAGCGGCATTGGCGCGACACCTGGCGACGACGGCGGCGACCCTGGACGAGCTTCGCCAGCACATGGCGGCTTTCGAAGGCTGCAACCTCAAATTCACCGCCAAGAACCTGGTGTTCGCCGATGGCAATCCGAATGCCGCGGTGATGCTGGTCGGCGAGGCACCCGGGCGCGACGAGGACATCGAGGGATTGCCGTTCGTCGGCCGCTCGGGCCGGCTGCTCGACCGGATGCTGGCCGCGATCGGCCTCGACCGGACCTCGGCCTACATCGCCAATGTCATTCCCTGGCGGCCGCCGGGCAACCGCACGCCGACGCCGCACGAGACCGAGATTTGCCGGCCGTTCATCGAACGGCAGATCGAGCTGGTCAATCCGAAGGTGCTGGTCAATTTGGGCGGCCCCTCGGCAAGCACCCTTCTCAACACCACAGAGGGCATCCTGCGGCTGCGCGGCAACTGGCGCGTCCACACGACCGCCGCCGGCATTGCCATCCCCGCCATGCCGACGCTTCATCCGGCGTATCTCTTGCGAACCCCCGCGCACAAGAAGCTGGCGTGGCGGGATTTCCTTGAAGTGAAGGCGAAGCTTCGGGCGCTGGGTTGAGGGTTCGAGATTAGCCAGTCTCTCCCCTCGTGGTACCCTCGTGGGGGAGATGGCCGGCAGGCCAGAGGGGGGCGCGAAGGATGGCCCACTTTCGTGCTATCCCGATAGGTCGGCTGGACAGCGCCCCCCTCTGCCTTGCCAGGCATCTCTCCCACAAGGGGGGAGATTGGCTGTCATCACCGCTTTCGCAAATCTCCGACGTAGATGCTGTACCTATAACCTCCCCGGTAATTGAAATGCATCTGCGGCCGGCCTAGTCATGCGCCCATGACCGTAACCCAGACTTCCGCCGGCAGCCTCATTCGCGAATGGCGCACGCGCCGGCGCATGAGCCAGCTCGATCTCGCCATGGAAGCCGAAATCTCGCAGCGGCATCTGAGTTTCGTGGAAAGCGGCCGCGCGGCACCCTCGCGCGACATGGTGCTGCATCTGGCCGAGCAGCTGTCGATCCCGTTGAGGCAGCGCAACCAGCTCCTGCTGGCCGCGGGCTTTGCCCCCAGCTTCAGCGAGCGTCCGCTCACCGATGCCTCGCTGGCGCCGGCGAAGGCGGCGGTCGAGATCGTGCTCAAGGGGCACGAACCCTTCCCGGCGCTGGCTGTCGACCGGCACTGGAACCTGGTGTCGGCAAACGCTGCCATCGGCCCATTCCTCGCCAACGTCGCCGAGCCTTCCTTGCTGAAGCCGCCGGTCAACGTGCTGCGGCTCAGCCTGCACCCGGGTGGCGTCGCGCCGCGCATCGTCAACCTGGCCGAATGGCGCGCGCATCTTCTCGACCGGCTGAAACACCAGAACGACGCCACTGGCGACCCGGTTCTGGTCGAACTGGAGCGCGAGCTTCGGACCTATCCGTCCGGCCTGAACGGCGCACGGCCGGTGCCGGTCGAGCCGAACGCGATCGTGCACCCGCTGCGGCTTGCGCATGGCGATGCCGTGCTGTCGTTCATCAGCACCATCACCGTGTTCGGCACGCCGCTCGACGTGACGCTGTCGGAACTGGCGATCGAATCGTTTTTCCCCGCCGATGAGCAGACAAGGACCGTGCTGGTGCGGTTGGCGAACGAGCGGGCCGAGCCGTCCTGATCATCCTTGCGGCGGGGTCGCCTGGCGGGTGCGGGCACGTTCAAGGCCCAGTTGCCGCTCGCGCCAGATGATGAAGATGCCCGCGGCAACGACGATCACGCCGCCGATAAGCATATGAACCGTCGGGACGTCGCCGAAGGCGAGATAGCCGACAACAATGCCAAGCAGCATCGACGTGTATTCGAAAGGCGCCACGACCGAGGCCTCGGCATGGCGATAGGCGGCCGTCATCAGAATCTGAGCGAGCCCGCCGCAAAAGCCTGCAGCAACGAGCAGGCCCGCCTGCGCCGGTGTCAGCGCCTGCCAGCCGAACGGCAGCGACAGCAAGGCCAGGAGGCTCGCCGTCACCGAAAACCACAGCACGATGGTTGCCGTCGGCTCGCTCTGGACAAGGTTGCGCACCAGCAGCATGGCGACGGCCGAGATCGCTGCCGCGACCAGTGCGGCGATGACGCCGAGCACCTCCTGATCGCCGAGCGCTGCGCCCGAACCCAGCAGCGTCAGTTCCGGCCATGAGATGACCAGCACCCCGACCAGTCCGACCGCAACCGCGCTCCAGCGATAGACGCGGATCGCTTCGCCGAGGAAGATCGAACTGAACACCACCACCAGCAGCGGCTGTGCGTAGTTCAGCGCGATCGCTTCCGGCAGCGGCAGCCGTATCAGCGCGAAGAAGCCGAGCCCCATGGCGCAGACGCCGACAACGCCGCGCGCAATGTGGTTGAGCGGGCGCTTGGTCGAAAACGCGGTGCCAAGCTTTCCCTGGAAGGCCAGGAAGACGACGATCGGAAAGATGGCAAAGAACGAGCGGAAGAAGACGATCTGGCCGGCCGGCACCGTGCCCGCCGCCTTGATGCAGGACGACATGGCGACAAAGACCGCCACCGAGACGATCTTGAGCATGATCCCGGTCAGCGTGTTGTGCCCGCCGGGATGGTCCGTCGGGTTCACTTGGCAGCTGCTTCCTGGATCGCCGCCCAGATGCGCGCCGGCGTTGCCGGCATGTCGATGTGCCTGATGCCGTAGGCGCGATAGAGCGCATCCGTCACCGCGTTGAGCGCGGCCGGCGTCGCTCCGATCGTGCCCGCCTCGCCTGCCCCCTTGATGCCGAGTGCATTGGTGGTCGAGGGCACGTTGCGGGTCTCGAAATGGAAGAACGGCAAATCGTCGGCGCGCGGCATGGCATAGTCCATGAAGCTTGCCGTCAACAGCTGCCCGTCCTCGTCATAGACCGTGTTCTCGGTCAGCGCCTGGCCGATGCCCTGGACGACGCCGCCATGCACCTGGCCGGCCAGCAGGACAGGGTTCACGGTGACGCCAAAATCGTCGACGATCGTATAGCGGACAATTTCCGTCACGCCGGTGTCGGGATCGATCTCGACCTCGCAGATGTGGGTGCCGTTCGGATAGGTGCATTCGTCCTGCACGAACTCGCCAAAGCCCTTGAGATCGTCCGGGTTCCTGGCGGCCTTGGCGATGCTCGAAAAATCGATCGTGCGATCGGTGCCGACGATGCGGGCAACGCCGTTGAACAATTCGACGTCGTCGGCCGAGGCTTCCAGCTCATCGGCGGCGATGCGCCTGATCTTGATGGCCAGATCCTCGCCGGCGCGAGAAGCTGATACACCGCCAAGCGGAATGGAGCGCGAGCCACCGGTGCCGCCGCCGGCCTTCAGCTCGTCGGTGTCGCCCTGGCGGACATGAATGTTGCCGATGTCGAGATGAAGCTTTTCCGAGAGGAACTGCGCATAGGCGGTCGCATGCCCCTGCCCGTTGGTCTGGGTGCCGATCTTCAGCGTCACCGTGCCGTCGCCGTTCAATTCGACAAAGGCCGGTTCAGAGCCGGGAAAGGCACAGGCCTCGATATAGGTCGCCATGCCGATGCCGCGGATTTTGCCTTCCGCCTTCGACTGCGCCAGTCGCTCCGGGAACGCCTGCCACTCCGCTTGTTCGATGGCGCGGTCCATATGGCCTGCGAATTCACCGGTATCATAGAGGCGGTCGGTCTGCGTGCGGTAAGGAAACTGTTCGGGCCTGATGAAATTGCGCCGGCGGATCTCTTCGACTGGCAAGGCCAGGTCGTGGGCGCAGGCGTCGACGAGCTTTTCCAGCAGGAATGCCGCTTCCGGACGGCCGGCGCCGCGGTAGGCATCGACCGGGCAAGTGTTGGTGTAGAGGCCGGTCACCGAAACGTCGAGCGCCTGGATGTCGTAGACGCCGGTCGACATGGTGACGCCGATATAGGGGATGAACGGGCCATATTGCGAGATATAGGCACCGATATTGGCGAGGAGATCGACCTTCATGCCGAGAAAGCGGCCGTCCTTGTCCATCGCCATCTCGGCGGTCACGACATTGTCGCGACCTTGCGCATCGGTGAGGAAATGCTCGGTGCGGTCGCCGGCCCATTTCACCGGGCGGCCAAGGCGCCTGGCGGCCTCCAGCACCAGCGGATGCTCGCGATAGACGAAGCTTTTCGGCCCGAAGCCGCCGCCGACATCCGGCGTGATGACGCGCAGCTGATTCTTCTTGATCTTGAATATGTCGGCCAGGATGTACTGCATGGAATGCACGCCCTGCGAGCCTGTGGTCAGCACGAAGCGGTTCTCCTGCGTGTTCCACTCGCCGATCGCCGAACGCGGCTCCATGTAGTTGCAGACCAGCCGGTTGTTGATGAATTCGATGCGGGTGACATACGCCGCCCTGGCGAATGCCGCCGCGGTCTTCGCCTTGTCGCCGATGTGGTAGCTGAAGGCGCGGTTGGAGCCGAGTTCCGGCCAGACAAGCGGCGTGCCTTCGTCAAGCGCCGTGGCGGTGCCGGACGCGGCATCCTCGCCCTCGTATTCGACCTCGATCAGTTCGGCCGCGTCCTGCGCCAGCGCGCGGCTGTCGGCGACGACGAAGGCGACGGCGTCGCCGACATAATTGACCCGGTCGCGGCAAAGGACCGGAATGTCGCGGGTCGGCGCCTTGGTGCCGTCCGGCTGCCTCTGCATGACGCCGGATTTCAGCTTGCCGAGATGAGCAAGATCAGCACCGGTCAGCACCAGATGGACGCCAGATGCCGCCTTGGCCGCCTCGGTCGAACCGAGGGTGAAGCTTGCCTTGGCCACCGGCGAGCGCAGGACATAGCCGTGCAGGAGGCCGGCCGGCTGGATGTCGTCCGTATAGCGACCGAGACCCTTGAGGAAGGCCTGGTCCTCGCGACGCAGCACAGAGGCGCCCATGCCGAATTTCGGTGTGACGACGGTCATGGATACCTCGCGACGATGATTGGAAAACGAGTGCCTGAAATAGGCGCTGCGCCAGTTTTGTCGAGTGACGGTTTCGTGTAAAGAGCGCGTGCTTCACATTTCTTCGACCAGCGGACCCACCTGCCGCTGCGGGAATCGACAGGAAAACCAACGGAAATGCGCACGGACACCGGCCAGGTCTTCAAGCTCGAAGACTATCGCCCCACCGACTATCTCATTCCGGAAACCGGCCTGACTTTCCGGCTGTCGCCGGAAGCCACGCGCGTCATCGCCGTGCTGACGGTCGAGCGCCGTGACGGCGTCGCGGCGTCAGTGCCGCTGGTGCTGGACGGCGATGGCCTGACGCTCGGCCGCATCGCAATCGACGGCCAGACACTCGCGCCCACCGATTTTTTCGCCACGCCCGATCAGTTGACGATCACCACGCCGCCCGCAGCAGCCCGTTTCCAGCTGCTGATCGAAACCGAGCTGGCGCCGGCGCACAACGAAGCCCTAATGGGCCTCTATCGCTCCAGCAACGTCTATTGCACGCAATGCGAGGCCGAGGGCTTTCGGCGCATCACCTATTTTCTCGATCGTCCGGATATCCTGTCGGTCTATACGGTGCGCATCGAGGCGCCGCACCACGAGGCGCCACTGCTTCTTTCCAACGGCAACCCGGCTGGCTGCGGCGAACTTGCCGACGGCTGGCACTATGCAGTCTGGCACGACCCTTTCCCCAAGCCGTCCTATCTGTTCGCCCTTGTTGCGGGGGCTCTCGGCAAGGTCGCGGACAGCTTCGTCACATTGTCCGGCCGCCAGGTCGAGCTCGGCATCTTTGTCGAGCCGGGCAAGGAGCGGCTCGCCGGCTACGCCATGGACGCCCTGAAACGGTCGATGAAATGGGACGAGGAAGCGTTCGGCCGCGAATACGACCTCGACGTCTTCAACATCGTCGCCGTGTCCGACTTCAACATGGGCGCGATGGAGAACAAGGGCCTCAACATCTTCAACGACAAGTATGTGCTGGCCGATCAGGAGACCGCAACGGACGCCGATTTCGCCAATATCGAGGCGATCATCGCGCATGAGTATTTCCACAATTGGACCGGCAACAGAATCACTTGCCGCGACTGGTTCCAGCTTTGCCTGAAGGAAGGGCTGACAGTTTTCCGCGATCACGAATTCTCCGCCGACCAACGCTCGCGAGCGGTGAAACGCATCGCCGAAGTGCGCACGCTCAAGGCACATCAGTTTCCCGAAGACCAGGGACCGCTGGCGCATCCGGTGCGACCGCGCCGCTACCGCGAGATCAATAATTTCTACACGGCGACAGTCTACGAAAAGGGCTCGGAAGTGGTGCGCATGATCCGCACCATTCTCGGCGCCGAGACGTTCCGAGCCGGCATGGATCTCTATTTCGAGCGCCATGACGGCGAGGCTGCAACCATCGAGGACTTCATCAAGGTGTTCGAGGATGTGTCCGGGCGCGACCTCGCGCAATTTTCGCTGTGGTACCATCAGGCCGGCACGCCCAATCTGACCATCAGTTCGACGCACAATGCGGCGGCCCAGGAATTCACGCTCGAGATCGAACAGTCGGTGCCGCCAACGCCGTCCGAAAGCCGCAAGCGGCTGATGCATATTCCGCTGGCCTTCAGCCTGGTCGGCACCGACGGCAAAGCGATAGAATATGGCGGCGTCGAGGGCGCCAGCGTCGAGGACGGCGTCATCCATATCCGCAAGCGCCGGCACATGGTGCGCTTCTCGGGCGTCACTGAGCGCCCGGCGATGTCGCTCAACCGCGGCTTCTCGGCGCCGGTGACGCTTTCCGTCGAGCAGAGGGCCGACGATCAGTTCTTCCTTGCTGGCCATGACAACGATACCTTCTCGCGCTGGCAGGCGTTTAACACGCTTTTGACCGAGGCTCTGATATCCACCTTCCGCCAGGTCCTTGACGGCAAGCAGCCCGGTTTCGCATCGCGGTTGATCGAGCTTGCCGGCAAAATAGCCGGCGACGAGACACTCGAACCGGCCTATCGGGCGCTGGCTTTGGCGCTTCCTAGCGAAGCCGATATCGCCCGTGACATCGGCAAGAACATCGACCCCGATGCCATTTTCTCGGCCCGCGAGGCGCTGACGGTCGCGATCGCCGAGGCGAATCGCGAGATATTCTCCGACCTCTACGATCGACTGACCGACAAGCACGCTTTCAGTCCTGATGCGGCAAGCGCCGGTCGCCGGGCGCTGCGCAACACCTTGCTCGACTATCTTTCGCTGCTGCATGGAGGTGCGGCGCTTGCGGCCCGGCATTTCCAGTCCGCGACCAACATGACCGACCGGGCCGCCGCATTGAGCGTGCTTGCGCTGCGCCATAACGGTTTGCCCGCGACGGTCAAGGCGCTGGCGGAGTTCGAAGCGAAATATGCGACCGATCCGCTGGTGATGGACAAATGGTTCCATATCCAGGCCAGCGTGCCGGGCCCGCAAACCATTCATGCAGTGCGCGCCCTGACCGGCCACCCGGCCTTCTCGATGGCCAACCCGAACCGGGTGCGCTCGCTCGTCGGCACGTTTTCCAGCGCCAACCAGACCGGCTTCCATCGCGCCGACGGCGAAGGCTACCGGTTTTTCGTCGAAACGGTCCTGCAGGTCGAAAAGCGCAACCCGCAATTGGCCGCCAGGCTGGCGACGGCACTCAGATCATGGCGCTCGCTGGAACCTGCCCGGCAGGGCAAGGCAAGGGAAGCGCTGCTTTCGATTGCCAATACCGAGAACCTGTCGGCCGATTTGCGCGACATCATTGAGCGCACGCTGGCGTAAGGTAATTTGATATTCAGGTGATGCCGGCCTGCGAACGGCGGCTTCCTGCGCTTCCGGTGCTCACGTACCAAAAAGTACGCTCCGCTCCGGTTCTCGGAATCCACCGTTCTCGGCACGGCCTGACCTGAATCTCAACACACCTTAGAAGGTTGCCGCCCGGCACCATCGGGCGGAAAAGCCATTATTTTAGTCGATTTTTAATCTTTTTTCGCTGCGCCTATGGACAAGCCGAATCACCTTTGATTCTTTAGCTGAAGATTCGGAAGTGCGGCGTCGCCGGATCGTCAAGCAGATTTAAGATCGGGGAGAGCCATTTATGGCGAAGGCGGACGCGTGGGGCGCGCCCGGAGGGACGGGTTTTGAGCAGCGTGAGGCGGGAAGCGACGGTCTCGCCGGCAATGCGCGGCTGATCGCCGAACCCGCCTACCGACGGCTTCTGGCAGCCGAGCCATTGCTGCGCCGATCGATACCGGCCCTCATCATCATTTTCCTGATTGTCATCGCGGCACTGCGGTTCCTGTCGCTGATGCACGAGCGCGACGACGTGGAACGCGACGCCAAGGCGATCCTCTCGCTCGCGGCGGGCCAACTGGCCAGTTCGATCAGCGTCGATGCGAACATGGCCTCGACGCCTGGCGCGACGCAGGACTTGTTGGAGGGCATCAGCCGTCAGGGCGCCATGGGCCGAAGCCACGTGCTTGCGGTCACCGACAGCGCGTTCAAGATCGTTGCCGTGACACCGCAATCGACGGGCTGGGAAGGGCGGTCGCTCGACGCCATCGCCCAGGGCGGTCAACCGCTGTTCATGTTCGGCGACCGCGCCGGGGTGATGGAGGTCAGCATCGGCGGCCAGGACTGGTATGCCGCGGTGAGCCTGGCAAACGGCAGGAATGGTGCTGCCGCAGCGCTCGTCCCGCAGGATGCGGTCTTCGACACGTGGCGCAAGACCGTTTCGCTCAACGTCACGCTGTTCGTGCTGACGGCCGGCGTGCTGATCATCGTCCTCTATGCCTATTTCGGCCAGGCGGCGCGCGCCCAGACCGCCGACCGCATCTATCTCGAAGCGCACCAGCGCATCGACATGGCGCTGGTGCGCGGCCGCTGCGGCCTGTGGGACTGGGACATGGTGCGCGGCAAGATGTACTGGTCGCGTTCGATGTACGACATGCTGGGCTATGAGCCCTGCGACACGATGCTGTCGTTCGGCGAGGTCGACGGGATCATCCATCCCGAGGACGGCGACCTATTCCAACTCGCCAACAGGATCGTCGCACGAGAGATCGACCACATCGACCAAGTGTTCCGGATGCGCCACGCCGACGGACAATGGGTGTGGATGCGCGCAAGAGCGCAGGTGATCGACCCGGAAGCGCCGGAGATCCAGTTGATCGGCATCGCCGTCGACGTCACCGAGCAGCGGCATTTGGCGCTGCGCTCCGAGGCCGCGGATCTTCGCCTGCGAACGGCCATCGAAAACATCAACGAATCCTTCGTGCTCTGGGATTCGGCCCAGCGCCTGATCATGTGCAATTCCAAGTACCAGCAGGACAACGGCCTGTCGGATCGCGACGTGATGCCGGGCGCCTCGCGCGCCGTTCTCGAAGATCGCATGCTTGCCTTCGCCTCGGAGCGCCGGCTTGCCAACACCAACGGGCAGCAAGGCGGCGTGACCTTCGAGCGGCAGCTTGCCGATGGCCGCTGGCTGCAGGTGAACGAATTACGGACCAGGGACGGCGGCACCGTCTCGGTCGGCTCCGACATCACCCAGATCAAGCTGCACCAGGAGAAGCTGGTCGACAGCGAGCGCCGGCTGATGGCGACGATCCACGATCTCAGCCTTGCCCGCCGGGCAGAGGAAGAGCGGTCGCGCGAACTGGTCGAGCTCAATCACAAATACATGAAGGAAACCGAGCGCGCCGAGGCCGCGAACCGGGCCAAATCCGAGTTCCTGGCCAACATGTCGCATGAATTGCGCACGCCGCTCAACGCGATCATCGGCTTCTCCGAACTGATGGAACAGGCGCTGTTCGGGCCCCTGGGTTCGCCGCGCTACGAGGAATACGCCACCGACATCAACGGCAGCGGCAAATATCTTCTGGGCGTCATCAACGACATCCTCGACATGTCGAAGATCGAGGCCGGCCAGTTCTCGATGGATCAGGAGGAGATCGACCTCTGCCCGCTGATGCGGGAAACGGTGCGCGTCATCTCGCTGCAGGCGGCGGAAAAGTCGATCACCGTCGAAACACGCATCCCCGATTCGCTGACGCTGTTCGCCGACCGCCGGGCGATCAAGCAGATCATCATCAACCTGCTGTCGAATGCGGTGAAGTTCACCGGCCAGGGCGGCCGCATTGCGGTAAGGGCCCGCAACACCTCCAGCGCTCTGGTGCTGACGATCGAAGACAATGGCTGCGGCATCCCGAAGGAGGCGCTGAGCAAGCTCGGGCGGCCGTTCGAGCAGGTGCAGAACCAGTTTTCCAAGAGCCATGCCGGTTCCGGCCTTGGCCTTGCCATCTCACGCTCGTTGGCCGAGCTTCAGGGCGGCGCCTTGAAAATCCGCTCCACCGAAGGCACCGGCACGATCGTGTCGGTGCGCATTCCGACCAGGAAGCCGACGCAGCCAGTCAGGGCCGCCGCCTGACTAGTGAATAGTGAATAGTGAAATAGTCAGTAGTGAATATCTAATTCCATTCACCATTCACTACTCACTACTCATTCACACGAAGCAAAAAGCCAAAATCCTTCCTGACATTTTGCGACGTCTCCTTGAGGTGCGCTTCCAGCACCCCGAAATCCGGCAGGTCGGTGACCGCCAGTAGCAGATCCGAAAGCCCCGGCGGAACGTCGTCGCGTTCGAATACGCCGGTGAGGCAGAGCCGCGTCATCTGGGTCAGCGCCAGATAGAGCGCATAGGCATCGCAAAGCTCCTGCCTGATCTGCGCCTTGGCGAAATCCGGTGCCAGCCTCGACAGCACGTCCGCCGTCCCGGTGACCCGGCGGCCGGCTTCGACCTTTCCCGTGATCACCGCCACCTGCGCGATGAATTCGAGATCGATGAGACCACCCGGGATCAGCTTGATGTCCCAGAGATCGCGCGGCGGTTTTTCCTTCTCGATCATCGCGCGCATCTCGGCCGCCTCGGCCATCACCTTGGCGCTGTCGCGCGGCAGGGCAAGCACCTGTGCCACTTCGGTCTCGACCTCGGCGCATAGCGCTTGATCGCCGCCGATCGCGCGGGCCCTCGACAGCGCCATATGCTCCCAGGTCCAGGCATCCTTGCGCTGGTACTTCTTGAAGGCATCGACATGGGTCGCCACCGGCCCCTTGTTGCCGGACGGCCGCAAGCGAAGGTCGAGTTCGTAGAGAACGCCCTCGGCGGTCGGCGCGGACACCGCAGCGATCAGCCGCTGCGTCATCCTGGCGTAATAGTGCGACGGGGCGAGCGGCTTGTCGCCATCGGATTCTTCGGCATCGGCGTCGTGATCATAGAGCAGGATGAGGTCGACGTCTGAGCCGGCCGTCAATTCGCGGCTGCCGAGCTTGCCCATGCCGAGCAGCGCAACCGTGCCTCCGGCGATGCGACCGTGGCGTAGCGCGAACTCGGCGATGACCGCCCGCAGCGCCGCGTCGATGGTGAGATCGGCCAGATCGGAAAAGGCACGGCCGGCGCGCGCCGGATCGATCGAGCCGGCAAGCAGCCTGACACCGATCAGGAATTTTTGCTCGGACGCAAAGATGCGCAAGCGGTCGAGCACGTCCTCATAGGCCCTGTCGCCCTCGAGGAACGCGGCGAGACGGCCGGACAGATAGGCGCGATCCGGCAGTTCGGTCAAAAGGGCCGGATCAAGCAGGCCGTCAAACACGTGCGGCCGACGTGTGATGATGGCGGCCAGCCGGGGCGCCGCGCCCATGATGGTCGCCAGCAGCTTCAGCAGAGCCGGATTGGAGTGGAGCAGCGAGAACAGCTGAATGCCGGCGGGCAGACCGGCAAGGAATTCGTCGAAGCGTATCAACGCCTCGTCCGCGCGGCGCGTCTGGCCGAAGGATTGCAGCAGCGCCGGCGTCAGTTCGGTCAACCGCTCGCGCGCCTCGGCTGACTGGGTGACGCGATAGCGGCCGAAATGCCAGCCGCGGATGACGCGGCAGATGTCGCTCGCCCGCTGGAATCCCAATCTCTGCAGGGTCTGCAACGTATCGGGGTCGTCGACATCGCCGGTAAAGACCAGATTGCCGATGCCCGCCGAAAGCTCGGGCGCGGTCTCGAAAAGCGCTGCGTAGTGGCGTTCGACCTGATGGAGTGCGGCGCGGAACGCCTCGGCAAAGGTCGCCGCATCGGCAAAACCGAGCAGGCGAGCAATGCGTTCGAGCCCTTCGTCATCGTCCGGCAGTATGTGGATCTGCTCGTCGGCGACCATCTGAACGGCGTGCTCGACGCGGCGCAGGAGCCAGTACTGCCTTGTGAGCGTATCGCGCGCATCGGCAGTGATCCAGCCGCGTGCCGCAAGCTGGCCAAGCATCGGCACCGTCTCGCGGCCGCGCAGTTCGGGGAAGCGGCCGCCGGCGATGAGCTGCTGAGTCTGGACGAAGAACTCGATCTCGCGGATGCCGCCGCGGCCGAGCTTGACGTTGTGGCCCTTCACCGCGATCTCGCCAAGACCCTTGTGGGCATGGATCTGGCGCTTGATCGAATGGACGTCGGCGATCGCCGCATAGTCCATGTATTTGCGCCAGATGTAGGGCTGGAGCTCCTTCAGGAACGCAGTGCCGGCGGCGACATCGCCGGCCACCGGACGCGCCTTGATCATTGCGGCCCTCTCCCAGTTCTGGCCCCGCGCCTCGTAGTAGCGCAGCGCCGCCTCGACCGGGATCGCCAGCGGCGTCGAACCGGGGTCGGGACGAAGCCTGAGGTCGGTGCGGAAAACATAGCCGTGTTCGGTGCGGTCCTGGAGCATGCGGACCAGCCGGCGGGTCAGGCGCGAAAACAGCTCCGTCGCATCGAGCGGATCGACGTCTGCTGGCGCTTGCGGGTCGAAGAAAACGACGAGGTCGATGTCGGAGGAGAAGTTCAGCTCATGCGCGCCAAGCTTGCCCATGCCGAGCAGGATCCAGCCCGACCGGCGCGCCGGATCCTCGAGATCCGGCAGTTTGAGCTTGCCTTGTCGGTGCGCGTCGCGAAGCAGGAAGTCGACGGCAGCGCGGGTGCAGGCGTCGGCAAGATCGCTCAGCCGCCGTACTGTGATTGCAGTTTCGGCCTCGCCTGCAAGATCGGCCAGCGCGATCAGGACATGCGCTTCCGCTTTCCATTGCCGCAACTCCATCATCAGGCCGTTTTCAGAGATGGCTTCCGCCCGCGCGGCCTTGCCGATGGCGGCGCCGATCGACGCCAGCCGCGCCTCGACGGTCTCATCGAAAAGCGCATCCAGGATCTGCGGGCGGCGGCGCACCGTGTCGCGCAGGAACGGCGACAGGTCGAAGACTGCCGCGAGGAACTCCTGGACGGCGCCCTCGCCGGCCAGGAATTTCGCCAGCACGGCAAGCCCCTCTTCCTGCGCTGCGGAAGCGATCTCCGACAATTCCCGCCGGGCTCGGTTCTGATCCAGAGGCACGAGCCTTGCCGCCGGCTTCAGAAGCCAGTTGGTGTGTTCCGCAGCCGCCTTCACCGCCATCAGCGATCCTCCCGTTCGGGAAAACTCATGACGACGGATAATCCAGGATTGGCGGGCAGGAGATCAAGCCGCCCTTTGTGGAATGTCATGATCGCCTTGGCGAGGCTGAGGCCGAGACCGGAACCCGGCTGCGAGCGGCTCTTCTCCAGCCGCACGAAACGCTCGGTCGCCCTGGCGCGATCGGCATCGTCGGGAATGCCCTGGCCGTTGTCGGTGACGGAAAGCCTGATTTCGCTGCCGACGCGATCGAGCGCCACGCGAACGGTCGGCTTGGCTGTCGAGTCGGTCGAATATTTGATCGCGTTGTCGACGATGTTCGATAGCGCCTGGCCGATCAGCTCGCGATTGCCTTCAACGGCGAAGCCATCCTGCACCGAGGTCTCGAGTGTCACTCCCGCCTCCTCCGCCACCGGCTCGTGGAGCTCGACGACATCGCGGACGGAAGCAGCCAGATCAACCCGGCTGGTGATTTCTGAGGAATAGCCCGCCTCCAGCCTTGAGATCATCAGGATGGCGTTGAACGTCTTTATCAGATGGTCGGACTCGGCGATGGTCGCTTCCAGCGCCTGCCGGTAGTCGGCGGAGTTGTGCTTGCCGGAGAGCGTCGCCTCGGCGCGGTTGCGCAGCCTGGTCAGCGGTGTCTTCAGATCGTGGGCGATGTTGTCGGAGACCTGCTTCAGCCCTTCATTCAGCGTCGCGATCCTGGCCAGCATGGAATTGAGATTTTCGGAGAGCCGATCGAACTCGTCGCCGGCCCCGGTGACCGGCAGCCGGCCGGAAAGGTCGCCGCCCAAGATGCGGCGACTGGCCTGCGACACCGAGTCGATGCGCTTAAGCGCCGCGCGGCCGACGAAGAACCAGATCAAAATTCCGCCAAGCGCCATCATGCCGAGCGCCAACGTCAAGGCGCGGCGGATGACGGCGCGGAACCGCTCAGGCTCGCCGAGATCGCGGCCGACCAGCATGATCATCTGGTTCGGCAGGCGCAGCACCAAGGCAATGGCGTTGTGGCCCTTCTCGCCTTCGACCTGGACTTCGCTCTGGCTGGGTTCGTTCGGGTCGGCGATCGGGTTGCGTTGCCGCTCGAGCTCGCCCTCGCCAAAGCGCCGGTAGGAAAACGGCTCCGTCGTCCAGCCCTCGGCCTCGAGAACGCCGGGTTCCAGGCTCTGCACGTTTCCGGTCAGGATCTGGCCGTTGGCATCGGCGATCAAATAGAGATTGGCGCCGGGCTGGCGTGAGCGCTGCTCGACCACGCGGACCAGCAGCGGCAAGCCGCCGCGCTGATAGACCCGGGCGAGGCCGAGCACCTCGTCGTTGATGGTCTCCTGCGTCTGGCCGGTCAGCATGCGCGCCGACAGCGAGGTCATGTAGAAGACGAGCAGCACCGCACAGATGGCGAACAGCAGGAGATAGAGCGCCGAAAGCCGCGCTGCCGTCGTCTTCATGATGGCCGGCATGGAAAGAGCCATGCTAGCCGCTCTTGAGCATATAGCCGGCGCCACGAACCGTGTGCAGGATGGGCTTGTCGAAGCCCTTCTCGATCTTGCCGCGCAGCCGCGAGACGTGAACGTCGATGACGTTGGTCTGCGGATCGAAATGATAATCCCAGACATTTTCCAGCAGCATGGTGCGCGTCACCACCTGGCCGGCATGGCGCATCAGATATTCCAGCAGGCGGAACTCGCGCGGCTGCAGCGTAATCTCGCGGGCCGCGCGCCGTACCGAATGCGACAGCCTGTCGAGTTCGAGATCGCCGACCCGGTAAACGGTTTCGGCCTCCCTGGCGCTGGCGCGGCGGTTCAGCACCTCGACCCGGGCCAGCAGCTCGGAAAAGGCATAGGGCTTGGTCAGATAGTCGTCGCTGCCGGCGCGCAAGCCGGTGACCCGGTCGTCGACTTCGCCGAGCGCCGACAGGATCAGCACCGGCGTAGTCTTGCCTCGGGATCTAAGACCGGCGATGACCGACAGGCCGTCGCGGCGCGGCAGCATGCGGTCGACCACCATCACGTCATAGTCGCCGGAGTCAGCGAGCGCGAAGCCGGTTTCGCCGTCGCCGGCGACATGGGCGGTATGTCCGGCCTCGGTAAAGGCTTTCTGGAGGTAATCGGCCGCTTCGCGATCGTCTTCTATGACGAGAATCTTCATGGGACCGTTATACGCGATTTCGCTGGAAGAATGAGTGGCCGGCATAGACATCTTGGCCTCGAGGTGCATCGCGAACAAAGTGATTCAAGAGCGAGCAGTAAGCCTCTGTTTTATAATGTTATCGGCGTCGAGCCGCCGCATCCTCGGATTTGGGCGAGATGCTCTGTTGTTTGAGCATGTCGTCATCCCAAAACCGCTTCACACTTTTGGGCGACATGCTTTTTTGTTGCGTGAGCATATCGTCATGCTTCTGTTCGAGCGGCAGCGGGCGATGGGAGCCCGCTGCCGCTGGGCCGGAACACGATGACTGACTAACGTATTCAAGCCCCGTGCTTCCCATGCTACGGCTCGGGTGTTTGAAACCGCCGCATCGGAAGAGTCTGGAACGTCAGCCCTTGGCGACAGGCAGCGCGACGAAGCGGTTGCTGTCGTCGCGGGTGATCTGCATCAACACCGCCTTGCGGCCCGACTTCACCGCGTCGGCCATGGCCTTGGCGACGTCCTCGGTGCCATTGACCTCCGTCGAATTGACCGAGGTGATGACATCGCCGGGCTGGATCCCGCGATCGGCGGCATCGCTGTCGGGATCGACATCGGTCACCACAAGCCCTTTGCCATCGTCGGACCTGGTGACGGTGAGACCGAGGTCGGCCAGCGTATCGGCCTTTGGCGGAGCCGAAGGCTGCTGGTCGGCCGAAGCCTGCTTGTCACTCGAAGGCAGCGTGCCGAGGTCGACCTTGACCGTTTCACTCTTGCCGTCACGCCACAGCGTGACGTCGACCGGCTTGCCGGGCGGGTAGGCGCCGATCAGGCGGGCGAGTTCCTTCGGCGAAGCGACGTCCTTGCCGTCCACCTGAGTGATAACGTCACCAGCCGATATGCCGGCCTCCTTGCCGGGACCATCGTCCTGGACGCTGGAAACGAGAGCGCCCTTATCGGACTTCAGCCCGAGCGATTCGGCGATTTCGGAGGTGACCGGCTGGATCTCGACGCCAAGCCAGCCGCGCTGGACGGTGCCGTCCTTCATCAGATCCTGAACGACCTGTTTGGCGGTCGAGGCGGGAATGTCGAAGGCAATGCCGACACTGCCGCCGGACGGCGAGAAGATCGCGGTGTTGATGCCGACGACCTGGCCGTTGAGGTTGAAGGTCGGGCCACCCGAATTGCCGCGGTTCACCGAGGCATCGATCTGGATGAAATCATCATAAGGACCGGCGCCGATGTCGCGACCACGGGCCGAGACGATGCCGGCAGTGACTGTGCCGCCGAGGCCGAACGGATTGCCGACGGCCACCACCCAGTCGCCGACGCGAACCTTTGAATCGTCGGCGAAGTCGACATAGGTGAACTTGCCGTCGCCTTCGACCTTGAGCACTGCGAGATCGGTGCGCGGATCTGTGCCGACCAACTTGGCGTCGAGTTCCTTGCCGTCATGCATCACCACCGTGAAGGACGAGCCCTCTCCGACGACATGGTTGTTGGTGACGAGGTAGCCATCCTCGGAGATGAAGAAGCCGGACCCTTGAGCGACCGGCCGTGGCTGGCGGTCACCGCGTCCGAAACGTCGCATTCCATCCCGGCCATCCTGATCGCCAAAGCCACGGAACTCCCTGAAGAAGCGGCGCAATTGCGGATCGTCGGGGAGATTGCCGAAGGCGTCGGGAAGATCGGAGCCATCGTCGGCGGTCGATTCTATCTTGGCTTTGACGCGGACACTGACGACCGCCGGCGAAACGCGCTCGACCACGTCGGCGAAGCTCGGTACTTGAGGCGCCTCGACACGCACGGCCTCGGCCAGGACGGGGGCTGTCCCGGTGGCAACCGCGCCGAAGCCGATCGCGCCGGCAATGGCCACTGATGCGGCGGCAGCCATCAGGCGTTTGCGGGTGCGGGAATGTGAATTGGGGGCAATATTCATGGGTCTCGTATCCTCTTTCAAGGGATGCGCTTCGGTCGGCATCCTCGGCCAAGAGAAATAGAGGCGCGCACATTACGGCGCCATTTCCAGTGCATGAAACTTTGGTAATGTTTGCGGGCACAAACGCCTTGGTTGTGCCCGCCCGTTGCCCTATGTTGTACACAGTTGAGCACAAGGCTTTCACCATGACCGCAAGCGCCACCATGACGATTCGGGTTTCGTCCGAAACCAAGCTGAAGCTGGAGCGGATCGCCGCCGACACGCGGCGCAGCAAATCCTTCCTCGCGGCCGAGGCGATATTGGCCTATGTCGATCGCGAGCTTGAGATCATCGAAGGCATCAAACGCGGCATGGCCGACGCGGCAGCCGGCCGTGTCGTGCCGCACGACGAAGCCATGACGGAAATCGACGCCATCGAAGCATCGGAAGCCAGGCGCGCGGACAAGGCG
This sequence comes from Mesorhizobium sp. WSM4845, assembly GCF_055811455.1. Lineage (NCBI taxonomy): Bacteria > Pseudomonadati > Pseudomonadota > Alphaproteobacteria > Hyphomicrobiales > Phyllobacteriaceae > Mesorhizobium > Mesorhizobium sp. WSM4845. The sequence continues at coordinate 117,427 of NZ_JBVVQA010000007.1, forward strand.
TGAAGCGGTTCGTCACCTGGTCGCGAGAAGCGCTGGACGACATCAAACAGCAAATCGGCTTCATCGCGCGGGACAATTCAGCCGCCGCCAGACGCCTTGCGGTTCGCATTCGTGATGCGGGCCGCGGTCTTGGCGACATGGCGACGGGCCGGCCTGGCCGAGTAACAGGTACCTATGAGAAGCCGATCAGCCGCCTGCCCTATGTCATTGCCTATGAGCTGCGGCCGATCGCCGGGCGTGAGAGCGTCGTTATCTTGCACGTCATTTACACGTCCCGGGACTGGCCGCCGGAGGAATGGCGAATTAGTTATTCAGCACCTTGTCCAACGCTGCCTTCTCCTCGGCGGTGAGCATGGCCGCAGGCGCCGATCGGCGCGACCGGGCGGTCAGCACGATGAAAATCCCGCCGGCAAGCAGCAGAAGGACCGGCGTGCCCCACAACAGCGCATTGCGCAGGCTGAAGCGCGGCTTCAACAGCACGAACTCGCCGTAGCGGGAAACGATGTAGTCGATTACCTGCCGGTCGGTATCGCCGGCGACCAGGCGCTGGCGCACCAGCACGCGCAGGTCGCGGGCAAGGTCGGCATCGGATTCGTCGATCGACTGGTTCTGGCAAACCATGCAGCGCAGCTCTTCCGAAAGCGTCCGCGCCCGCGCCTCGAGCGCCGGGTCGGCCAGAACCTCGTCCGGCTTCACCGCAAGTGCGGCGCCGGCAAACAACAGCGTCAGCAGCAGGATCAGGGAGGCCAGTGAAGTTTTTCTTGCGGTCATGGCAGGCTCGCCGAAGGCATGGCGCCCGCCGACTTGCGGCGGCGGGACGGTGCGCCGACGCGCAGCCGCCGGTCCATCAGCGACATCGCAGCGCCTGCCATCATGACAAGGGCGCCGCCCCAGATCAGCGTCACCAGCGGCTTCCACCACAGCCGCACCACGACGGAGCCGTCGGTCGCCTCATCGCCAAGCGAGAGGTAGAGCTGGCTGAAACCGATCGTCTTGATACCGGACTCGGTCGTCGTCATCTGCCGGACCGGATAGGAGCGCTTGGACGAGGTGATCACGGCGGTGGTGCTTCCATCACCGCCGAGCAGGGCGAAGCGGCCGCGATCCTCGCTGTAGTTAGGCCCCTGGGCCGGATAGAGCCCTTCGAAGCGCAGTGTCTGGCCGGACAGTTGCACGGTCTCGCCGGCACGCATCGACAGGATCTTCTCGGTGCCGAAGCAAAGCGTGCCGACAATGCCCAGCGTCGTCAGCCCAAGACCGAGATGGGCGAGCGCGGTGCCGAAGACCGAACGCGGCAGGCCGGCGAAGCGCCTGAACATGATGCCGGGCGCGACACTGCCAAAGCCGGACTTGACGGCAATATCGGTGAGCGCGCCGCAGATCAGCCAGAAGGCCAGGCCGACGCCAAGTGCAGCGAACACCGACGAGCCGTCGATGAACAAGGCCGTCACCAGCACGGCCAGAAGCCCGGCGGCGAAGGCCGCCATCAGCCGCTGGGCGACGGCGAAAATGTCGCCGCGCTTCCAGGCCAGCAGCGGCCCGAACGGAACCGCGACCAGGAGCGGCACCATCAGCGGGCCGAACGTCAGGTTGAAGAACGGCGCGCCGACCGAAATCTTGTCGGCCGAAACGGCCTCGACGACCAGCGGATAGAGCGTGCCGATCAGCACGGTGGCGGTGGCCGTGGTCAGGAACAGATTGTTGAGGACCAGCGCCCCTTCGCGCGAGATCGGATGAAACAGGCCGCCGGCCGTCAACCTCGAGGCGCGAAAGGCGAACAACGCCAGTGATCCGCCGATGAACAGTGTCAGGATGCAGAGAATGAACACGCCGCGCGTTGGATCGGTGGCGAAGGCGTGGACGGAGGTGAGCACGCCGGAGCGCACCAGGAAGGTGCCGAGCAGCGACAGCGAGAAGGTCAGGATCGCCAGCAACAGCGTCCAGATCTTCAGGGCCGAGCGCTTTTCCATGACGATCGCCGAATGGAGCAGCGCGGTGCCGGCCAGCCAAGGCATGAACGAGGCGTTCTCGACCGGATCCCAGAACCAGAAACCGCCCCAGCCAAGTTCGTAATAGGCCCAGTAGGAACCCATGGCGATGCCGCCGGTCAGGAACATCCAGGCGACCAGCGTCCATGGCCGCACCCAGCGCGCCCAGGACGCGTCGATGCGGCCTTCGATGAGGGCGGCGACCGAGAAGGAAAAGCAGATCGAGAAGCCGACATAGCCGAGATAGAGCAGCGGCGGATGGATGGCGAGGCCGAGATCCTGCAGGATCGGGTTGAGATCGCGGCCCTCGATCGGCGCCGGATTGAGCCTGGCGAACGGGTTGGACGTCGCCAGGATGAACAGCAAGAAGGTGGCGCCGACCGCGCCCTGCACGGCCAGCACGTTGGCTCGAAGGGTCGCTGGAAGATTGCTGCCGAAAGCAGCGACGAGCGCCCCGAAGAAGCTCAGGATCAGCACCCAGAGCAGCATCGAGCCCTCGTGATTGCCCCAGGTGCCGGTGATCTTGTAGATCAGCGGCTGCAGCGAATGCGAGTTGTCCCAGACGTTGGCCACCGAAAAGTCGGACGTCGCATAGGCCGTCGCCAGCGCCGCGAAGGACAGAGCGGTCAAGGCGAAGCCGGTCACCGCGACCGGACCGCCGACGGCCATCATCTTCTGGCTGTTGATACGCGCGCCGAACAGCGGCACCAGCGCCTGCACCAAAGACAGCGCGAACGCCAGGACCAGCGCGAAATGTCCGGTTTCAACCATTGTGGCCAAGCCCGCCAGGTTTTTGTCTTGCCGCAGGGTCTTGCCGCAAAATCGTGGGAACCCTCGGGTCAAGCCCGAGGGCAGGCTTTTGCGGAACCTGCTTAGTCACTTTTTGCTCTCCTGCCACACGCCCCTGGACTTGAGGCCGTCAGCCACCTCCTTGGGCATGTAGTTCTCGTCGTGCTTGGCCAGGACGCTGTCGGCGACGAAGACGCCGTCCGGGCGAAAAATGCCTTCAGTGATGACGCCCTGCTCCTCGCGGAAAAGGTCGGGAAGAATCCCGGTGTAGGTGACCTTGACCTGCTTCTGGTTGTCGGTCACCGAAAAAGCGACGGTGGTCCCCTGACCGCGCTCGATCGTGCCTTTTTCGACGAGGCCGCCGAGCCTGATACGCTGCCCGGGCTGCAGGCTGGCGGTGGTCAGATCGGCGGGCATGTAGAAGTAGGAGGCCTTCTGGCCGAGCGCATAGAAGGTCAGGCCGGTGGCGGCACCGAGGAAGGCCAACCCTCCGGCGATCACCGACAGTCTTTTCTGCTTGCGCGTCATTTCTTACTCCGTCGCCGTCAGGCCAAGCGAGGCGGCAAAGGCGGTGAATTTCTTCGCTTCGTCACTATCGGAGCCAAAAACGGCGATACCGCGATTGAGCGCGTCGCGCGCCTGATCGGCCTTGCCCAGCACGACATAGGAACGAATAAGCTGCATCCATCCTTCCACATCGCGCGGGTTTTGCCGCAGTTTTTCGTCAAGCCCCGCAACCATGGTGTTGATCATCGCTTCCCTATCCTGCGGCGACATCGACGAGGCGGCGTCGACATCCCCGGCGTTCGGGCCTTTTGCAGGCACTCCCGAAGCGACGCTGCGCCTGGCGGTTTCGGCCAGTGCCTGCGCGACGGCGCCGCGCCAGGGCGAGTCCTGCGGCAAGGCCGCGAGCATTTTCTGCCAGCCGGCCGTCGCCTCCTCGATGCGGCCTTCCTGCGCCATGCCCATCGCCAGATAAAAGCTGGCCTTCGGAGTCGCCGGATCGAGCTTCAGCGCCGCCTCGAAGGCTGCCTGGGCATCGGCCGAGACAATGCCGCCCGCTTCGCTGGCGATCGCCTCGCCGAGGCCGGCCTGGCGGGCTGCGCTGTCGCCGTCGAGGCGAATGGCGTTGCGGTACGCCGTCACTGCGTCGGAGAACCGCTGCATGCGCAGATAGATTGGCGCCAGGACGTCCCAACCCCTGCCATCGGACGGGTTGGCGGCAAGGTGGGCCTCGGCGCGTGCCACCAGTTCGTCGACCGAACTGTCGGCGGGATTCTTGGCCAGTCGCTCGCTGAGCGGCTGCGACGGCAGATCGGGCGAGCCGAGTTGGCTGTACAAGCCCCAGCTGACCAGCGGAACCGCCAGGACCGCAGCCGTCGCGACCAGCCTGGTCGCCATCGACGGCTGCCGCGCCGCTGCCTTGTCGGCGGCATTGTCGAGGCGAAGGATGCGGCGGGCGATCTCCGCACGCGCCTCTTCGGCCTCGGCCGGCTGGATCAGGCCACGCGCCACGTCGCGGTCAAGCTCGGACAGCTGGTCGCGATAGACTTCAAGGTCATGATCGCTGCTCGCCGAACCACCCTTCGGGCCGCCGGCCAGCGGCAGCAGAACCGCCAGGCTTGCACCCAGCGTGAGAATGGCGGCTATGACCCAGAACAGCATGCTTCTTCCAATAACGGCAGAGCCCTGCCCTGCCAACACAGGCGTCCTGCGACGCTTTGACGGCAGATGCGTCGCATGTCCTTGATTGATGTCAACCGGGCCTTAAGCGCGTCGCGATCGACCGACGTAATGCGACGCGCCTTAGGTAGTTGTTTTCATGCATGTCGTCATCGCAAAACCGCCCATCCCGGGGCAGGTCGCGAGGGCACGCTTTTGCGCGAATTCTTGTTTTTATGCATGTCGTTATCGCAAAACCGCTGCACACTTTTGCGCGACATGCATTATCCGGCCGGTCGTTACGTCAGCGGCGTCCAGCTGCCATCGGCGTTGCGGCAAGCGGTTCCGCGCGCGGTGGCGCCGGCGGCGCCGGTGAACACCGTATGGGTGTATTGTCGGCAGTCCTGCGAGCCGACGCGATAGGGCTGGGCGGGCACGACTTCACCGTAATGCGCCGACCGATCGCTCTTCCACGTCACCTTCTGGCTGCTCGCCGTGTACTCGAGCGCCCTGTATTCCGCCTCCAGCGCCTTTCGCTTTTCGGGGCCGCTCAAGCCGGTACCGATCGATCCGCTGACGAGGCCGCCGCCCATGGCGGAAATGACCGTCGTCGCGATCTTGCCGTCACTTGGCGGCGTTGCGGCCGGCTGCGGCGCCACCGTGGGGCCAGGGCTGCTGCCCAGCGTCGTGCAGCCGGAAACGGCCAGCAGTACGGAAACGAGCGCGACGCGAATCTTCATGCCAACAACCGGTCTCTTGAGTTAAAGCTGGGGGCCGCGCCATCGGGGAAGTCGGCGTGGCCATAGTGTCGATGTTTGTCGGAAATTTGGCCGCGGCCGACGGCTCCGGGACCAGTCGACATGCCGCCATATCACGCACCGTCGATCAATGTCGACTGGCCCAGCAAAAAGCATAGGCCTAGTGAAGGCTCCGCAATCGAACCACCGCCTTCAACCCGCCCATGCTGGACCGTTCCAGAGCCAGAACGCCTCCGTATTCGTTGACGAGGTCGGCGACAATGGCAAGTCCAAGCCCGGTGCCCGGCCTTGTCTCGTCGAGACGCCGTCCGCGCTTCAGCGCCTCGCGTGCCTTGTCTTCTGGAATGCCCGGGCCGTCATCCTCGATGCTGATCTCGAACAGGATGACAGCACCCTCCTTGCCGGAGCCAGTCTTCTTGCCGGGAATTGGCGCCACCGATACCGCGACCGCGCTCTTTGCCCATTTCATGGCGTTGTCGAGCAAATTGCCAAGCAATTCTTCCAGATCCTCGCGTTCGCCGGCAAAGACGATATCGACTGCCGGCAGCGACAGTGAGAGGTCGGTCTGCGGATTGAGTTTTTGCAGCACGCGCACCATGCGCTGGACCAGCGGCGCCACCGGCGTGCGGTAGACGACGCTGTCGCGTTGCGCCGCAACCCGGGCGCGCTGCAGATAATGGTCGATCTGCTTCTGCATCGAGGCGGCCTGTTCGGCTATGAGCTGGCCCTTGGCGCCGCCGAGCGCCCGTCCCTCGTTGATCAGCACTGCCAGCGGCGTCTTCAGCGAATGGGCGAGGTTGCCGACCTGCGTCCGCGAGCGCTCGACGATACGCTTGTTGTTTTCGATCAACGCGTTGGTCTCGTTGGCGAGCGGCTCGATCTCGGCGGGGAAGCGACCGTCGAGCTTTTGTGCGGTTCCTTCGCGCACCATGGCGAGAGCGTCCCTGACCCGGCGCAATGGCTGCAGGCCCAGCAGGATGGCGATGGCGTTGATGGCGATCATGCCGACGCCGAACAGCGAAAGATAGGTCAGCAGGCGACGCTGAAAGGCGCTTATCTCCTGCTCGAGCTCGGTCCGGTTGCCCATGACGCGGAAGCGCGCTGCGCGATTTTTCGCGTCGAGAACGAACTCGCTCTCGAACACTTCCAGTTCCTCGCCATCGATGCCTTCTGTCGTATAGCTGCGCTGGAAGCTGGCATTGAAAGGAACCTCGGCGACGCTTGGCGACAGGATCGCCTTGGTCATCGAGGAGGAGTGCAACTCACCACTCACGCCTTCCGACGCAGGCTCCACCGACCAGTACCAGCCGGAATTCGGCTCCGAGAACCGAAGGTCGCCCAGGTCGGGAGCGCCGGTCAGCGAACCGCCTTCGGACACGCCGACCGAGCCGATCAGATTGAACAGATGCGCCGACAGCAGGCTGTCGAAACCGCGCTCGCTCGCCTGGCGATAAAGGGTTGTGATCAGCGTGAAGATGACAATCAGAGTGAGTATCGCCCAGACCGTGGAAAAGGCGATCACCCGGAACGCCAGCGACCGCGGCCCGAACCGCAGTGAAAGCGGCGTCCTTGCAGTCTGTTTGAGCGGTTCCGCCTTACGCCTCCGGCTCACGCATTCGATAGCCCATGCCGCGAACGGTTTCTATCATGTCGATGCCCATCTTCTTGCGAAGCCGCCCGACAAAGACCTCGATTGTGTTGGAATCGCGGTCGAAATCCTGATCGTAAAGGTGCTCGACCAACTCGGTTCGGGACACGACCTCGCCCATATGGTGCATCAGATAGGCAAGCAGGCGAAATTCGTGCGACGTCAGCTTCAACGGCACGCCGTCGACATCGGCCTTGGAGGCTTTGGTGTCGAGCCGCAGCGGCCCGCAGGTCAGCTCGGACGACGCATGGCCGGCCGCGCGCCGGATGAGCGCTCGGACCCTGGCCAGCACCTCTTCGATGTGGAACGGCTTGGTGACATAATCGTCGGCGCCGGCGTCGATGCCGGATACCTTGTCGCTCCAGCGATCGCGCGCCGTCAAAATCAGGACCGGCATCTTGCGGCCGCCGCGCCGCCAGCGTTCGACCACGCTGATGCCGTCCATCTGCGGCAAGCCGATGTCGAGCACCACGGCGTCATAGGGCTCGGTGTCGCCGAGGAAATGCCCTTCCTCACCGTCGAAAGCCCGGTCGACAACATAGCCGGCATCGACCAGCGCGTCTGATATCTGCCGGTTCAGATCCTTGTCATCTTCGACGACGAGTACGCGCATGCGGGAATCATACCCAGTTGAAGAATCGGCCTGTTGAAAAATCGGCCTGTTGAGGAGCTGGACGTCAGATATAGGCCGATTCCAGCGCCTGGGATACGGCAGGCATCAGTTCAGCGGAACGACGATCTCCGTGCGGCGCGGACGCTGCCCATCCTTGCCCGGAACCAGCACGACGATGACGCAGACCGGCTGGCCACCGCGCGTCGACTGCGACGCCTTGGCCAGCGTGCCGCCATTCTGCTCGGCGACCTGCTGACCGATCGCGTAGCAGTCGGAGGCGGCCAGGACGATCGGCCGGTTCTGCTCGGGCACGACGACCGGCAGCGCCGTCGCCTGCGAAGCAAACAGACCGGCGGCGCAGAGAGCAAGTGTCGCGGTTGGGAAGTGGGAGCGAAGCGTTTTCATGATCAGCGTCCTAACGCATCGGTGCTGAACGTGATATGAACATTGCCTGCAACACATGCCTGTCTCACCCCCTGAAATGCGACACAACCAACCCCGGTGATTTGGCCGCCCCAACCCGGCAAATCCAGGCGCCAGTCTAGACTGTGTTGCAGCCTTATTGAAAGCGCGTCAGGCGTTTTCTTCCGTCACGGCAAGAAAGCGCAGCAGCCCGTGACAGGCTGAAAGATCCTGGTCGTAACGGACCTCGGTGAATTCGAGCCTGAGTTTGACGCGGTGATGCTCGTCGAGCGCGAGCGCCGCATCCTGGAGGCGGGCGCTGACCATGTCCATCACGTCGAGCATTTCTTTCCTGGCCTCGGATTTCGACCAGAAATGCAGAGTGAAAAGCTGCTCGGCGTCTTTCTCCCTGCCTGTTACCCAATCATAGACGCTGGTCCGGCCGAACGTCACATAGGGAAACGGGATGTTTTCCGGGACATGGTCGAATAGTTTTGCGCCGCCCAGCGCCGCTGACAGGGAACCGTCAGCGTCCAGCGCCTGGAACAAGGCCTTCTGCAACGCGGCAGCCGGCGCGGTCATTGTTTTCTCCCTCGCCCGTCGCGGCTGAACAGGCCTTTGTGCCGTCAACGATTCGTGCTTGCAGCGTAGCCGCGTTGAGGTTGCTGCGCCAGATCAGGGGGATCTCAGGTGGCTACCCACACCTTTCATTTGACATGCAAGGCGTTTGAAAAACGGTGCTATTGAGTGTTTGTTTCTCCAGACCTTCGAGGTGTTTTCGTGCGCGAGCCATCGCTGCTGCCTGTTTTCGGAAAGCTTGGGATCAAGACGCCAGTCGTCGTTGCGGCGGCGCCGACCATGTCGAAAAGCATTAAGAACATTGTGCCCCGCATGCGGGAGGTTCTGTCTTCATACGGAGGCCTAGCCTTGAAGCTGTTCGTCGTCGTTTGGACGGTCCTGTCCTGGCGGCAGTGCTCTACATCACGCAGGCCTGACCAATCGCATTCATCGATCGGGGGCGGAAACGAAACGGATGCCGGAATGGCAAACCGCTACGCTCTGCGCATGGAGCATCCGCACAGCTGGACCGTCTTCGATGGCTTCACCGGCCAGCCCGTCGAGCTTAAGCACCAGGTCTTGGTTGGCATGAACACGCGCGATGCAGACGCGATGGTCGGATCGGCTGAACAGCCGAGACGTCAAGCGACGGGCAAAGGCGGAGAGCAAGCCCTGATCCTGCCGCTAGGTTCACTCGGCACATTCGTGCGCCTGGATCGGATCTGGCGCGTTGGCCCTGAACGCGATGACGTTCGGGATTTAACGAAAATCGGCCGCCGTCAGCACATATATGCTCTTGCGGGTCCGGTCATAGGCATTCCTGGCGGCGTCGTGGATGGAGCTGGAAGCCGTATCGAAGGCGGCGAGATAGGTGGCTTCTGCAGTTGGTGTCCCTGACTCTGCCTTCGAGATGGCATCCGTGGCGACGGAGAAGGAAATCTGGAACATGCCGTCATGGCCGACGAAGCGGATGCGTTTGCCCGCCTCGTCGTAGCTGCGGCTTCGATTGGGAAATGTCAGGCTCATGACTTGACCTCCGTTGATGCAACGTCTGCTTTCTTGATCGCCCGCGACGCCCGCTTTTTCTTGGGGGCGACGGGATTGAGGGCCTCCGCGGCGCGGTCGGCCTCTTCCTTGGCCAGCCGCAACGCCCGCAATCTTGCCGTCTTAATGGTCCTGGCCTTGGCCTCTGAAACATATTCGGCCGTTGCCTGATTGCGTTCCGCGGTTTTCTTCTGCTTCTCCATGAAGCGCGCTTCGGCTTTTTCCATGATGTTCTGGCTAACTTCCGCCATCGATTAAAACCTCCTTTTGGCTGCAATGATGAAAATGATTTTCTCGCTTAAAATGGTCACTCGATGTGGAAAAATCAAATTCTGACCTATTTTTGATCGAGCAAATTTCTGAAGCGAAAAGGCAAAATAATACTATTCAATGTTTTACGGCGGCCAACGAATATTTTTTGGCACTCCTATCTATCGAGTGCCAACGCGCCTATAGAAGGGAGCGGCCGCCTAAGCCGGCCCCAGAAAGAAGTTTCCATGAAATTCCGGCCACTCCACGATCGCGTCGTCATTCGGCGCGCCGAAAGCGACACCACATCCAAGGGCGGCATCATCATCCCCGACAATGCCAAGGAAAAGCCGCAGGAAGGCGAAGTGACCGCCGTCGGGCCGGGCGCGCGTGACGAAAGCGGCGCGCTGATCGCGCTCGATGTCAAGGCCGGCGACCTCATCCTGTTCGGCAAATGGTCCGGCACCGAGGTCAAGATTGACGGAGAGGACCTTCTGATCATGAAGGAGGCCGACATCATGGGCATCATCGACAAGAGCGAGATGGGCATCATCGAGAAGACCGGGGCTGCCAAGAAGGCCGCCTGATTGGAGCGCCGCGCGTCTTGGACGCGCAAAGGACGCTCCAAATTTTTGATTCAGGCGGTGCTGACAGCGCCCTGCCGCAACCAACCGAACTGGAAAAATCATGTCTGCCAAGGAAATCAAATTCTCCACCGATGCGCGTGACCGCATGCTGCGTGGTGTCGAAATCCTCAACAACGCCGTCAAGGTGACGCTCGGCCCCAAGGGCCGCAACGTCGTCATTGACAAGGCCTATGGCGCACCGCGCATCACCAAGGACGGGGTGGCGGTAGCCAAGGAAATCGAGCTTTCCGACAAGTTCGAGAACATGGGCGCGCAGATGGTGCGCGAAGTGGCGTCGAAGACCAACGATCTTGCCGGCGACGGCACCACCACCGCCACGGTGCTTGCCGCTTCCATCTTGCGCGAGGGCGCCAAATTCGTTGCCGCCGGCATGAACCCGATGGACCTCAAGCGCGGCATCGACCTTGCCGTTACCGCTGTCGTCAAGGAAATCCAGGCACGCGCCAAGAAGGTCAAATCTTCCGGTGAAATTGCGCAGGTCGGCACCATTGCAGCCAATGGCGACACCACCGTCGGCGCCATGATCGCCAAGGCGATGGACAAGGTCGGCAATGACGGCGTCATCACCGTCGAGGAAGCCAAGACCGCCGACACCGAACTCGACGTCGTCGAGGGCATGCAGTTCGACCGCGGCTATCTCTCGCCCTATTTCGTCACCAATGCCGAGAAGATGCGCGCCGAGCTGGAGGACCCTTACGTCCTCATCCATGAAAAGAAGCTCGGCAATCTGCAGGCGATGCTGCCGATCCTCGAAGCCGTGGTGCAAAGCGGCAAGCCGCTGCTGATCATCTCCGAGGACGTCGAAGGCGAAGCGCTGGCGACGCTGGTCGTCAACAAATTGCGCGGCGGACTCAAGGTTGCGGCCGTCAAGGCGCCGGGCTTCGGTGACCGCCGCAAGTCGATGCTGGAAGACATCGCGGTGCTCACCGCCGGCCAGGTGATTTCGGAGGACCTCGGCATCAAGCTCGAAAACATCACCATCGACATGCTAGGCCGCGCCAAGCGCGTGCTGATCGAAAAGGACACGACGACGATCATCGACGGCGCCGGCGAGAAGGCCACGATCCAGGCGCGTGTCCAGCAGATCAAGGGGCAGATCGAGGAAACCACTTCCGACTACGACAAGGAGAAGCTGCAGGAGCGGCTGGCCAAGCTCGCCGGCGGCGTCGCGGTCATTCGCGTCGGCGGCGCGACCGAGTCCGAGGTCAAGGAAAAGAAGGACCGCATCGACGATGCGCTGAACGCCACGCGCGCGGCAGTGGAAGAAGGCATCGTTCCCGGCGGCGGTGTCGCGCTGCTGCGCGCCAAGGCCGTGCTGAACGGGCTGACCGGAGCCAATGCCGATGTGACGGCGGGCATTTCGATCGTGTCGAGAGCGCTCGAAGCGCCAATCCGCCAGATCGCTGAGAACTCCGGCGTCGAAGGTTCGATCGTTGTCGGCAGGCTCACGGACAGCAAGGATCACAATCAGGGCTTCGACGCCCAGAACGAGACCTATGTCGACATGATCAAGGCCGGCATCGTCGATCCCGCAAAGGTGGTGCGGACCGCGTTGCAGGATGCCGGGTCGATCGCGGCGCTGCTGATCACCGCGGAAGCCATGATCACCGACATTCCGGCAAAAGACACTGCGCCTTCGGCCGGCATGGGCGGCTACTGACCACCCCTCCCGTAAATAGGCCTGCAAGGCCTGGCCCCAGCAAGGCCGGGCGACCGATCCCAACATCAACCAGGAAGGAACTGTCCGTGGCCACACAAAGCAGCAAGCCATCTCTCGCGCGTCGATGGGAAGATTACCAGCCGGCCAAATCCACGCTTTTGTGGGCATGCGCTGCAACCTTCGTCGCCACGCTGATCATCGGTTTCAACTGGGGCGGCTGGGTGACCGGCGGCACCTCGCGCGCGCTGGCGGCCACCGCCGGCGATACGGCGCGCGGCGAACTGGCCTCGGCGGTCTGCGTCGATCGCTTCAATACGGCGCCCGACGCGGCCGCCAAACTTGTCGAGTTCAAGGCCATAACTGACAGCTACAAGAAGCGGCAGTTCATCGAGACGGGCGGCTGGGCGACCATGCCCGGAAAAACCTCGCCCGACAGGCTGGGTGCGCAAAGCTGCGCGGTCGCTCTCGCCACCTAACATCTTCGACCGCTCGGAGAGAACGTGCTCTTGACGAGAGCCCGAAAGACAGCCGCCGGGGCATCCTCCGGCGCGCAGCCGTCGGCAAGGAGATCGATCCATGATTGCATTCGTCCCGAAGCCAAATGCTGTAGTAAAGACCAAAGTGGCCGAGGAAAGCCGCTTCGATCGCATTCGCAGACTCGCCGCCGACAAGCACAGGAAAGCCGATGCCGGCACGATCCGCCGCGACCCGCAGAAGGCAGGCGACAAGCGCCCCATGTAACGCGCGCTTGCTGAACTACATCACGAGACCGGTGCTGCGCCACCCTCTTCCGTGCGCCGCGCAATGAATTCGTCGAGAACACCTGATGTGGCAGCGGCGCAAGCCGGCGGCCGAAAATCGGCCAGCAGCCGTTTCCAGATGCCGGTGGCGCGCTCCGTGGCGGTTCTTGACCCGGCCTCAGTCCAGTTGCCGAAATTCGACCAGTCGGCGACCAGCGGTTCGTAGAAAGCGGTGCGGTAGCGCGCCATTGTGTGCCCGGCCGAGAAGAAATGCCCGCCCGGCTGCACTTCAGCGATGGCCTCGAAGCCGATCGCGGCCTCGTCGCCGGGCGTCGCCGCGCAGAGTTCCGCGATGGTCTGCAGCGCCTCGATGTCGGTGATCAGCTTCTCGAACGAGACGCTCAACCCGCCTTCGAGCCAGCCGGCAGCATGGATGCAGACCGTCGCGCCGGCGAGCACCGAACCCCACAGCGCGAACTGCGTTTCGTGGGCTGCCTGCGCGTCCGAAATGTTGGCGGCACTGCCGCCGCCGGACCGCCAGGGAAGGCCGGTGAAGCGTGCAAGCTGACCGGCGCCGAGCGTCGCCTTGACGTGCTCCGGCGTGCCGAAGGCCGGCGCCCCGGACTTCATGTCGACATTGGAGGAGAAGGAGCCATAGACGACCGGCGCGCCCGGCCGCACGATCTGGGCCAGCGTCAGCCCGGCCAGCGCTTCGGCGTGCTGCAGCGTCAGCGCGCCGGCCACGGTGATCGGCGCCATGGCGCCGGCCAGGCAGAAGGGCGTGATGATCAGCACCTGCCCCGCCTTGGCAAAGTCGATGATGCCTTGCGCCATCGGAATGTCGAGTTGACGCGGCGAGTTGGTGTTGATGACGGTGTAGCAATGAGCGCCCGAACGGAATTCGTCCTCGGACAAGCCGCGCGCCAGCCGCAGCATCTCGAAGCCGTCCTCGACCTGCGACGTGCCGCGCGCGAAGACGAACGGCAGTTTGTCGGAGAGCGTCAACTGCGCGCGGTTGACGGCATAATGGCGGAAGCGGTTGTCGATGTCCTGCGGCTCGATGCAAGGTCCCAGCATGTGCAGCACGTCGAAATGCTGCACCAGGCGGATGAGATCCTCGAAAGCGGCAAGCGTTCCCGGCCGCCGGCCGTGCTCCAGATCGGTGACGTTCGGCGCCCCGGATCCTGCCAGGAACGTCATTGAGCCGAGTTCGAGCGTCAGGTCGCGGGCACGGACACCGGCATGGACGCGGATCGATTTCGGCGCCGAGCCCAGCGCCGCCGCGACGATGTCGCGGCCGATGCGCACCATCTGGCTGTCCTCGTCGACCAGCGCGCCGGCACGAGCAAGAATGGCGCGCGCCTCCGGCAGCAGCACCTTGGCGCCGAGTTGCTCGAGCACGCGCAGCGCCGTGTCGTGGATCGCGGCGACCTGGTCGGCCGAAAAGATCGGCTGCGGCAGGAACGGGTTCTTCAGCGAACGATAGTCCGGCCGGCGGCTGGTCTCGCTGCCGGCCTCGCCGGTTCGTCCGCGCCTGCGTTCGCGCCTGAGGTTGCGTGCTGCGTCATCGACCATGGCGGATGCTCCTCGTTGCCGTATTGCCCTGTCTTGCGGATCGTAGGGAGGAGCCGCGATGACGCGCGTCGGCCGCTCGGCCCAGTTCGTTGAGGCAGGCAGGATACTTGCGCTGTACATATGTGTCTAGTACGGTTGTATGCAGTTCGCCCTCACGCCTATTGTGCGGCCATGACCATGATTTCTCCGCAGCACGAGCCGGCGCCCGGCAACATCAAGGTGACGCGCCGGGACTGGATCAATCTTGCACTCCAGACACTGATTTCAGACGGCATCGAAAGCGTGCGCGTGCTGCCGCTCGGCCAGAAGCTCGGCGTATCGCGCTCAAGCTTCTACTGGTATTTCGAGAGCCGTCAGGACCTGCTCGACCAGTTGCTTGCCCATTGGCGGGACACCAACACCAAGTCGATCGTCGAACGCGCGCAGCGGCCGGCCGAAAGCATCATCATGGGGGTCATGAACGTGTTCGAATGCTGGGCCGACGAGCGCCTGTTCGATCCCAGGCTCGACTTCGCCATCCGGGAATGGGCGCGTCGCTCCGACGACGTGCGCCGGGCCATCGACCAGGCCGACAATGACCGACTGGGCGCGATCCGCGACATGTATCGCCGGCATGGCTACGGCGAAGAGGATGCCTTCATCCGCGCCCGTGTGCTCTACTACATGCAGATCGGCTATTATGTGCTCGACCTCAAGGAACCGGTCGAGGCGAGAGTCAGTCATCTCGCCGCCTATCTGCGCAGTTTCACCGGCCAGGAGCCAAGCGATGCCGACGTGGCGCATTTCATGCGCTTTATCGCGGCGCGTTAAGTGAGTGCGAGGTGGCAGAGGTGGCAGGCCCGACCCTGGTATCAACAAACTGTACCGCGAAAGCCCCCCTCACCCTTGTGAGCGAGGCCAAAATGGACAAATAGTCTGGTATGAGTGCCGCTTCTCGGTGGGAGGCGTCGCCGCAGCCGGATCTTGGAATGGCCAGTCCTTTGAAAACACGCAGGAGAAGGGGTCCGATTGCCGCAAGACTGCTGGCGGCGGATGCGTGGTTCGATTCCTCGCTCTACGAGACCGGCTTCAAGGCGCGCCGGTTCTGGGAAGCGGCCACCATTTTTTTCCGGCGCTTCCGCGTCTCCGGCTGGCGCCGCGGCATCATCGAACTGTTGAGTGAGGGCTTCACGCTCGGCGCCGGCGGCATCGTCGTCATGCTGGCGCTCGCCTTGCCGGCCTTCCAGGAAACCGCCGGCGACTGGCGTGCCCAGGGCGATTTCGCCATCACCTTCCTCGACCGCTACGGCAATGAGATCGGCCAGCGCGGCATCATCCAGCGCGATTCGGTGCCGGTCGACGAGATGCCCGACCAGGTCATCAAGGCGGTGCTGGCCACCGAGGATCGGCGTTTCTTCGATCACTACGGCATCGACGCGCTCGGCCTTTCGCGCGCGATCTTCGCGAATGTGCGGGCGAATTCCGTGGTGCAGGGCGGCTCGAGCATCACCCAGCAGTTGGCCAAGAACCTGTTCCTGACCAATGAACGGACGTTGGAGCGCAAGGTCAAGGAAGCCTTCCTGGCGCTGTGGCTCGAGGCCAATCTGTCGAAGAAGGAGATCCTGCAGCTCTATCTCGACCGCGTCTATATGGGCGGCGGCACGTTCGGCATCGAAGCGGCCGCCGATTTCTATTTCGGCAAAAGCGTCAAGGATGTGAACCTCGCCGAAGCGGCGATGCTGGCCGGCCTGTTCAAGGCACCGACCAAATACGCGCCGCACATCAACCTGCCTGCTGCCAGGGCGCGGGCCAATGTGGTGCTGTCGAATCTCGTCGAAGGCGGCTTCATGAGCGAGGGTCAGGTGCTGCAGGCGCGGCTGCATCCGGCTGAAATCGTCGACCGCGGCGAGCAGAAGAGCCCGGATTACTACCTCGACTGGGCATTCGAAGAGGTCAAGAAGATCGCCGCGAAGTCCGGCCAGCATTCGCTGGTCGCCCACACCACTTTCGACGCCAACATCCAGAAGGCGGCGGAAGAATCGATGGAGTTCCATCTCCGCCAGTTCGGCAAGGAATACAACGTCACCGAAGGCGCCATGGTCGTCATCGAAACCAATGGCGGAGTCAGGGCGATCGTCGGCGGCCGCGACTACGGTGCCAGCCAGTTCAACCGCGCCACCAAGGCGCTGCGCCAGAGCGGCTCATCGTTTAAACCCTACGTATACGCAACGGCGATGGAGCACGGCTTCACGCCGGACTCCGTCGTTTCCGGCGCGCCGATCTCCTGGGGTGCCTGGTCGCCGCACAATTACAATGACGGACGGGCCGGCAAGGTCACGCTGATCACGGCGATGGCCAAATCGGTCAACACCGTGCCGGTGCGGCTGGCCAAGAATCATCTCGGCATCAAGCCGATCAAGGCGATGGCGGAAGCCATGGGCGTCGAATCGCCGCTCGAATCGCACAAGACGATGGTGCTCGGCACATCGGGCATGACCGTGATGGACCAGGCGACAGGCTTTAGCGTGTTCGCCCAGAACGGCTTTGTCGGCTCCCGGCATGGCGTCACCCAGCTCGTCACCCGTACCGGCGAGGTGGTTTACGATTTCGCCAAGGATGCGCCGCCGCCCCGCCGTGTGCTCTCGGAGCAGGGGCTGAAATCCATGAACACCATGCTGGCGGCGGTGCCGGTGATGGGCACGGCGCGGCGCGCTGCGCTTCCCAATATCGTTTCGGCCGGCAAGACCGGCACAACGCAGTCTTACCGCGACGCCTGGTATGTCGGATTCACCGGCAACTACACGGCTGCCGTGTGGCTCGGCAATGACGACTTCACCCCGACCAACAACATGACCGGCGGCTCGCTGCCGGCGATGGTTTGGCAGCGGCTGATGGTCTATGCGCACCAGAATATCGACCTCAAGCCAATCCCCGGCCTCGATCATCCCTTCGTCGACGAAGAGATCGCCGCCAAGGCCGAGGAAGCGGAAAAGAAGAATGCCGAGCAGGCAGCGGCCGATACCGCCGCCGAGCGGCCGCCGGTGCTGTCCAGCCAGACGACGCGGGCGCTCAGGGACATCACCAGGCTGTTCCAGTCGGCACCCGTCCTCCAGGCGCCTGCGACACCGGAGACCCTGTCGGCGCTTTGATGCCGGCACGACGGGCCAGGCCATCCCTCGCGCCGCAATTCCACACAGGTCCGCTTGCCATGGCCCCCTGCCCCGCGATATCCCCGAGCGGCACTCCTCTTGCCCGCGGCTCTTCATGCTCAAGAACGCATTTCTGACGCTCCTCGCGCTTGCCATAGCCATCGGCGGCGGCGGCGGCAGCGTCTGGTACGCTCTCAAGACGCAGGATGGCATTGGCGCGATCAGGATCGGCCAATGGACGGCGTTTCCCGATATCGGCACGCAGACGGCGGATCCTTATTCGAAAGCCCGCGTGGCGCGCGAGGGTGTCCTTGCACTCGGGCAGGCAGAAGGCCTGTCGTTTATCGCCGAACGCGATTCCGATGGCGAACTATTGAAACGCCAATGCGCCTATGAAATCGAAGGCGGATTTCCCACAGCCCGGTTCTGGACCCTCTATGCCGCCGATCGGTCGCTCGGCGTGGTCGAGACCGGCAAGTCAAGGCTTGCGGCACTTCAGTCCTACCAGGTGCTGCGCCAGCCCGACAATTCCGTGCTTATTTCCGTCAACAACCGCCCCGCGCCCGGCAACTGGCTGCTTTCCGACGGCTTCGGCCGGATGTATCTCGTGCTGACATTCTACGACACGCCGATCGCCAGCAGCACGGGCCTTTCGGATGTCACGCTGCCGCAGATCGTGAAGGTCGGCTGCAATGCGTAGGCTGCTGCACGCGATCCTGCTCGGCCTGCTTGGCGCCGGCATCGTACACATCATCGTGCTGCTGCTCGCCCCGGAATTTTCCGAACGCAATGCCTGGTCGCGGCTGGCCATGGCCTCCAACCTTTATCGGATGACCAGGCTGGACGCTGAGGCCGGCGGTACGCCTGTGGTGAAATCGGTCGATCCGCTGTTTTATGCTGCGGCTTGCCGCTTCGATTTGTCCGATGGAATGGTTCGGGTGAAGGCACCGGGAAACGTCCCGTTCTGGTCCGTATCGGTCTATGACCGCAGCGGCCATAACATCTACTCCTTCAACGACCACAGTGCGACCGGAAGGGTTCTGGACAGTATCGTACTGACGCCGGCGCAGATGATCGAGATCCGCAAGGATCTCCCGGAGGAATTGCAAGGGGCAATCTTCGTCGAAGCGCCGATCGACGAAGGCATGTTCGTCATCCGCTCCTTCGTGCCCGACGACAGCTGGAAGCCGACCGTGTCGCGGTTTCTCGAGCAGAGTTCCTGCGAACTGCAGGACTACTGACGTCAACCGAAACATGCCGCCCGTTGCGGCCCATGCCTTGCGAGCCGCCGCGGCGCTCATTCAAGGAGATAGAGCGTCCTTTGCGCGCCCAACCGGGCGCGGCGAATCCATTCAGCCGCGACGCGCTTCAATGATGCGGAACAGGCAACGTCCCCGACGTCCCCGGCATCGTCCTTGACGAACCCGGCTTGTCCGGACCGGCGCCTGGCCGCGTCTCGCCCGTCAGTGGCGGTTGCTCGTAGCGGACGCCGGGGAAAATGATCACCGCCGCCGGCGTTCCGGTGTTTCGGTCTGCTCGATTGGTTGCCGCCGTTCGCGGCACGAAAGACAGTACCATGCCCATGGTTCATGCATTCCTCTCGGTTGCCCCGGAGCACAACGCAACGCCTCCAATCTGATTAAGGAGCCAGTAGGTTAACGGAACGCTAACGGATCGCCGCTAATTTGATCTTTGTTCTGAGGTCAGGAAGTCCTGACCCGTGGCAAATGCGAAACCGACACAGTCCCGGTCGAGCATGGTCAAGATTGTGTCGAGTGTCAGGCGTATCCTTCGTGTCATCTGCGGATTTCAGGCAAATCGCTATACGGGCTGAATCGGGAAAGGCCGAAAGGCTGTTCCGCGCCACGGTGTCGGCGTTCTGTTCGCTCACCCGCCCTTCGCGTCGGGAGATCGCGCAACTTGAGGGTCTGACGCTGCCGCTTTTCGCCGATGTGTCGGTCGAATCGCGCCGCTACGTCGCCGCCGCCCTTTCCGAATGCGAATATGCGCCCGCTGCGCTGGTCCGGCGGCTTTGCGAGGAGCCGGTCGGCGTTGCCGCGCCGCTGCTCATCCGCTCGCGCGCGCTCAGCGATATCGACCTCATCGCGCTGATCGGCCGCCATGGCCTGCCGCATGCGCGCGCCATTGCGCGCCGCAAGGATCTGAACCCGACCATCGCCCACCTGATCAGGGCGCTTGAAAAGCCGACGCTGGTGAGCGTGCGGCAGCCTGAGGCGAACGCCAAGACGGTGCCCGAAAGCGCCGAAGTCGTCGCCGATAGCAGCCAGCAGGTGTCCGGCGCCGCCGCCGAGACTGCACGGCGCCGGCTGCGGTCGATGATGCGTGATGCCGAAAGCGGCGGCGCGACGATCAATCCGTTCGCCGGCGCTAACACCTATGTCAAACTGCGCGAGACGGCGCTGACCGGCAATGCCGCATTCTTCCAGACAGCACTGGCCGACGCGCTCGGGATCGATTTTTCAACGGCGCGGTCGCTCACCGCGAACCAGAACTACACGTCGCTGCTGGCCGCCCTGCGCGCGCTCGATCTCGGCGAAGAGAGGGCGTTCCTGATCACCGCCGCCGTCTATCCCACAGAGTTCTCGCATCCGCAGGCCATCCGCATCTTCCTCGACCGCTATCGGCTGCTGCATCGCGACGCAGCACTGGACAGGCTACGCGGCTGGAAAGCCGAGACACTGTCGAAGGCCATTCGCAATGCCGGACCGATCGCGGCAAACGCCGACGTCCGCAAAGCGGACAGCGACAATGCTGCCACCGGCCCTAAAGCGCGTCGCGTTTGACCCGCCTCATGCGACGCTTTAGGCTGTTGTTTTTAAGCATGTCGTTATCGCAAAACCGCTGCAGCCCCTCGGGTCAGCCCGAGGGCATGCTTTTGCGCGACACGCTTTAGGCGCGTCGCGACTGAAAAAGAGATTCAAGCGAACGCTCTAAGCCTTTGTCTGCATATCGCTATTGCGACTTGACGGAAAGAAGCTCCTCGACGGGAACAGAGCCGGCCTCGATCTCGACCACCCAGATGTCGGGATCGAATTTCTTCTCCCTTTCCAGTCGCCCGTCAAAGACGGCGGCATCGTCGCCGGCGCCGAGCAAACTGAAGTAACGGTCGTCGGGTTTGGCTGAATCGTAGCTCGTCTGCGGCGCCGGGCCAAACAAGGCAATCTCGCCCATGCGGCCTCGCGCCAGCACGAAGACGGAACCGGCCTCGGTTGCGCCGCGCTTGACCACGGCGGCAAAGCCGCCGGCGCCAAAAACCCGGCGCAACAAGGCCGACACCCACAGATCGGTGGTTACGCGCATGGCAGCATTCTGGACAACATCGGACGGTACTTAGAGCGCTTTGCGTTTGGGTGAAACCAAAAACCGCCCGCCTCCGCTCATCAATTGGTCAGGCCGATCTCGCGCATCTTGACGTAGACGACCTCGTCGGGCTCGCCGGTCTCGGGCAGCCCGAACAGCGACTGAAACTCCTTGATCGCTGCCTTGGTGCGGGCCCCGACCACGCCATCGAGTTGCATGTCGTCATTGCCGAATGCCTTCAACCCGGCCTGGATCTTGATGATGCGGGCGTCGGGTGCCTGCGCCGACGCATCTGCCGGCGAAGCCGAGACGGGAATCGCGGCCATGTCGTCCGGACGGGGTGCCGGATGTGGCACGACCGTCGAGGCGGTTGGCATGGCGCCCAGTTGATCGAGCAGAATGCTGTCGATCTCGCCGGAAGCGTTGAGCCCGACCTTCTGCTGATAGGCTTGGATGGCCTTGCGCGTGTTGGGGCCGGAAATACCGTCGACGGTGCCGGAATAGAAATCGAGATCCTTCAATATGCCCTGGACCTGCTCGACGATCGGATCGCTCTTGATCGGGGCCGGTTCCGGCCGCACGATGTTGATGGTGGTTTCAGGCTCGTCGGCGCCGGCTCGAGGAAAGCCCTCCATGCTCCTGGTCGCAAAAAACGCGCCGGCATGAGGAAAAGGCTGATACCACAAAGCGTTCGCCGAGACGTAGAACAGCGTCACCAGGAAGGCGGTCGAACCGCCAACCAGAACCGGATTGCGTGAAATCTGGCTGCCGAGGGCGACCGCGCTGCGTTGGAAGGCATTGCCGCGGCGCTTGACCGCCTTAGGCTGTTTTGCGGAGCGAGCCATGCCTGTCCCCTTTCGTCTCCGCCTTGGCTGCAGGCATCGGCAGTACGCCGGGCTTGTCGTTCGAACGTCCTTTCGGTCCGTTCACCGGCAAGCTGATCGTGACCGTGGTGCCCTCCCCCGGCATGCTTTCGATCGACATCGTGCCCTCGTGAAGCGCCACCAGACCCTTCACCAGCGACAGGCCGAGCCCGGTCCCCTCGAAGCGGCGCGTATAGTCGTTCTGGATCTGCATGAACGGCTTGCCGAGATTGGCAAAGTCTTCCTCGGCGATGCCGATGCCGGTGTCCCTGACCCAGAAATGCAGTCGCGAGCCGATCCGCTTGGCGCCGACGACGACATCGCCGCCATCGGGCGTGAACTTGATAGCGTTGGAGACGAGGTTGATGAGTATCTGCTGCACGGCACGACGGTCGGCGTTAATCTCGCCTGCATCCGGCGCGATCTGGGCCTGTAGATCGATGCTCTTTGCGTCGGCCTGCAAGCGCATCATCGACTGGCACATTTCGACCGCTTCGACGAAACGGAATGGTTCCGGCTCGGTTGCGTAGGCGCCGGCCTCGATCCTCGATACGTCGAGTATCGAGGTGACGACGGCAAGCAGATGCTGGCCGGACTCCTTGACCAGGCCGACATATTCCTTCTGGCGCGGATCCTTGAAGGTGCCAAACATCTCATGCAGCAGCATGTCGGAAAAACCGATGATGGCGTTCAACGGCGTGCGCAGCTCGTGGCTGACGACCGCCAGAAACCGTCCCTTTGCCACTTCGGCAGACGCGGCCGCCTCTTTCGCAGCGGCAAGCTCTTCGCGCAAGCCGGCGAGTTCGTCGTTTTCGCGCAGGACGAACGTGAGGACGTCCTGCTGCTCTTCCCCGCGCGCCAATTCAAGCGAAAACGGCCGGTAATTGTCCGCCGTCGGGCCATTGCCGTTTTGCGGCAGCCGGACGCGAAGATCCAGCCGGCGCGCCGGCGCGCCATCGCGCATGTCGGCCAGCGCGCTGAGGTATGCGACGCGATCGGAAAGATGGATGCGGTCGAACAGGCCGGTGCCGAACAGCAGTTCCGGCTGCAGCTTCAGGATCGTGCGCGCCTTTGCCGACGCATCCAGAACCTCGCCATGCCGGCCGGCCCGCAGGACAACGGCGTCGATGATGTTCTCGAGCCGATCGTCGGTCGCCGGATCAAGCTGCGCGCCGGCCGCGCTGCCAAGCGCTGCGACGCGGGGAACGAGGGTGAGCGCCCAGGCCAGCGGCAGCAGCCAATGCCAGGCGGCGATTTCGGCCGGACCGAACGGGAAGACAGAACCGGCAAAAGCCTGCAGCAGGATAGCGACACATGCGGATAGGGCACCCCAGAGTGCAGCGCGACGAGACGCGCCGATCCACCAGGCTTCGAACGGCAGCGCCACGACAAGCATGGCGACCGGCGAGGCCATCCCGCCCGCCGCGGCAATGATACCGGCAAGAGCAAGACTGCCCATCACCAGGGCGACCTGGCCGGCGAACGCCATCTTGCCCGATGCCGCCACCAGCAAGGCAGCAAACCAGCAGAGGCCGAACGTCGCAAAGATCGCAGCCATGGTCACGGCCACGCCAATGCCCGAGGTGACCAGCGTGACTGCTGCGCCTGCGGCGAAGAACGGAGCGGCCAGCATGACACCGATAAACCGCCTCTGGCACCGGCGGTCGTTCTGTCCGAGGATCGACGGATGAACCATACGTTCGCAACCGGCTGCCATCGCGCCGGGCAACTCAACGTATCTGGCCCTTATCGAACTCAACTCAACGCACTCGCACCTGGTCGTGAACAGCCCTGCTTCGCAGTTGCTTTTGTCGATCTGAAACTCGCATCCAGCGTTTAAGGAATGGATAAGGCAGGACCGATCAATGCCCGGCCTGAGGCAGATATTGGGAGGCCGGCACGGGGCAAACCTTGGCAATTGCGGCCATAGTAAATGGAGCGTTATCCGGGCGAACCGCCCTCCCGCCTTTGACAGTCGCCCCCGGTAAGCCGTGCTTCTGGGAAATACATAAGGAAAACAGCTGGATAGATGGTTAAGCTTAAGTGAAGAAAATCGGCTGGATTTGAGACAAATCCATTGCAAAATGCTTCGTTTCGAATTTGCCTAAAATTTGAGGAAAATTTTCGCTGACCGGGCAAGCCGTCCTTTGCGCGTCCATGCCACTATCGTATCCATAAAGAGGTCATGTCGCATGAACGCATGATCCGGTCACGAATGAGGGCATACAGATGGGCTTTCTGATCAGAATGGCTTTCTGGTTTTCGCTGGTGCTTCTGGCGCTGCCGCTGAATGTCGGCTCCGACGAGACCGGCCACCAAAGCGTCGGGCCGATCCAGGCGTTGTTTGCGGCACGCGAAGCCGTCGGCGACATTGCCGGCATATGCGATCGCAAGCCCGACGTCTGCGAGACCGGCAAGTCCGCAATGCACACGATCACCGCCCGGGCCAAGGAGACAGCCAAGATCGCGGCCGCCATGTTGGACGACAAGACCGCCGAACCCGACACGGCGACAACGACCGGCAGCGTGCCCGAAGACATCGTGTTGCCGGCGAAAGTCGATTTGCCGGCGAAAAACTGAGATATTTTTCAGCGCATCTGTCACCGTCCGCAGGCCGTCCGCGCTAAAGCGCGTCGCATTTGACCGGCCTCACGCGACGCGCTTTTCCTCTTTTTCCGTGACGCGGCGCCGCCGGATGATTATATCCGGGCTATGACCACGACGATCCAAACGATCCGCGACGACTTCTCCCTGCTTGACGAGTGGGAAGACCGCTATCGCTATGTGATCGAACTGGGCGAGGCCCTACCGCCATTTCCCGACGAGGAACGCAAACCTGCCAACAAGGTGCCCGGCTGCGTCAGCCAGGTCTGGCTGACGACCCAATATGGTCCGGGGCCCGACCCAGTCGTCACCTTCGCCGGCGATTCGGACGCCCATATCGTGCGCGGTCTCGTCGCTATCATGCTGGCGCTGTTTTCCAGACGACCCGCCAGCGAGATCCAGAAAACCGATGCGGAAGCCACGCTGAAGGCACTTGGCCTCGACGAGCACCTGTCGCCGCAACGTGCCAATGGTCTTCGTTCCATGGTCAAGCGCATCAAGCGCGACGCAGAGGCGGCCTTGAAGCAGACCGCCTGATCAGACGAACAGCGCGCGATGGCCCGACATGATCGGAGCCGCACATGTTGCGACGCATATCGATTGCTCCAGCATCGCCCCAAGATCAAAACGGCGCCCGGAGGCGCCGTTGATCATCTAACCCAGGTTGGGAAGGGAGCCGGTATCAGCGCCCCTTGCGCTTGCGGCCGAGACCCATCTTCTTGGCGAGCTGTGAGCGGGCGGCAGCATAGTTGGGAGCAACCATCGGGTAGCTGGCGTCCAGGCCCCATTTTTCACGATACTCGTCGGGCGTCAGACCGTAGTGGGTCATCAAGTGACGCTTCAGCGACTTGAACTTCTTGCCGTCTTCAAGACAGACGATGTAGTCGTCATGGACGGAGCGTTTCGGGTTTACTGCCGGCTTCTGCTTGTCGGCAGGAGGCTGTTCACTGGCCCCGCCCACGCGCCCGAGGGCGGCATGGACATCGGCGATGAGGCTAGGCAGCTCGCCGACCGGCACCGGATTGTTGCTGACATAGGCGGCCACGACATCGGCCGTCAATTCGATCAGCGCATCACTATTTCTAGAAGGTGTTTCGATAATATCCATGGCTTCCTGGCCCCAACGTGAGTTGTTTCTACCTGCGCCCTATTTTTGATAGGTCGGGCATCGCGCGAAATTTTTGCAGGAAAGAGCCTCTGCGATTCGCGTCGCAGCATCCTAATGAGCCACTAAACCAAGTAAGTCAATTCGCTTCTTGCGCTGTATTCATCGATGGCAATAAAATATTCGACGATCAGCTTCAACCTTTCGTGCACTCTGTGACTTTGCGATATTTTCTGGGCAGACCAGCAGCGGCGGACGCCCAGTCAAGCTGCCGTTACATCCCATGAGAGCAGTAAAAAAATCTCAATGCTTGGCTATGCTTGGTTGTGGCGTAGGCTATCTGGTTGTTTTTAGAATCTACAAAACCATAGGTTGCGATTTGCTGTTGCAAGCAAGCCGGAAATCAGCACCGCGGACCGGCACCGATCCATCAATGTGGGGTGATGTATTTTCCGTAGACCCAGCCGGTGACGAAATTGCCGTTCTGGGCCGGATCGTGCCAGACTTCGCACCAGCGATAGCGGATCTTCTGTTCCTGCTTCCAAACCGGCTGTTTGCCGATGTCGAGCAGGTTTATGCCGCCGGTGCATCTCCCGGTCATCTGCAAAACAGCACCGTTGGGATAGGCGGCCTGCCTCTGGGACGATCCCGCCGGATACTTGCGCACGTTGAGCGTGTCGCCAAACGGAAGGTTGGTCACTTGCCAAGCTGCGAACACGGTTGCATGAGATTGGCCGATAAAGGCCAAGACTGTCGAAGCGACGGCGAAAGCCGCAGCAGCGTGAAAACGGAACTTCATTTTTCCCTCTCCTCCGGCTCATCTTTTGGAGCCCGACGCAAGCATATACTCCGGCTCTTGAACCTGCGCTGATCGGCGTGTTCATTCTTCATTCAAATAACTTCCACAGCGAGACGCAATGACCCGAACCCCAGCATTTCCGACTGCCAGCCCGCCGCAACCAGAGAAGCGACCGGTCTTCGATGTGCATCATGGAGTGACCCGGACGGACGACTATGCCTGGCTGAGAGCCGGCAATTGGCAAGAGATGTTCAGGGATCCGTCGCTGCTCGACGCCCAGATCCGCGCCCATCTCGAAGCCGAGAACGCCTATCAGGCAGCGCTCATGGCCGACACCGCCCAGGTGCGGAAGCAGCTCTTCAAGGAGATGAGGGGCCGCATCAAGGAAGACGATTCGTCCGTGCCGATGAAGGATGGACCGTACGCTTATGGGTCATCTTTCAAGCTTGGCGGCGAGCAGCCGCGTTATTTCCGCACGCCGCGCGACGGCGGCGACCAAGAGATCCTGCTCGACGGCGATCTCGAGGCCGAAGGCAAGGCCTATTTCCGCCTCGGCGGTGTCGACCATTCGACCGACCACCGCAAGCTTCTGTGGGCCTTCGATGATAAGGGTTCCGAATTCTACACGCTTCGCGTCCGCGATCTCGCCGACGGCAACGATCTGGCCGACAGGATTCCGGATACCGGTGGCGGCGGCGTGTGGGATGCCGGAAATGACGGATTTTTCTACACCCGCCTCGATCCCAACCACCGTCCTTCCAAGGTGCTGTTCCATGCCCTTGGCGACAGTCCTGAGAACGACCGGCTGATCTACGAAGAAACCGATCCAGGCTTCTTCATGAATGTCGGCGGCACACGCTCCAACGAGTGGATCATGCTTGGCATCAACGACCACGAGACCTCGGAATATCGCATCATGAGCGCCAGCGAGCCGTTCGCCGAACCGAAGCTGGTTGCCCCGCGCGAGACCGGCCTGCAATACGACCTCGAAGAAGGCGGCGATATCTTCTTCATTCTCACCAACGCCGACGGCGCCAAGGATTTCAAGATCATGACTGCGCCGGCGAGCGACCCGGTGCGCGCCAACTGGCAGGCGTTGGTGCCGCACGAAGCGGGCCGGCTGATCCTTTCGGTAATCGGTTTCAAGGACCACATGGTCAGGCTTGAACGCAAGGAAGGCCTGCCGCGCATCGTCGTGCATGACCGCAACAGCGGCGAGGAACATCTCATCTCCTTCGACGAGGAAGCCTTCTCGCTCGGCCTGTCGGGATCCTATGAATACGATACCGAGATCATGCGCTTTTCCTACTCATCCATGACAACGCCGGCGCAGGTCTTCGACTACAACATGCGGACCCGCGAGCGCGTGCTGCTGAAGACCCAGGAAGTTCCGTCCGGTCACGACCCGGACCACTACGTGACGCGGCGGCTGATGGCGCCCGCAGCCGACGGCGAACTGGTGCCGGTCTCGCTCATTCACCATCGCGACACGCCGCTCGACGGATCAGCGCCTTGCCTGCTTTACGGCTACGGCTCCTACGGCATCACGGTCCCGGCCGCCTTTAACACCAATTTGTTATCGCTGGTCGATCGCGGCTTCGTCTACGCGATTGCCCATGTCCGCGGCGGCAAGGAGAAGGGCTATGGCTGGTACGACGACGGCAAGCGGGCGCACAAAATGAACACGTTCACCGATTTCATCGCAGCCGCCCACCATCTCGTCGCCGAACGCTATACGCAACATGACCGCATCGTCGGTCAGGGCGGCTCGGCCGGCGGCCTGCTGATGGGCGCCGTCGCGAATATGGCGCCGGAATGCTTCGGCGGTATTGTCGCCGAGGTTCCGTTCGTCGACGTGCTCACCACCATGCTCGACGCGACCCTGCCGCTGACGCCACCGGAATGGCCCGAATGGGGCAATCCGATCGCCTCGGAGGAGGACTACCGAACGATCGCCGCCTACTCGCCCTATGACAATGTCGCCGCGCTCGACTATCCGCCGATCCTGGCGCTTGCCGGCCTCACCGACCCGCGTGTCACCTATTGGGAGCCGGCCAAGTGGGTGGCGCGGCTGCGCGACCGCAAGATCGGCGACAATCCGGTGCTGTTCAAGATCAACATGGACTCCGGTCATGCCGGTGCATCCGGCCGGTTTTCCCGGCTCGAGGAAATCGCCTTCACCTATGCGTTTGCGCTGAAGGTGGCGGGCAAGGCCGACCTTGCCACCACAGCGCCGCCGACCCTGTTGGACGCACAGACGGCGCTGTAGGAGCTTGATCTTGCGCACCATCCCCACCAGCGGAAAATCGATTCCGGGTCAGGTCAGGTCGATTTTCCGCTCGCGATTGCCATAGCTGCGCGCTACCCAACGCGCGGCTTTTCGCAGCCGCGCCACCCAAAAATCATCCAGTCACGCCAAGGGTCCGCCATGTTGCTCGTCGACGTCTATCTCGACAAATCGCCCATCCAGGGCATCGGTGTCTTTGCCAAGAACCACATTCCCCGCGGCACACTGGTCTGGAAGCTCCATCCCAATTACGACCGGCGCATCCCAGTCGAGGTCTATGAACGCGAAACCGGGCCGGTCAGAGCCTATCTCGATCGCTATTCCTATCCCGACCGGCGCGATCCAAACTTTGTCGTCTTCGAAGCCGACGACGCCCGCTACATGAATCATGCCGACGACCCGAATTGCGACGTCGCCTCGCCCGAGGAGACTTATGCACTGCGCGACATCGCGCCCGGCGAGGAAATGACCTGCAACTACAATCATTTCTTCGAGACCGGCTTCGATTTCCTCGGCGATCGTCACCCGTAAATCGGGAACGTGGAATGCATCGCGGGCAGGATTGACAACACCGGACCTTCAGCGCACCTTCCAAACAGGTGGATACAACCTGCTGCTTGCGCCCTCCGGGGTAAGGTGAATGTATCGAGCCACTTCAGGCTCCCTTTGCCCGAACGAACGGGTCAGTAACGCAAGCTCTGACGTCTTCCGTTCTTCGAAGCAAAGGATGATTCCATGCGCGATTTCCGCGATGCAAAAGCCATGGCGCAAACGCTGTCCGAAGCGCTGAGCGCCAAATCCGTTTCCCTGTCCCACAGCGAAAGCCTCGAGCTCATTGCTAGGGTCCTCGGCTTGCGCGACTGGAACGTATTGGCTGCAAGGATTCAGGCGAGCCAACCAGTCGGTGCTGGGCCCAGAAACCCGGCGCCCGAGGCCAGCCCGCCCCCGTCCTCCGGCGCGGATCTGCCGATTTTTCCAATGCGGGATTTCGTGCTCTTTCCGCAAATGACTGTTCCGGTCTTCGTGAGCCGCGACAAAACGCGGCGCGCAGTGAAGCACGCGATGGCAGGCGACCGCCGCGTTCTTGTGGTCGCACAGAGGCAGGCGACCGACGACGATCCCGGCAACCTCGATTCTCTCTATCCGGTGGGTGTCACGGCTAGCGTGATAAACTGCCAGACGCAGGTGGATGGGGTACTCAAGGTCTCGGTCTCCGGCCTCCAGCGAGCCGCGATCCTTCACCTGGTCAACGCCGACTTTCTGGCGGCGGAGGTCGCGCCAGTCGAAGAGCAGCGTCGCCAATCGGCGGAGGCGGTAGCACGTTCGAGCGCGGTTCTCGATACATATCAGAGCTATGCCAACATCGATTTTTCCTCGCTTCCACGAAGGGCCAAGGCGCGACTCGGCCTGCCCTCAATCGGCGATCCCGGTGTCCTAGCCGATACGCTCGCGCCGCTGCTGTCGATCAGTATCGAACAGAAGCAGCAGCTTCTGGAAACCAGCGATGTCGTCGCCCGGCTTGAAAAGATCCTCGACCTGATGAAGGCTAGCCGGCCTGAGAATGGGCCAGAGCCAGCCGGCTGACGGGTGCTAATTCGCCGGCTTGCGTGGGGGATAGCCGTTGGGGTGCGGCGGGATGGCCTTCAGATAGGCCGCGATCGCCGCACGGTCGTTCGGTGCCAACTCGGCCATGTTTCTCTGCACGTCGACCATGGCGCCACTGACGGAATCGAAATCCGGGGTGAAGCCGGTCTCCAGAAAGTAGGCTATGTCGGCCTCCGACCAGTCACCGAGCCCGCCTTCGCCCGAAGTGATGTTCGGCACGATGCCGCTGCCTTCGGCAGCGGTGGCTCCGGCCAGCCACTCGCTCTTCCTGGTGCCGCCAGCAAAATCGCGCGGCGTGTGGCATTCACCGCAATGGCCGGGCCCTTCGACCAGATAACGGCCGGCCATCACCGGATCCGGCGTGCCATCGGGGAAGGAAACCACCGGCTGGTCACTCAAATAGAGACGTTTCCACAGCCCGATGCCGCGACGGATGTTGAATGGGAACCCCAGCGAATTGGGCGGCGCCTTGCCCGCCACCGCCGGAAGCGTTTTCAGGAAGGCATGGAGATCGGCAATGTCGGCCGGCTTCATGCGTGCGTAGGACGCATAGGGAAACGCCGGATAGAAGTGCTCGCCGCTCGGCGACACGCCCTTCAGCATGGCGTTGGCGAGGTTTTCGACCGACCAGCCGCCGATACCGTCCGTGGCATCCTGCGAGATGTTCGGTGGCACGAAGATGCCGAACGGCGTCTTGAGTTCGAGACCGCCGGCCAGTTGAAGGCGGGCGTCGCCTTGCGAGCCTGGCTTCGCATGACAGGACGTGCAGCCGCCGGCATAAAAAATGCGCTTGCCCCTGGCGGCATCGCCGGGGCCGAGCTGCGCCAGAGCCTCGCTGTCGAGCCTGACCGGCGCCGACAGGAACCAGCCGGCAACCGCGCCGGCGACGCCCAGAACGAGGGCGGCGCCGACGAGTTTTTTCAGCAGGCGCATCGCCCGCTATCAGCCCTTCTTAATCCTGTATGTCTTGTGGCAGGTGCCGCAATCGCCGCCTATGGTGTTGAACCCCGCCTTGAAGGCATCGACGTCGGCAGGAGCGGCGGCCGCCGCAGCCTTGACGTCGGCGAGATATTTTTCTTCCACCGCCTTGAAGCCGGCCATATCGTCCCAGATTTTTGGGGCAGCTGTGGTGTCGCCGGTGTCGCTGCCAGCCGGGAAAAGAGTGTCGACGTTTGCATGGAACTTCTCGGCGTTTGCCTCCAGCGCCTTCAACGCCGCCAGCACGGCCGCTGCGTCGTAAGGGGTCTCGCCCTTGACGACTTTCGACAATTGGCCGGCGATCTTTCCACGTTCCTTCATAATGGCCTGCCGCTCCTGGATCGGATCG
Source organism: Mesorhizobium sp. WSM4845 (assembly GCF_055811455.1). Classification (NCBI taxonomy): domain Bacteria; kingdom Pseudomonadati; phylum Pseudomonadota; class Alphaproteobacteria; order Hyphomicrobiales; family Phyllobacteriaceae; genus Mesorhizobium; species Mesorhizobium sp. WSM4845. The sequence goes on from NZ_JBVVQA010000007.1 coordinate 148,799, forward strand.
GCAAACGCCGCCGAACCGGCGAAGGCGAGCATCGAGATGGCGAGGATAAGCTTTCTCATTCAACTGGCTCCATGGTGAAGATGTTTCGGGTGAAGGTCCGACTGATCCATAACGGCAAAACTGGCTTGAAAATTCCGGAAATTCGCCTCACGCTTGTGTGAATTTTTCGCGACGGTCGTTGGAAAAGGGCGGCCGATCATTTGGCACATAGAGAAAAGCCCCGGTTTTGCCGGGGCTCTTCTGCAACTCAGTCAGGCCTACGCCTTTTCGTAGAGCTCGAGGACATGGTCCCAGTTGATGAGATTGTCGACGAAGGCTTCGAGATATTTCGGCCGGGCGTTGCGATAGTCGATGTAATAGGAGTGCTCCCAGACATCGACGCCCAGGATTGGGGTCGCGCCATGGACCAGCGGGTTCTCGCCGTTCGGGCTCTTCGAGATCGCCAGCTTGCCGTCCTTGACCGAAACCCAGGCCCAGCCCGAACCGAACTGGGTGGTGCCGGCGGCGATGAAATCGGCCTTGAACTTGTCGTAACCGCCAAGATCGCTGTCAAACGCCTTTTGCAGCGCGCCGGGCAATTTGTTGCCGCCGCCGGCCTTCTTCATCCACTGCCAGAAGTGGATGTGATTGTAGTGCTGGCCGGCATTGTTGAAGAGCCCGGGGTTCTTGCCGAAGGATTGTTTCACAATCTCTTCGACCGACAAATCGCCGAGCCCGGCTTCGGCAGCCAGCTTGTTGCCGTTGTCGACATAGGCCTTGTGGTGCTTGTCGTGGTGATACTCCAGCGTCTCCTTCGACATGTAAGGCTGCAATGCCTCGTAGTCATAGGGCAAGGCGGGCAATTCAAAAGCCATCGGTCGTACTCCTCGTGGAAAAAATCCGGTGTCGATACCGGACTAACATAGGTCTGGATTGGTGTGGAGCAACTCCGGAACGAAGCGCCGGTTCGCTTTTTAGCCAGTCAGCCGGCCGAAGTCGAATGCGCCCACTCCCAATAGAGTTCGCGCGCCTTTTTCGCTACAGGCCCGGGCTGGAGATTGCGATCCTCGATGCGGGTGACCGGCACGACTTTCGAGTGGTTTCCGGTCGAGAATATCTCGTCGGCTTCGAGGAATTCGCGCACCGACAGCGCCTTTTCGATGGTCTTGAAGCCATATTCGTCAAGCAGCGTCATCGTCCGCGAACGGGTGATGCCGGACAGGAACGTGCCGTTCGGCGCCGGCGTCAGGACATGGCCATCCTTGACCAGGAAAATGTTCGAGGTTCCGGTCTCGGCGACATTGCCCAGCATGTCGAGCACCAGCGCGTTGTCGAAGCCGCGCATCTTGGCTTCGAGGATGGCACGACCATTGTTCGGATAAAGGCAGCCGGCCTTGGCGTTGGTCGGCATGGTCTCGATGGTCGGGCGCCGGAACGGCGAGACGGTGACAGAAAAGCCTGCCGGCGAGATCATCGGCGATTCATAGAGGCAAAGGCAGAACCGGGTCGAGGCCGGATCTGCCGGCACGCCCATATAGCCACCATGTTCGGCCCAGTACATCGGCCTTATGTAGACCGCCGTCTTGCCGTCGAACTTCTTCAGCCCGTCCCAGGTCAGCCCGACGATCTTTTCGGCGCTCATGGATGGTTTGAGAGCAAGCGCGATCGCCGAGGCGTTCACCCTGGCGGCGTGGCGGTCGAGGTCGGGGGCGACGCCCTCGAACCAGCGGGCGCCGTCGAACACGCTGGTGCCGAGCCACATGGCATGGCTGCGCGGCCCCAGAATGGCGACGTTGCCGTCATACCAGTCGCCATCCACGAAGGTCCATGTCGCGGATTGCGCCGCAGCCGCCAGTGTCATCGCTTGATTCCGCGTTTCAGAGCTGTCTTGTCTCGCCATTGGAAGATGCTTTGGCGTCTGCCGTCAACTGATATGGCTGAGATTTGTTAAGGCCAGCGGCATGCGAAATTGCAATCCGTGCTTGCGCCTGGCCTTGCCTCGCCGCAAAACTGTCACCATGCAACATGCGGCTTACGTTTTCGACGCTTACGGAACGCTGTTCGACGTGCACGCAGCCGTCCGCCGTCATGCCGACCAGATCGGACCGGACGGCCAGCTCCTGTCGGAGATCTGGCGCGCCAAACAATTGGAATATTCCTGGGTGAGGACGCTGATGGGCGCCTACGCCGATTTCTGGCAACTCACCGAACAGGCGCTGGATTTCGCCTTGCGCAAGGTTCCCTCCGCGGACAAGGGACTGAGGGCCAAGCTGCTCGACGCCTATTGGCGGCTGGACTGCTATCCGGAGGTGCCGGCCGTGCTCAAGGCGCTCAAAGCATCTGGCGCCAAGCTGGCGATCCTATCCAACGGCTCGCCTGAAATGCTGGAAGCGGCGGTCAAATCGGCCGCGCTCGACCAGGTTCTGGACGACATCTATTCCGTCGAGGCCGTCAAGCGCTTCAAGGCCGATCCGTCGGTCTACGATATGGTCACGACAGGCTGGCGTCTCTATCCGGGTGCGGTGTCGTTTCAGTCATCCAACCGCTGGGACGTCGCCGGCGCCACCAAATTCGGGTTCCGGACAGTCTGGATCAACCGCTCCGACCAGCCCGAGGAATACCGGGACTTTCCGCCGGCCCTGATCCTGCCCTCGCTCGAAGGCCTGCTCGCCGCAGGCTGACACATGAGCCCAAATCGGAATCGATCTTTGGAAAGGATCATTACGCGCGGCGCTGCGGGCCTGTTGCCTCGGCGCAACAGGGGCTGAACCGTCACAGCTTTGCCTTTGTTTGTTCACCCTCAGGCCAGAATCGGAACCGCCTATCGCGCCAGGCATTGGTAGGGCTGGCGCGCCGTACTGATTGGCGTATTCATGTTCTGTTTCGATATGAGACTTAAAAAAGGCAACGATGTTCACAACCGAAATCGCCTCCTATCGCCTAAGCCGTCGTGGCTTTCTCAACGCCGCTGCGCTCGGCGCCGCCTCGATTGCGGTTTCCGCCTGCACCACGACGGCAGGCCGGCCTGTCGAGCCGCCGCCGCCTGCCAACGTCGAGCCGCCGCTCATGGACTATGCAACAATGTACGGTCCGGTCAGCGACAATGGGTTCGAGCTGCCGGGCATACCCTACGAGAAAATCGACGAGCAATTTCTGCGTCAGATCGTTCCCGATCCGACCGGCCAAGCGCCCGGCACCATCGTCGTCGATACGGCCGGCCACCACCTCTATTTCGTGCGTCCGGGCGGACAAGCCATTCGTTATGGGGTCGGGCTGGGTCGCGCCGGTTTCGAATGGTCTGGCGATGCCGTCGTCCAGTGGAAGCAGAAGTGGCCGAAATGGACGCCGCCGGCCGAAATGATCGCCCGCCAGCCCGAGTACGCAAAATACAGCGCCGAGAATGGCGGCATGCCCGGCGGGCTCACCAATCCGCTCGGAGCGCGGGCGCTGTATCTCTTCGAGGGCAACGAGGACACGCTTTACCGCCTGCACGGCTCGCCGGAGTGGTTCTCCATAGGCAAATCAGTGTCATCTGGCTGCGTTCGCTTGATAAATCAGGACATTATCGACCTTTATGACCGTGTGCCCAACAAGACGCCGGTGATCGTTACCTCCGGTGTCGGTCAGGAACTGGTTGCCACGGCAGACCGCAAAGCCATTCCAATCGATGCGGGCGTCCCGGAAGGATCCATCCTGCTCGGCCCGGCAAGGGCGATCTCGGACCCGATCTTCTGAGCTGGTCGAAGGCGCTGGAGCGGCGGACTTTCGGCGCCGCGAATTTCCGGTCCGATGCTTTTCCCCGAGCATCGGATTCTCGCAAAACCGGTGCCCGGTTTTGGGTCCGATGCGGTGCTTTCAGCGCCGCCCCCTGGCCAGGCTGCCGAGGATGCCGCGCACGATCGCCCGTCCAACCGACGTGCCGACCGAGCGAACCACCGATTTGATCGCCGCCTCCGCCACCGTTTGGCGATTGGACGCTCGTGGCGCCGGTGCTCGCCTGCCGCCGGTGGGCTGGGGGGCGGGATCGTCATTGCCGAAGCCTGGAATGGTCCAGCGCGAGCCGCCGCTCTCCTGCTGCTGTGCCTCCGCGTCCAACGCATCCTTGGCTTTTTTCTGCAGCATCTCGAAAGCCGATTCGCGATCGACGGTCTGATCGTACTGCCCCACAACCGGGCTCTCGGTGATCAGCGTGCGGCGCTCGTCAGGCGTGATCGGGCCAAGTCGCGACGACGGCGGGCGAACCAGCGTCCGCTGGACCATGGACGGAACACCTTTGGCTTCCAGCGTCGAGACCAGCGCCTCGCCGGTGCCGAGCTGCGTGATCACGGTAGCACAGTCGAAGTCGGGATTGGGCCTGAACGTCTCGGCGGCGGTCCTCACGGCCTTCTGCTCCCGTGGCGTGTAGGCGCGCAGGGCGTGCTGCACCCGGTTGCCGAGCTGGGCCAGAACGGTTTCGGGGATATCCAGCGGATTCTGGGTGACGAAGTAGACGCCGACGCCCTTCGAACGGATCAGGCGGACCACCTGTTCGACGCGGTCGATCAGCACCTTCGGCGCGTCATCGAACAGAAGGTGCGCCTCGTCGAAGAAAAAGACCAGCTTTGGCTTGTCGGGATCGCCGACTTCGGGCAGCTCCTCGAATAGTTCCGACATCAGCCACAACAGGAATGTCGCATAGAGCCGGGGATTCATCATCAGCTTGTCGGCGGCCAGCACGCTGATCGCGCCGCGCCCGTCGCGGGTGGTGCGCATGATGTCGGCGATCCGCAATGCCGGCTCGCCGAAGAAATTCGTCGCGCCCTGCTGCTCCAAAACCAGCAGCGTGCGCTGGATTGCGCCAACCGAAGGTTTCGTCACATTGCCGTAGCGAGCGCCGATTTCTTCGGCGCGTTCGGCGATGTTGGCAAGAAGCGCTTGCAGGTCCTTCAGGTCCAGCAGCAACAAGCCCTCTTCGTCGGCGATGCGGAAGGCGATGTTCATGATGCCTTCCTGCGCCTCGGACAGGTTCATAAGCCGCGACAGCAGCAGCGGCCCCATTTCCGAGACGGTGGCGCGGATCGGATGGCCCTGCTCGCCGAAAAGATCCCAGAATATGACCGGAAATTCCTGGAAATCATAGGGATCGAGCTTGACCTGCTCGGCGCGCTTGACCAGAAAATCCTGTGCCGCGCCCATCATGGCGATACCGGACAGGTCGCCCTTGATGTCGGCGCAGAAGACCGGCACGCCGGCATTGGAGAAACCTTCCGCCAAAATCTGCAAGCTCACGGTCTTGCCGGTGCCGGTCGCGCCGGTGACCAGGCCATGACGATTGCCATACTGAAGCAGCAGGTTTTCGGCGCGCTGGTAGCTGTCATCAGGCTTTCGGCTGGCTCCGATGAAAATACTGGTGTCGTCAGCCATGTGTCGGGTCTCCGCAACCTGAAGTGTTGAATGCCCTGATCTATTGAAAGTAGCGGGGCTCGCCGCAGGTATAATGACGCCATTGCGCAGCGACAATGGCCATGGTCGAAATTGGGTTTTGGAGCTTGCGGATTTTGCGCATGTTTGGCAATCGGTTGACGGTTCACCGTCGCAGGGCGCGTGTTGCATTGTGATATTCGACGGGGAACCGTAGACTGACGTTCCAGGCCTATCGGCCGAGAAGACGAGGAGAGCGGATGGCCGGTGCCTTGAACCACGATGCCGAACTTCCGAACCCTGACCGGCAGCGGTGGCTGGCCCTTGCGGAAAAAGCCCTGGCCGGCGGATCCTTCGAGGAAAAACTCGTATCCCATACGGACGATGGCATCCGCATCGAACCGCTTTATGATCGTTCGGTCACCGCAGAGCCTCTTCCACGGGCAAACCCCGGATCGCCGTGGATCGTCAGCCAGCGTATCGACGATCCGGATGTCGGCCGCGGCAAAGCCCAGGCCCTGGAGGACGTCGCACAGGGCGCCACCGGATTGTCGCTTGTCTTCGAAGGCGCGCCGAATGCGTTCGGCTACGGCCTGCCGAGGACTGCCGAGGCGCTGGAGACCGTGCTGGACGGCGTGCCGCTCAACCGCATCCAGGTCCGCATCGACGCGCATCCCTGGAGCCGCGCCGTGGCCGACTGGCTGGTTGCGTTCTTGAGCAAGCGCCGGTCAGACCCGGCAAAGCTCAACCTGTCCTTCGGCATCGACCCGGCGGCGATCTTTGCCGGAACCGGCCGGTTGCGGATGTCGATCGAGGCCTTGCAGGCGTCAATGCCGCAGTCCCTGGCGCACTTTTTCTCGATGGGCGTGCCCGGGGTCCTGCTGGAGGCAGACGGACGCGTCTTTCACAATGCCGGTGCCACCGAAGCGCAGGAGCTGGGCACCATGATGGCTTCGGCGGTCTCCTATCTCCGGATGTTTGAGGAGGCGCGCCAGCCGCTTGTCTATGCGGCGCCCCATATTGGCTTTGCGCTGAGCGTCGACCAGGACCAGTTCGTATCGATGGCCAAGGTCAGGGCCCTGCGCAGGCTGTGGGCGCGGGTCCAGGAGGCATGCTCGATCTCCGCCGCCACCGCCAACATCCATGCCGAGACATCGTTCCGCATGATGACCTCGGCGGATCCGGAGACGAACATCCTGCGCACCACGATCGCCGCTTTTGCCGCGGCAGCCGGCGGGGCGGACTCGGTCTCCATCCTGCCTCATACGATCGCGCATGGCCTGCCGGCGGGCTTTGCCCGCCGTGTTGCCCGCAATACGCAACTGATCATGGCCAACGAAAGCCATATCGATCATGTCGCCGACCCTGCTTGCGGTTCGGGCGCCGTTGAAGCGCTGACTGGCGAACTCGGTGAAGCTGCGTGGGAAGAATTCCAGCGGATCGAGGCGGAAGGCGGCGTGCTGTCCAGCCTGCAGCAAGGACACATCCAGAAACGGGTTCAGGCGGCCTCCGCCCGCCGCAATGCTGCCTATCAGGCGGGCGAGCGGGCCATCATCGGCACGACGCTTCACCCGTCGAAGATCGAACGTCCGGTCGAAACCTTGGCGGCGGAGCGGCGGCCCTCGGTCACCGAGGGCGTCGCGGTGTGCGAGCCGCTGTTTCCGATCCGTATCGATCAATCGATCGGAGCAGCATCATGATTCCGGATTTCAGCCAGATCGGCTGGTCGGCGCCGCGCCGGACGCCGATTGAGGTCAAGGGCCAGCGGATGACCCCGGAAGGACTGGCCATCAAGCATCTGTACAACCAGGGCGACCTCAAGGGATTGCCGCATCTCGACACTTATCCGGGCCTGCCGCCATTCGTGCGCGGCCCCTACCCGACCATGTATGTCCAGCAGCCGTGGACGATCAGGCAATATGCCGGCTTCTCGACGGCGGAAGAGTCGAACGCCTTTTACCGGCGCAACCTCGCGGCCGGCCAGAAGGGACTGTCGGTCGCTTTCGACCTTGCCACGCATCGCGGCTACGACAGCGATCATCCGCGCGTTGCCGGTGATGTCGGCATGGCAGGCGTCGCCATCGATTCCATCCTCGACATGCGCCAGCTCTTCGACGGCATCCCGCTTGACGAGATGACGGTGTCGATGACCATGAACGGCGCGGTGCTGCCGATCATGGCGCTCTACATCGTCGCCGCGGAAGAACAGGGCGTTGCGCAAAAGAACCTCGCCGGGACCATTCAGAACGACATTCTGAAAGAGTTCATGGTGCGCAACACCTACATCTATCCGCCAAAACCTTCGATGCGGATCGTGTCGGACATCTTCTCCTATACGTCGCAGCACATGCCGAAGTTCAATTCGATTTCGATCTCCGGCTATCACATGCAGGAGGCAGGGGCGACCGCCGACCTCGAGCTCGCCTACACGATCGCCGATGGAATCGAATATGCCCGCGCCGGTGTCGCGGCGGGTCTCGATATCGACCGTTTTGCGCCGCGCCTGTCCTTCTTCTGGGCGATCGGCATGAACTTCTTCATGGAGGTCGCCAAGCTGAGGGCAGCCCGCCTTTTGTGGTCGACCCTGATGCTGAAGAACTTCTCGCCGAAGGACGAGCGCTCGCTGTCGCTGCGCACCCATTGCCAGACTTCGGGCTGGTCGCTAACGGCGCAGGACCCTTACAACAACATCATTCGCACCATGATCGAGGCGATGGCGGCGACGCAGGGTCATACGCAATCGCTGCACACCAACGCCTTCGACGAGGCGATGGCGCTGCCGACCGACCATTCGGCCCGCATCGCCCGCAACACGCAGCTCATCCTGCAAAAGGAATCCGGCACCACTCGTATCATCGACGCGTGGGGCGGCTCTGCCTATCTCGAACGGCTGACGCATGATCTGGCGGCGCGCGCGCTTGCCCATATCGAAGAGGTCGAGAGCCTGGGCGGCATGGCCGCCGCAACCGAAAAAAACATACCGAAGCTGCGCATCGAGGAGGCCGCCGCGCGCACGCAGGCGCGGATCGATTCCGGCGAGCAGATCCTGGTCGGCGTCAACGCCCATCGTCCCGAGACGGATATCAAAGTCGACGTGCTGAAGATCGACAACGCCGAAGTCAGGGCCCGGCAATTGTCGAAACTGCAGCGGCTGAAAGGCACGCGCGACGTCGGCGCCGTCGAGAGCGCACTGAGTGCGCTGAGCCGGGCTGCGGAGAGCGGCGAAAATCTGCTGGATTTCGCCATTCGCGCCGCACGCGCCAACGCCACGGTCGGCGAGATTTCACTGGCGCTGGAAAAGGTTTTTGGCCGCCATGTCGCCTCCGTCCAGACGATCTCCGGCGTCTATCGCAAGGCGCTCGGCGACAATCCGGCGGTCGATCGGCTGCAGGACAAGATCGTCGCGTTCGAGGAGAAGTCCGGCGGCAAGCCACGCATTCTCGTCGCCAAGATGGGACAGGATGGCCACGATCGCGGCCAGAAAGTGATCGCCACCGCCTTTGCCGATCTAGGCTTCGACGTCACCGTCGGGCCGATGTTCCAGACGCCGGACGAGATCGCGAGGCTTGGCGTCGAGCACGACGTGCATATCATTGGCGCCTCGTCGCTGGCGGCGGGCCATTTGACGCTCATTCCCGAACTCAGGGACGCGCTGAAGAAGCTTGGCCGCGACGATATGCTGATCGTTGCCGGCGGCGTCATCCCGCCGCAGGATTATGAGGCGGTACGGCAGGCAGGGGCGGCGGAGATCTTCCCGCCAGGCACGGTTATTCCCGAGGCCGCCGACCGGCTGATGGACCGGCTGCTGCAGGCTGGCTGAATTGTTATAATCCATGTTGCAACGACCGACAGTTGAGTTATAATTGGCGTTGCAACAGAGGCTGAATCCATGAACACGACCATTCGCAAAATCGGCAATTCCGAAGGCGTGATCCTGCCCAAGGAAATTCTCGATCACCTGAATCTGAAGGCCGGCGATCAGCTTGAGATCGTCGAAACGAGCAAGGGCATCACCCTTCGGCCAGTGGACGACAGCTTCGAGCGGCAGATGGAAGCTGCTCGCCAAGTCATGGACAAATACAAAGTCGCGCTTCAGAAGCTCGCCGAATGAGCTGGGAGTTCCTGAGCCGGCGTGCGGTCGAAGCGATGCACGCCGAGCAGTTGCGTTGGCACGGCGGCGCGCACGGTTTGAGGGATGAGAATGCCCTCGAATCGGCGCTCGCCCGAGCCGAGAACAAGGCGAACTATGGTGATCCATCGATCGAGGATCTGGCGGCGGCCTATATCTTCGGCATCGCCAGAAATCACGCCTTTGTCGACGGCAACAAGCGCGCGGCCATCGTCGCCGCCGGCGCGTTCCTGATTGTCAACGGCTATGTGCTGACGGCCGACAACGGCGCGATCTATGAGTTCGTCATGGGCGTCGCCGCCGGCGAAATCGACGAGGCGGGTGCTGCGGCGTTCTTCCGCGACCATGTCGTCAAGGTCGAGGGCTAATGTGCGTCGCGTTCGGGATGGATTCCCGCGACGCGCTTTAAGTTCTCGTTTTTATGCAGTCGCTATCGCAAAACCGCTGCGCACCCTCGGGTCAGGCCCGCATGCTTTTGGGGCGACATGCATTAGCTGTCGGAGAGCTTCACAATCTCCCACTCCCTGCCGTTCACCACGGCAATTTCGCCGACCTTCTTGCCGAACAAGGCCAAGGCCATCGGTGAAACATGGGAAATCGTCCCCTTGGCCGGATCGGCCTCATCCTCGCCGACAATCCTCCAGTGCACCTTCCTGCCGTCCTCGCCTTCCAGCGTGACGCCCATGCCGAAGCGAACCAGGTCGCTGCCCGGTTCCGGCACGGAAAGCTCGGCGCTTTCACGCCGCGCGGTCCAGTAGCGCAGGTCGCGCGAGATGAGCGCGATGCGCTCGCGGTCGGCCCTCTTTTCCGCTCTGCCCAGATCGTCGCGCAGGGCAGCCAGTTCGGCGTCGATCAGCGCCAGGCCGCGTTGCGTCACCAGATTGCGATGGTGGCTGATCGGCCGCTCGCCGATGCCGGCGATGGCGTTTTCGCTATCCTCTTCGCGCGTGAAGGCTCTGCTCATCAGTCGAGCTTATGCCTCGCGTGGCGACTCCACAAGCTATTGCCGGATCTGCCGATCCGGCGTGACACGATTCCTGCGGCGCGACGGGAGGACGCTGGGATTTGTGTGGCTTTGCGCAACTGACCGTCGGACGCAATCATGCGAGCTGAATGCCCGTTCTCAGTCCAGCGCAGCAGTAGGGCGGAGTGAGCCGACCTTGGCGCCGATCCGGCTTTCTATGGGCGGATGTGCCTCTTCGGTCAGTATCGCCGCCAGCGCCTTGTCGGCGTGCAAAAACCTGGCCAGCACGGCCGCGACCGTGACTTCAGCGGCGCGGCCGGCGCCATCATCGCATTTCAGCGCAATGCCTAGGCCAAGCTCGGGAAGTGCCGCGCAATAGACGCCTTCGGCCCCTCCCTTCACAAAAATCCGGCCTGACGCGGCCTGCATCAGCGCAACATCAGCCCTGCCCGTGCCGGCGACCAGAAATGGCTCGGCCATGCAGGCGGAAAGCAGTCGCTTTGCAGCCTTGGCGCGCACGGGTTCAAAGCCGGCACCGGTCGCCATGCGGGCAAAGCCGAGGGCGAAGCTGCGCAGCGGCACGGCATAGGTCGGGATCGAGCAGCCGTCGGTGCCGCAATGATCGACATCATGGGCGGCACCGGTCACCGCTTGCATCGCATCGCGCACCATCTCCTGCGAGGCATGGCCGGATTTGACGTAGCCGCGATGGGCGACCCCGGCATGGACGCAGGTGCAGAGGAAGCCCGCATGCTTGCCGGAACAATTGTTGTGCAGCGCGTTTGGCAAATTGCCGTTGCTGGCCAGCGCAACGGTCGCGTCATGGCTGGACGGCCAATGCGCGCCGCATTCCAGTGCCGCCACGTCCAGCCCGGCCTTGGCCAGCATCGCCCGCACCAGTTCGACATGCGCCGGCTCGCCGGAATGCGAAGCGCAGGCCAGCGCCAGTTCGCGGTCGCCGAAACCGTACGCATCGGCGGCGCCGCTTTCGACCAGCGGCAGCGCCTGGATCGCCTTGACCGCCGAGCGCGGGAACACCGGGCGAGCCGTATCGCCGATTTCCCAGACCGGCTTGCCATCGGCATCGAAGACCGCAATGGCGCCACGATGCGCGCTCTCGACCACGGCGCCTCGCAAAACTTCGACCAGAACCGGATTTGTCATGAATTCCCCGCTAACGCACGACCTCGAAAATCGGATTCGATTTTCGAAAAGGATCATGCGTAAAATCAAAGTGTTACAGCGTCCTTTGCGCGCCCGGAAGGGCGCGCGGCGCTGTAATGCGGGCGGGTTTTATCTGATCCGATCGAGAATGGAAACATAGCTGGCGACCGCGGCACCGCCCATGTTGAAGATGCCGCCGAGCTTTGCTCCGGGCACCTGGATGCCGCCGGCCTCGCCGACGAGCTGCATGGCGCTCAGCACATGCATCGACACGCCGGTGGCGCCGATCGGATGGCCCTTGGCCTTCAGCCCGCCTGACGGATTGACCGGCAGCCGGCCGTCCTTCGCCGTCTCGCCGTCCAGCGCCAGTTTTGCGCCCTCGCCCGGTTTGGCCAGGCCCATCGCCTCATATTCGATCAGCTCGGCGATGGTGAAGCAGTCATGCGTCTCGACGAAGGAAAGATCGTCGAGCGTCACACCGGCCTTGTTCAGCGCCTGATTCCACGCCTGCTCGCAACCCTCGAATGCCAGGATGTCACGCTTCGACATCGGCAGGAAATCCTGCACATGCTCGTTGGCGCGGAAAGCGACGGCGCGGCGCATCTTCAATGCCGTCGCCGTGTCGGCAAGCACCAGGGCAGCGGCGCCGTCCGAGACCAGCGAGCAGTCGGTACGCTTCAGGGGACCGGCGACGAAGGGGTTCTTCTCACTCTCGTGCCGGCAGAACTCATAGCCGAAATCCTTGCGCATCTGCGCGTAGGGATTGTCGACGCCGTTCCTGTGGTTCTTGGCGGCGATCATCGCCAGCGCGTCCGACTGGTCGCCATAGCGTTGGAAATAGGCTTGGGCGATCTGGCCGAAAACGCCGGCGAAGCCTGCCGGCGTGTCGCCCTCCTCAGGCAGATACGAGGCCTTGAGAAGATTCTTGCCGATTTCCGGACCTGATGTCGTCGTCATCTGCTCGGCGCCGACCACCAGCACGATACGCGCCGCATTGGCGTCGATGGCGCGGATGCCTTGCCTGACCGCCGCCGAGCCGGTGGCGCAGGCGTTCTCGACCCGCGTCGCCGGCTTGAAGCGAAGCCGGTCGTCGGCCTGCAGGACCAGGCTTGCGGTGAAATCCTGTGCGGAAAAGCCAGCATTGAAGTGGCCGAGCACGATCTCGTCGACCTCGTCCGGACCGATGCCGGCATGATCGAGCGCCTCGCTAGCCACCTTGGTGATCAGGCCCTCCAGCGTCTCGCCTTCGAGCTTGCCGAAGCGCGAATGCGCCCAGCCGACGATGCATGCTGTCATGATTATCTCCATCCCTGCGGGCCGGGCTACGCGATGTCGCGGCGCGCTATCAACATTGTTCAAGAATGAACCGTCCCAGCGACTTCGTAAAGGGGCCAGAACCACACAACGACTTGATCATGATATCTGGTCACGGCAGCTGACATTTGCCACACAATCGCGTCGGATTTTTGTTGATTGATCCGTCAATAAAAAATAATCTTGCCCCAACGGACCGGAGCAAAGATGCCGAAAATCGGAATGGAGCCGCTGCGCCGCAGGGCGCTGATCGACGCGACGATCTCGGCGATCGGCGAGCGCGGTTCGCTTGATGTGACGATGTCGGAAATCGCTGGGCGCGCCGGGGTGTCCTCGGCGCTCGCCCATCACTATTTCGGCGCCAAGGACGAACTTTTGCTGGCGACGATGCGGCACATCCTGGCCGAGTTGACCGCCGACATGCGGCGCGCGCTTCGATCGGCCAGCACGCCACGCCAGCGCGTTTCGGCGGTGGTCGCGGTCAATTTCTCCGACGCTCAGTTCCAGCCGGAAACGATAGCCGCCTGGCTCGCCTTCTATGTCGAGGCGCAAAAATCGCCAGCGCTGCGCCGGCTGCTCAAGGTCTATGCGCGACGCCTGCATTCCAATTTGTTGAGCGGGCTGACCGGCATCCTGCCGAGAAGCGAAGCCGACCGTGTCGCTGAGGCGACAGCGGCGCTGATCGACGGGCTCTACATCAGGCGCGCGCTGAAGGACGGCGTGCCCAATGCCGCGACCGCGATCGCGCTGATCGAGGACTATCTCGAAACGAAACTCGGCCAGCGGAGCGCGCAGTGACGTCGAAGCGACCCAATTTTCTGATCGTCATGGTCGATCAACTCAACGGCACATTGTTCCCGGATGGGCCGGCGGACTTCCTGCATGCGCCGCATCTGAAGGCGTTGGCGGCTCGTTCGGCGCGCTTCAAGAACAATTACACCGCCTCGCCGCTCTGCGCGCCGGGCCGTGCGGCGTTCATGAGCGGCCAGTTGCCGTCGCGCACCGAGGTCTATGACAATGCCGCCGAATTCGCCTCGTCGATCCCGACCTATGCGCATCATCTGCGTACCGCCGGCTACCACACCTGCCTGTCCGGGAAGATGCATTTCGTCGGGCCGGATCAGTTGCATGGCTTCGAGGAGCGGCTGACCACTGACATTTATCCGGCCGATTTCGGTTGGACGCCGGATTATCGCAAGCCCGGCGAGCGGATCGACTGGTGGTATCACAATCTCGGTTCGGTGGCCGGCGCCGGTGTCGCCGAGATCACCAACCAGATGGAATATGACGACGAAGTCGCTTTTCACGCGGTGCAGAAGCTTTATGATTTCGCCCGCGTCTCGGACGATGCCGCGCACCGGCCGTGGTGCCTGACCGTCTCCTTCACCCATCCGCACGACCCCTATGTCGCGCGCCGGCGCTACTGGGATCTCTACGAGGATTGCCCGGCGCTCGAGCCGGAAGTCGGCTTCATCCCCTATGACGAACAGGATCTGCATTCGCGGCGGCTTTACCGCGCCAGCGACTATGACAGTTTCGACATCACCGGCGAGCAGATCCGCCGCGCGCGGCGCGGCTATTTCGCCAGCATCTCTTATCTCGACGACAAGGTCGGCGAACTGCTGTCGGTGCTCGAGCGCACGCGGATGCTCGACGACACGATCATCCTGTTCTGCTCCGATCACGGCGACATGCTCGGCGAGCGCGGCCTGTGGTTCAAGATGTGCTTTTTCGAGGGCTCGGCGCGGGTGCCGCTGATGATCGCCGGAAAAGACACTTCGGCCATCCTGATCGACGCACCGGTCTCCAATCTCGACGTCGTGCCGACGCTTTGCGACCTCGCCGGCATCGACATGAGCGCGATTGCTCCATGGACCGACGGCCAGTCGCTGCTGCCGCTGCTCGACGGCAAGACGCGCACTGAACCTGTGCTGATGGAATATGCGGCCGAAGGCTCCAACGCGCCGATGGTGGCGATCCGCGAGGGCCGTTACAAATTCATCCATTGCGAGATCGATCCGCCGCAACTGTTTGATCTTGAATCGGATCCGCGGGAATTGACCAACCTCGCCGCCGACCCGGCGCACGCGGCTTTGGTGGCTTCTTTCACCGATAAGGTCCGGGCGCGCTGGGACATGGCTGCCTTCGATGCCGCCGTACGCGCCAGCCAGGCGCGCCGCTGGGTGGTCTATCCGGCGCTGCGCAACGGCACGCATTACCCCTGGGAATTCCAGCCGCTGCAGAAGGCCTCGGAACGTTACATGCGCAACCACATGAACCTCGACCTGCTCGAAGAGCAGAAGCGCTTTCCGCGAGGCGAATGATGACAACCCTCGTCCCCTCCCTCGATCACCTCAAACAGGCGTATGCCGTCACCGCCAAGGCGACGCAGATCACGCCGCTGCTGGAGTCGGCGGCCTTGGCCAGGGAGACCGGCGCCTTGCGCGTCTTCGTCAAGCCGGAGTCGCTGCAATGGGCCGGTTCCTTCAAGGTGCGCGGCGCCTATTGGCGGCTGAAGCGGCTTTCGCCCGATGAAGCCAGGAAGGGCGTCGTCGCCTATTCCTCCGGCAATTTTGGGCAAGGGCTGGCCGCCACCGGCCAGGCGCTGGGCATTCCAGTGACCATCGTCATGCCGATCGACGCGCCGGCCGCCAAGCGCGACGCAACGACCGGCTATGGCGCGCGCGTGGTGCTGACCGACCATGGCGAGCGCGCGCGTGAGGAGGTTGCCGCCGCCACGGCGCGAGAGATCGCCGAGACCGAGGGGCTGGCGCTGCTGCATCCGTTCGATGACCCCGAGATCGTCGCCGGCCAGGCTGGTGCCGGGCTGGAGGCACTCGAGCAACTCGATGCCAGGAATGCCAGCGCCGATCTGCTGTTCTGCGCGGTCGGCGGCGGCGGGCTGATCGGCGGCGTTTCGCTGGCTTTCCACTATCTGTCGCCGGCGACCGAGATCATTGGCGTCGAGCCGGAAGGTTTCGACGGCATGGGCGCGTCGCTGGCGCATGGCGTCATCGAAACCATGCCGATCGGGCCGAAATCGATATGCGACGGGCTGATGGCGCGCAGGCCCGGCGACGCGCCGTTCGCGGCGGTCAGGACCGCGGGCGTTCGCGGCATCACCGTCGACGATCAATCGGTGCGCGGCGCGATGCGCGTCGCCTTCGAACGGTTGAAGCTGGTGCTGGAACCTTCGGGCGCTGCATCGCTCGCGGCGCTGCTCGGCGGCAAGGTGGATGTGAGCGGCAAGACCGTGCTCGTGGTGGCAACCGGCGGCAATGTCTCGCTCACCGATTTCATGACGCATATGAACGATGGGCGCATATGAACCATGCTTGAGGCGGATTTCGTCATCATCGGCGCCGGCTCGGCCGGCTCGGCCATGGCCTACCGGCTGTCGGAGGATGGCAAATATTCGGTGATCGTCATCGAATTTGGCGGCAGCGACATCGGGCCGCTGATCCAGATGCCGTCGGCGCTGTCGATCCCGCTCAATATGAGCCTCTACGACTGGGGTTTTGCCAGCGAGCCGGAGCCGCATCTCGGCGGCCGTGTGCTGGCGACGCCGCGCGGCAAGGTCATCGGCGGCTCGTCCTCGATCAACGGCATGGTCTATGTACGCGGTCACGCCCGCGATTTCGACCATTGGGCCGAACAGGGCGCGGCTGGCTGGGGGTTTGCCGACGTGCTCCCCTACTTCAAGCGCATGGAGGACGCCAACGGCGGCGAGAATGGCTGGCGCGGCCACGGCGGCCCGCTGACCGTGCAGCGCGGCTCAAGGACGAATCCACTCTACGGCGCCTTCGTCGAGGCAGGCCGTCAGGCCGGCTTCGTGCTGACCGACGACTACAACGGCGCGAAGCAGGAAGGCTTTGGTCCGATGGAGCAGACCATTCGCGGCGGCCGCCGCTGGTCGGCGGCGAGTGCCTATCTCAGGCCGGCGCTGAGGCGGAAAAATGTAAGCCTGGTCAAGGGCTTCGCCCGACGGGTGATCATCGAGAATCAACGCGCCACCGGTGTCGAGATCGAAGTGCGCAGACGGATTCAGGTGATCAAGGCGCGACGTGAAGTGATCGTTGCCGCCTCCTCGATCAATTCGCCCAAGATCCTGATGCTGTCCGGCATCGGCCCGGCCCAACATCTGAGGGAATACGGCATTCCGGTGGTCGCCGACCGGCCCGGCGTCGGCCGCAACCTGCAGGACCATATGGAGCTCTACATCCAGCAGGAATCGACGCAGCCGATCACGCTGAATTCGGTGCTGAACCCGTTCTCCAAGGCGCTGATCGGCGCGCAATGGCTGTTCTTCAAGTCGGGCCTTGGTGCAACCAACCATTTCGAGGCGGCCGCCTTCGTGCGCTCGCGCGCCGGCGTCGACTATCCCGACATCCAGTATCACTTCATCCCGGCGGCGGTCCGCTATGACGGCAAGGCGGCGGCGAAAGCGCATGGTTTCCAGGCGCATGTCGGGCCGATGCGATCGAAGTCGCGCGGTTCCGTCACGCTGCGCTCGCCCGATCCCGGCTCGAAGCCGGTGATCCGTTTCAACTACATGTCGCATCCGGACGACTGGATCGAGTTCCGCCACTGCATCCGGCTGACGCGCGAGATCTTCGGCCAGTCGGCCTTCGATGCCTATCGCGGCAAGGAGATCTCGCCGGGCTCGCACGTGCAGTCGGACGACGATCTCGATGCCTTCATCCGCGATCACGCCGAAAGCGCCTACCACCCTTGCGGCACTTGCAAGATGGGCCGCAAGGATGATCCGATGAGCGTCGTCGATCCGCAATGCCGTGTCATCGGCGTCGACGGGCTGCGGATCGCCGATTCTTCGATCTTCCCGCGCGTCACCAACGGCAATCTCAACGCGCCCTCAATCATGACCGGCGAAAAGGCCGCCGACCACATTCTCGGCCGCACGCCGCTGGCGCCGTCCAACCAGGAACCATGGATCAATCCGCGCTGGCAGGTGTCGGATCGATAGAACGACGTTCGTCCATTCGGACGCACAAGCGCTCTATCGCTTTTTTAGTCCTCGCATCGTGCTTTCCGAAAATCGATTCCGATTTTCGGGCCGATGCGATAAGCGATGATCCGGCGGTGTCTGCCCGCCGGTCGCATCGAAAGACAATTTGGAGAAGGTCCCATGCGCGCCCAGCCAAAGGCATCGCACTATGTCAACGGACGCTACATCGACGATGAGCAAGGTGCGCCGCTGCCGGTCATCTATCCGGCAACCGGCGAGACCATCGCGATGCTGCGTTCGGCGACGCCGAACGTGCTGGAACTGGCGATCGAAGCAGCGCGTGCAGCACAACCGGCCTGGGCGCGGCTGAAGCCGGTCGAGCGCGGGCGCATCCTGCGCCGCGCCGCCGACATATTGCGCGTGCGCAACGCCGACCTGGCGCGCATCGAGACGCTGGATACCGGCAAGGCGATCCAGGAGACGCTGGTGGCGGACGCGCCATCGGCAGCCGACTGCCTCGAATATTTCGGCGGCGCGGTCGCTGCCTATAATGGCGAGTCCGTCGATCTCGGCGGCGCCTTTGCCTATACAAGGCGCGAGGCGCTGGGCGTCTGCGTCGGCATCGGCGCCTGGAACTACCCGATCCAGATCGCCGGCTGGAAATCGGCGCCGGCACTCGCCATGGGCAACGCCATGGTGTTCAAGCCGTCGGAGAACACGCCGCTGTCGGCGCTGGCGCTCGCCGAAATCTACACCGAGGCCGGCCTGCCCGATGGGCTGTTCAACGTCGTGCAGGGCTATGGCGATGTCGGCGCCGGCCTCGTCGGCCACGATGTCGTCGCCAAGGTTTCGGTGACCGGCTCGGTGCCGACCGGCCGCAAGGTGCTGTCGCTCGCCGGCTCGAAGATGAAGCATGCCACCATGGAGCTTGGCGGCAAGTCGCCGCTGATCATCTTCGACGATGCCGATCTCGAAAATGCCATCGGCGGCGCCATGCTCGGCAATTTCTATTCGACCGGCCAGATCTGCTCCAACGGCACGCGGGTCTTCGTGCAGAAGGGCATCCACGACCGTTTCGTCGAACGACTCGTCGAGCGGACCAAGAAAATCCGTATCGGCGATCCGCTCGACCAGGAAACGCAGATGGGACCGCTGGTCTCCAAGGCGCAGCATGAAAAGGTCATCGGCTATATCGAGGCCGGCAAGCAGGATGGCGCTGTGCTCGCCTGCGGCGGCAATGTACCTTCGCTGCAAGGTTTCCAAGGCGGCTTCTTCGTCGAGCCGACGGTCTTCACCGGCGTCACCGACACGATGCGCATCGCGCGCGAGGAGATTTTCGGGCCTGTCATGAGCGTGCTGAAATTCGACGGTGAGGACGAGGTGATCGAGCGCGCCAACGATACCGAATTTGGCCTTGCCGCCGGCGTGTTCACGCGCGACCTGCCGCGCGCCCACCGCGTCATCGCCGAGTTGCAGGCCGGCACCTGCTGGATCAACGCCTACAACCTGACGCCCGTCGAAATTCCCTTCGGCGGCTTCAAGCAGTCGGGAATCGGGCGAGAAAACTCGCTTGCGGCGTTGGCACTCTATTCGCAGTTGAAGTCGGTCTATGTCGAGACCGGGGATGTGGCGAGCCCCTATTGAGGCTCACCGGCGCCGCCGACCAGAGACCTTAGCCAGAGAACTTAGAACGTCTGGTTGTAGGCGCCGACCTCAGGGCTGCGGCGCAGCACCGCATCGACGGCTTCGAACATCTGCCGGCGCCGTTCGGACGACACCGGGCTCTCCACCACGACGACAAGCTCCGGCTTGTTCGACGACGCCCGCACCAGGCCCCAGGTGCCGTCCTCGGCAACGACGCGAACGCCATTGACGGTGATCAGCTCGGCGATCTTCTGGCCGGCGAAGATGGCGCCGTCATGCTTCATGGCTTGAAAGTCGGAAACGACCCGCTCGACCACGCCATATTTCAGCTCGTCGGCGCAGTGCGGCGACATGGTCGGCGTGCCGAAAGTCAGCGGCAGGTCGCGATAGAGATCGGCCATGCTGCTTGTCGGGCTGCGATCCAGCATCTCGCAGATGGCGATGGCTGTGATCAGACCATCATCATAGCCGCGCCCGATCGGCGGGTTGAAGAAGAAATGACCGGATTTCTCGAAACCGGCGATGGCGCCAAGCTCGGCCACGCGCCGCTTTATATAGGAGTGGCCGGTCTTCCAATAATCGGTGACGGCGCCATCGGCGCGCAGCGCGGCGTCGGTATTGAACAATCCGGTCGACTTGACGTCGACGACGAAGGTCGAGCCTGGATGCAGGCGCGCAATGTCGCGCGCGAGCATGACGCCGACCTTGTCGGCGAAGATCTCGTTGCCTTCATTGTCGACCACGCCGCAGCGGTCGCCATCGCCGTCGAAGCCAAGCCCGACATCTGCTCCTGTCTCCAGCACCTTGTCGCGGATCGCGTGCAGCATCTTCATGTCTTCGGGATTGGGGTTGTAATTCGGAAACTTATGATCGAGCTCGACATCGAGCGGGATCACCTCGCAGCCGATCCGTTCCAGCGCTTCAGGTGCAAAAGCGCCGGCAGTGCCGTTGCCGCAGGCGGCGACCACCTTGAGCTTTCTCGCTATGCGCTTGTCGCGGGTCAGGTCGTCGAGATAGATCTTGCGGAAATCCGCAACGAAGTCATAGGAGCCGCCGCCGACCAGGTCGAAGTCGCCGGCAAGCACGATCGCCTTCAATGCGCTCATTTCCTCCGGACCGAAAGTCAGCGGACGCGCCGCCCCCATCTTGACGCCGCTCCAGCCGTTCTCGTTGTGCGAGGCGGTGACCATGGCGACAGACGGCGTGTCGAGCGCGAACTGGGCGAAATAAGCCATCGGCGATAGCGCCAACCCGATATCCCTAACCCGCGCGCCGGCGGCCATCAGCCCGGAAACCAGCGCCAGCTTGATCGCCAGCGAATAGGAGCGGAAATCATGCCCGGTCACGATGTCCGGCCCGGCGCCCAAACGCCGGATCAGCGTGCCGAGCCCCATGCCGAGCGCCTGGACACCGATCAGGTTGAGCTCAGGTGGCTTTGCAGAGCCCGGATGGCCGAACCACCAGCGCGCATCATACTCACGAAAGCCGGACGCCTTGATCAGCGCCGAGGTTTCAAACTCGAAAGTGTTGGGAAGGGCTTCGCTAACAATCTTCAGGGACAAGACAGCAACTCCAAGCGGCTGGATTCAGAGTGGTTTCAACGCAGGTGGCCATGCCTATAACACGAGCCGTTAAGCGGTGTTTATCCCGCAGGGAACTGAAACCTGTATGACGTTAGAGCGAAACGGCAAGAAATGCGACAGAAGCGCTGCCATTGGCGCTTGCAGGAACGAAGTACGGCGGCTATAAGCCCGCGGTCTGGTCACGGAGTGTAGCGCAGCCTGGTAGCGCACATCGTTCGGGACGATGGGGTCGCAGGTTCAAATCCTGCCACTCCGACCAGAAAAAACAATGGGTTAGGCATCCCGAATACTGCCTGCCCCACAGATATCCCCACTGAAAAGATGGAAAAGTATCTAGGCTGCTCGATGGAGCTGGCAGACGCATAACTATTTAACTGCGACACGCTATTGCTGCCATTTCACCCGCCAACCCCAGGTCGGCTGTTCCGGCACATACCCACTCGCGATTTTGCAGAACCTGAGGCCGCGCCATCTAAACTATGTCTGCTTCGCGCACCATTGGCGCTGTGCCCGGGACTTAGGCGGATCGGACACCGCCGGCACCGGCGAATCGTCCAACGATCTTGCCCAGCGTTCGCAGCGTCCAGGCCAGCGGCGCCAGAACCATCCTCAGCAGAGAAGCCAGGACAAGACAGAGTATAAGGTAGGCCGCAAAGGCGCCGAGCCAGGCCGGGAGACCTGCTTGTTCGGCTATCCAACCGGCCGCGTTTGTCAGAAGGTGAGGTCGCGTGATCGCCACATAGGGAAGTGCGACGACGGCGGCGACACCGGCTGCGGTACCGACGGCGGAAAGCGATTGGAACGCACCTTTGCCTGCAGCCCTCAGATGTGCGATCCGCACAGTTCCGCGACCAGCTGCGGCCACCGGTGCCCTCGCAACCCGCAATGCCTTGGCTGCGGCGCCCATGCCCCCGACGACGATTGCCGCATCGAAGGCCGCCCAACCCATCTCGTCCCAGGTCGGAAGCCGCTCGCCGCGGGTGATCACCCCTTCCAGGTCGGAAACGCCGCCCAGGACTATGTTCTTCGCACCAAGCAGCGTGCGGGTGAACTGTCTGCGGACTGCTGTTCCGTCAACGATCTCGAACTCCGACAGCATCTCATGCCCGCGATCCTTGAGCTCGCGAATGGCAACAAGCCCATATTGCTCCGGCGAAATCTCGGCGAGGCCGAATCCCACCTGCCGGTCGTCCCACAGGCTCGAGAGGCCCTGACCGATGGTTTCCTGCAACAAGTACTGCGACGATCCATTCTTCACGAAGTAAGCAATCACCGGCACGACCGGATGGCCGAGACGGTCGAAAACCTCCACGAAATCCGCATCCTCGCCATAGACGAGGAACACTCTGGCTGCATCGTCGCCATATTTCGCCGCTGCCTCATGCCAGCCGAGCCCGCCTGCCGCGCAGGCTGCAAGAACCCATGGCCGAGCCTGCTCCACAGCTTTGCTGCTGAGCTGGCAACGGGTGTCGTCCCGGCGAACTTCCTCCGCCAGCGCGGCTCGCATGACGTCATCCTCGAAGTGATGGGGCTCCAGCCATTCCCATCTGAGCGTCAGGACGATCGCCACAACGAGTGAGGCTGCTAGCAGATATCTCATTCTCAAGGGGGCATCCTCCCGCAGTCATGTCATGCCAAGACGTGCCGAAGCTATCAGCCAATCCCGATGAAGCGACCGTTAGTTCTGGGATGTGGTGGAAATTTGCTGGAGGGTGCGCCGACAGCGGACGTTCCGTTTTCCACCAAACCTCGGCCGTTCATGGTCATTTTGGGGCCGCAAGCGGACTGGCAGCTTTGGCCCTCGGATCTTCAATAGCTGACCTTCACGTCGGTGCGAGTAACGCCGTGACGTGCCCCCCTGCGGACGTTCGTGGCATCGCAGCGAACGTCCGGAATGTATGACAGCTGACGTTTGTTGTCAGATAGACAAATCTGAGCGAGCGGTAAGGAAGCTTGAAAAGGCAACCTACGTGCTGCTATTGGCCGGAGCACATGAGGCGACATGATCAGCTCAGTCCGTCGCCGCTCGTGGCTGCAAAGCCGATTGCCTGCACAGACGTACCGGCTCCCGCTTGTATTAGTCACGCATCTGGTGCCCTTGCCCGGACCCCGGCGCGCGGGGCTCAATCCTCCGGCAGGGTGAAGACCGCGCAGGGATCAGCGATACCGCGCAATAAGTGCTCGCCCAAAGGGATCAAAGCCGTTGTCGTCTCCGCCGCGACCGCGCCCGAGATGAGCACGCTGCGACCAAGGGGCCTGCATAGCCCTTCGAGCCGGCTGACCAGGTTGACCGCAGGGCCGATGGCAGTGAAGTCCAGCCGGTCGGCCGCGCCGATATTGCCCCACAGCATCTCACCGAGATGCAGTGCCGCGCCGAAGGGCAGCGGCGGCAGCCCCTCCGTCTGCCGCACCGCATCGAGATGGGCCATGCCGGCGCGGGCGGCGACAACAGCCCGCAGCGCCGCCTCGCAGGCCTCGGCCGGGGCGCCCGTGACCGGGAAAATCGCCAGCACACCGTCGCCGATGAACTTCAGCACCTCGCCCCCGAAAGCATGCACCGCCCCGGCGACGCGGTCGAACCAAGCGTCGAGGGCGGTGATCATCGCTGCGGGCTCCGTCGCCTCGGACAGGGCGGTGAAGTCACGCAGATCGGCACAGAGCAGCGCGGCGCGGATGGTCTCCCCGGTGCCGCGGCGCAGCGCGCCGGCCTGCACCCGGGCGGCACTGCGCCTGCCAAGATAGGCCTCGAGCAGCGCTGCCAGCGCCGCCCGCGCGGTCAGGGCGGCTAAGGGCGCTGCGGCGAAGCGCGCGGCCTGGCGCAGCCGGCCGGCCTCGGCGGGGCCGAATGGCCGGGTCCCTGCCCAGCCCAGCACCGGACTGTCCGGCTCCGGGCCGATCGTGTCCTCCTGCACAGGGCCAAGCTCGGCCAGCCAGTCGCGCCCGGCTTGGTTGAGCGGGCCGCCGGCGAAGCCCAGCGCCTCGATCACCGCCCCGGTCTCCGCCTGCCACAGCCAGGTGCGGCGGGCGATGATCGGATGCGGCACCGCGACCGTCAGAGCGCCCCCGGCCAACGGCAGGCCGTCGGCCAGCAGCCGGCCGCCGAGCTCGGCCAGGAACCAGTCAGAGCCGGGCGAAGAGCCGGCCTCGTCCAACAACCAGGCGAGTGGCGCGGGCAGATCCATGCCGCGATTATGCCACCGCGGCCACTAGCCTGTCATCCGCGCCGCGGGATGGCGCTTCTGCCTGTCATGTTGTCACGTGAGGACGCCCTCAACGGGACCGGACGGGACGTCGTTAAGGGCGTACTTAAGGGAGAGGTGACATTCAGGGCGAGCCATGGGACTGCCGCCGGCACAACTACTCCTTTACATAGACGCCATCCTCCAGACTCACGGTCCAATCCTCGATGAGGCAGCCTTCGACACCCCTGCGAGCGACGAGCGGAAAGAGTCAGTCCCTGCCATGCCAGGGGTCCGGCCCCGGTTCACGCCCGGCCGCAACCTCGGCCAGCCGGCCGAGGTAATGGGCCCAGCCTTCCGCATGGCCGGCGCATTGCTCGGCGTTAGGCAGGCCGGTGTGGGTCAGGCGCAGCAGCGTTCCGTCCGGCTGCTCGATCAGGTCGACCTCGATCAGGCTCGACCCCGGCGGCACCACCTCGCTGCCGTCCCAGCCAAAGCTGTAGGCCAGGCGGTGCACCGGCACCACCTCGCGGAAGGAGCCGCGAGCGCAGCGAGCCCCAGTGACATTGACGAGATAGAGCCCGCCAGGCTGCGGCTCGACCTCAGCCTCCGTTCCCATCCAGCGCAGGATTTTCTCCGGATCGGTCAGGAGGGCGAACACCGCGGCGGGCGGCGCCGGGATGTGCGTCTCGCGGCGGACGACGAGGGACTCTTGCATCGGTCTCTCCTACGGTTGCGATGACCTGCTCCGCCTGAGGCGGAGGATGGACGGGCGCCTTCTGTCCTAGTGTGGGAGGTCTTTTCTGACAGCATGTAGGCGGAAGATCGCCCTCAACAAGGTACCGCCCAAGCAGCTTGGCGAGAAGAAATCCGCACCCGGCTTGAGCGATTCCTGATCGACACGACCTGATTGTCGCCTAAGTCAGTCGCATTGGAGATCACTCCGACGCATCTCCCACGTTTAAGCGCTTCAATCGGCATTGTGGGTTTGACGCTGGCCTCCTGCGCCACGAGGTGCCTTCGGGCAGGCGCATCTGGAGGTGTGAGATCGCCTGCAATGTTGGATCTGACGCAATTGTGGTGCAGTTTGCCATCAGAAGGCACCTATCAGTCGGGCCTGAAGCAGGTCGATCTTCCCGCGCCCATACATTCGGCGGTAGCGGATCTGCTGGCTTCAGAAGCGCTCGAGGCGGTCCGAAAGCCTTGTTTATGGTCTGGAGGTTCCAGGACTCGATGCCGCCGACCCGCTCGATCGACTTCACGTGCTTGGCGAGCCGGGACGCGCGATCATGACTCGACGCCTCCGCTCTCGGAGCAGCTTTCCGTAGGTCCGCAAGGGGTCCGGATTGCGACTTTCGCTGCGTCCAGAGCATATGTCCGCTGCTGGCGCAACCGTGACCTCCGGTGCCGTCGCCGGCGATGTCTGCTTCCAGGCAGAGACAAGTTCATCTCTACGGCTGACATCGGCGCATTGCGGACCAACAGCGGTGGGCCGGATGCGACCGGAAGCTCCAGGAGAAAAAGACCTCCTAGGCGGATAGTTCGCATGCCGCCGTGTCCGGCTTATAGCGGACATTCGGCAATCTGGCAGCGAATGATCACATTGTGACAATCTTGCCGAAGACGAACGTCTAACCTAAACCCTCATCCCAGGATATCAACCGAATTGGAGCCACTGTTTGGGACCGGGCGTAGTTGCGACGTTTGCCCTATCCGGACGTGTGAGCAAATGCCGTGGGCAACCGTGATGCGTGCATTTTTTCGTTCGGTTGCTGCGACGATCGTGATGTCCGGCGTGGCCGGTTGCACCAGCATTTCTTACTACGCACAATCCTTGAAGGGTCACGTGGAGATCATGGCGGCGCGCCAGGATGTCGAAGAGCTGATCGACGATCCTTCGATCCCTGGGACACTACGCGCTCGAATGGAATCGGCGAGCGCCATCCGACAGTTTGCGATAGATGAACTAGCGCTGCCGGACAACAATAGCTACCGCAGCTATGTTAACGTTGGTCGGGACGCGGTGACATGGGCCATCTTCGCCGCGCCGGAATTCTCGCTGACGCCACGAACATGGTGCTTTCCAGTATTCGGATGCGTTCCGTACCGAGGATACTTCTCCAAAAGGTCTGCGATTGAAACCGCTGTCGAACTTCAGAGACAGGGCCTGGACGTCTATGTGACGGGCATCACTGCATATTCCACGCTTGGCTGGTCAATTGACCCGCTGCTAAGTACGATGCTCAGCCAAGATGAAACGTATCTTGCGGGGCTAGTTTTCCATGAGCTGGCCCACCAACGCGTCTATGTGAAGGACGATTCCGCATTCAACGAGGCATTCGCTGTCGCCGTCGAAACAACCGGCGTGAGAAAATGGCTGCGCGCGGCTGGTGATACCGCCGAGTTGCGCCGTTACAAAGCCGACCGGAGGCGCAGAGCTCAATTTCTTGCGCTGGTGTCGCAGACCCGGGACGAGCTAAGCCATGTCTATGACGGCAGCGCTACCTCTGAGCAGAAGCGGGCCGCGAAGATGGCCGCGATCGAACGGCTGCGGATGCGCTACCGAGAGATGCGCGACAGTCGCTGGCGTGGATACCGGGGATACGATGTCTGGTTCAATGCTCCGATTAACAACGCGAAGCTCGCGGCGACTTCCGTCTACGGCGATCAGGTGGCGACGTTTCTCCGCTTGCTCGATTTGTGTTCGGGCGACTATCCACGGTTCTTCGCGTCGGTTCGACGGATCGGAGCGTTAGACAAGGCTTACCGCGCTGAAGCGCTTAAAGCGGCAGATTCATGCGATCGAGCCGGTCAAATCCGTAGGCCAGAGGCGGCGAATCGGTCACCGATGTACTCGGCAGCCGGCGCAAGTGATTGAATTGACCATTTGGCGGCCGATTTCCCACATACTTTGACGTCGGGCGGGTCGGAAGCCAAAAGTCGGGCTACAGAAGGTAGAAGCCAAAAGCGGACTTGCCTGAGCCCCCGGCGGATCCTGGACCACAATGGTTGCCGGCGGGCCGTGGCGCCTCAGCGTGCGCCCTACGAGGCCGAAAACCTCACGCTCACGCCGCGCTGCCGAAAATAAGCCTGCATCAGCTTGCGGCCCGAACGGTTGTTCTGCGCAAGCCTGGTCGGATCGAACACCGCCTGTTTTATCCCTTCTCGTGTCATCGCCGCCTTAAGCGTCGCGATATGCGCGTCGATGTCGGCATTGTCCGCCCGGAGGGAGGCATAGATACTTTCGGTCGCCTCGGCCACGGTCGGTTCGCTCACAGGTGTCGTCCTTTGGTTGGTTGAGCGGCGGCTTACCACAGATTCGCGGCTCCGCCGATACCGATGAGACGGCTAGATGGGCGGCAACAGTGTCCCTTGGGACTTAAAAGGGATGCCAATGACGGGCGCCGGCGGCTAACGCGCCATAAGGATCGGCATCGACGGGTCTTCAAGCATCGAGACGGTGACGCCACCGAAGATGCGCTCGCGCAACCGGGAATGACCGTAAGCGCCCATCACCATCAGGTCGGCGGCGATGTCGAGCGCGTGCCGGCGAAGCACGTCGACGACTGAATGGTCCAGGCTGGGCAGCCGGTCGACTGTGACATTCACGCCATGCCGCGCGAGATAGGCGGCGACGTCGGCTCCGGGTTCGGCCCCGTGGCGGTACTCGTCCTCCACCGGATCGACCATGACGAGGTGCACCTCATCGGCGCCTGGCAGCAGGCCGAGGGATTCGCGGACGGCACGCAATGCCTCCAGACGGGCGTCCCATGCAATCAGCACGCGTTTCGGGTTCAGGGTCGGCTGCGCCCCCGCGGGGATTAGCAGCAAGGGCTTTCCCGAAGAAAACAATGCGCCTTCGATCGCTTTGCTTTTCAGCGTTTCGTTGGCGAGCAGCTCCGGTCCAATGACCGTAATGTCGGCATAGCGGGCACGGCGGCCGATGGTGTCGTCGGCCCAGCCGGCTTCCGGATATTCGCTGGAGACATCGGCCGAAAGCACGCTGCCGGCGAGAAAAGCCGACAGGTCAGCAGTCCGCTTCTTCAACAGATCCTCGACGGCCCGACGCTCGTCGAGCCAGGCTTCTGAAACGACCGCGGCATACTCCCCGACTGGTGGCGGCGCAGCTACGGCAACGACCAGAACAGCAAAATAGGCGCCGATCTCGTTGCACAGGTCGGCGGCAGGCTTGAGATCACCGTCTCCCTCGTGCGGTCCCGTAACGGCAAGTATCGTCCTGAAAGCCATGGCGGCTGCTCCCGATTTTGCCCCAAAGCCCAATCGTCGTTGCAACAACAGCGAGACGGCTCGGCGCGCTGCTAGCGCTGAGTCAAGAACGCCGCCGGTCATCATTTGATCCGTATCAACATGCCCACGTGCCGACGCCAACAGGTTTCAGGCCGCTGGAGGACGCCAAGAATACGCCCCGAACACCGGAGCAGCAGCATCACGGAACGCATTCGTGACCTGGCTGGTTATATCCAGGCGCTGTGGCAGCAAGGGCCTGATGGCGTGGAATTTCAGCGACCACGCTCGCTGGCTTCCCCAGGTTGGGTACAAAACAAAGAGGCATCCGATGATCGTCGAGGATCAGCAATCCGTGGCCGCGATGTTGATGGACCCTGCCGCATATGGCGAGAGCGGACCGGTCGAGGCGATCGAGACCCATATCTCGCGGATATTCCTGGTTGGCCAGCGCGCCTACAAGATCAAGCGAGCGGTCAAGCTGCCCTATGTCGACTTCTCGACCCCGGCGCTGCGGCTCGCCGCTTGCGAGAAGGAGGTCGATCTCAACTCCAGGACTGCCCCCGGCCTCTATCTGGGGGTGCGGCGCGTCACCCGCGAGGCCGGCGGCGAGCTGGCCTTCGACGGAAGCGGCAAACTGGTCGATGCGGCGATCGAAATGGTCCGCTTCGATCAGTCGAAGCTGCTCGACGGAATGGCAGTCGGTGGCGAACTGACGCCTGCGCTGATGACGGATGTCGCGCGCATGATCGTGC
The DNA here is from genome assembly GCF_055811455.1 of Mesorhizobium sp. WSM4845. Classification (NCBI taxonomy): domain Bacteria; kingdom Pseudomonadati; phylum Pseudomonadota; class Alphaproteobacteria; order Hyphomicrobiales; family Phyllobacteriaceae; genus Mesorhizobium; species Mesorhizobium sp. WSM4845. The sequence goes on from NZ_JBVVQA010000007.1 coordinate 178,121, forward strand.
GCTATCATCGCGGCGCGCCGGAGGTCCACAAGGGCAGCGGATCCTCGAACCTGGCAGGCGTGCTCGCCATCAACGAAGCCGGCTTTGCCACCAACCATGTTTTCGAGCAAGCCGAGATAAAGCCATTCACCGGGATGTTTCGCACCGCCCTCGCCCGTCATTGCGAGTTGCTCGACCGGCGGGAGGCGGCAGGCAAGATCCGGCGATGCCACGGCGACCTGCATCTGCGCAACATCTGTCTCTTCGACGGAGAGCCCCGCCTCTTCGATTGCATCGAATTCAACGACCAGATCGCCAGCATCGACGTGCTTTACGACCTGGCTTTCCTGCTGATGGACCTCTGGCATCGCGGCTTTCCGGAACTCGCCAACCTGGTGATGAACCGCTATCTCGACGAAGCAGACGACGAGGACGGCTTCATCCTCCTGCCTTTTTTCATGGCAGTGCGGGCTGCGGTGCGCGCGCATGTCACCGCAACCCAGATCGAGGAAGGCGGTGACATGCCCGGCGGCCTGCTTGCCGAGGCCAGATCCTATTTCGAGCTTGCCCGAACACTTCTCCAGGAAAAGCCGCCTCGGCTGATCGCCATCGGCGGCTTGAGCGGTTCCGGCAAGACGGCCGTTGCCGAGGCACTCGCCGCACATGTTGGCGCGCCGCCCGGCGCACGCATTGTCGAAAGCGACCGCATCCGCAAAGCCCTGCATGGGGTGCCAGCCGAGACGAAGCTGCCGGACAGGGCTTATCGACCTGATGTGTCGGACCGCGTCTACCGCGAAATGGCATGGCGCGCCGACTTGATCCTTGCCGAAGGCGGTTCGGTGGTCGCCGATGCCGTCTTTGACCGGCCGGCCGATCGCAACCGCATCGAGAAAGCTGCAAACGGCAGAGACGTTGCTTTCGCCGGATTCTGGCTGGAGGCGGATCCGCTCGTTCTTTGGCAGCGGGTGAGCGAGCGCAGTGGCGGTCCTTCTGACGCCACAGTCGATATCTTGTCGCGGCAATTGCAGCGAAAGGCTACCCCGTCCAACTGGCGCAAGGTCGACGCCGATCGAAAGCTCGCCGATATCGCCGCAGAATTGGCCAAGGTTTCGGACGCGGTCGCTTTTGCGCAGAATCCTCCACTCAAGACCGCATCGTGACGGCGACGATCGACGCGCATAAAGACGGGTAAATGGGCATGGCGCAGGAAAATCTGGTGGTTTGCGGCAAATGCGGCGGGGTCAATCGCCTGCCGCCAGCACGCGATGCCGGGGACGCGAAATGCGGAAAGTGCGGCTCCAGGCTGTTCTCGGGTCACCCGGCAGACGTCGATGCACAGAGTTTCGATCGCCAGGTCACGCGAAGCAGCCTCCCCGTCGTCGTCGACATCTGGGCACCATGGTGTGGCCCGTGCAAGATGATGGCGCCGGCCTATGAAGCGGCAGCCAACGAACTGGAGCCGCATGTTCGCCTGATCAAGCTCAATTCCGACAATGAGCAGGCCGTTGCAGCCAGGCTTGGCATCCGCGGCATCCCGACCATGATCCTCTTCCATGGCGGGCAGGAGGTTGCGCGCACATCCGGCGCAATGACGGCGGGACAGATCGTCAGGTGGGTCCGCGATCACCTGCCGGCTGCAGCCTGAAAGCTGCCACTGCGTGGATTTCACTGATCGCCGTGCCCAGCACGACCGGCGATCTGATGGCCGACGCTGAACACAGAAGCCATACGATGACCTTAAGATATTCGACATCGGACGACGAATTTTCATATGATGACTCGCTTTTGGCCCGCACTGGGAGTATGGATCCTCAGGATCCGGCAAAGTTGGGAGGACCCATGCAGCAGGCCGAACATCGAACGTCCCGGCGGTCGTTCGTCTCTCAAGTTGCCGATGCGCTGCGCGACCAGATCGAAGCCGGCTTTTATGCGCCTGGCGATAAATTGCCGACAGAACCAGCGCTGATCGACCGGTTCGGGTTCAGCCGCACCGTGGTCCGGGAGGCCATTGCCGCGCTTCGTGCCGATGGGCTGGTGGAATCGCGGCAGGGCGCCGGCGTCTTCGTTCTCGGCCCGAAACCCGTCGACGAGGGATTGAAGCTGTTCACCGACGAAACCAACAAGATCTCGGACATCATCGAAGAGCTCGAGCTGCGCATCGGCATCGAAGTCGAGGCCGCCGGCCTTGCCGCCGCCCGCAGTTCGCCGGCGCAAGAGGCCGAAATCGAGGCCCAGGTCGAAAGGTTCGCCGACCTCATGGCGCAAGGGCAACCCACGGACGATGCCGACTTCCAGTTCCACATGGCGATCGCCGCCGCAACCAACAACGCCAGGTTCAAGGCCTTCCTCGAACATGTCGGCCGGCGGATGATCCCGCGGGTGAAGTTCAAGACGATGATGGGCGGCGTCGACCCCTTGCCCAATCGCGACCATCCGATTCTGCAGGAGCACAGGGAAATCGCCGATGCGATCCTCGCCCGCGACCCGGAAAAGGCGCGTGAGGCGATGCGCCGCCATTTGGTGACCGGGATAAAGCGCTATCGCGCCCTGACCGTCCGGCGCCCGACAAATCAGGACAACACCGGCGGTTGACTCGTCTGGATACTCATCATATGAATCTAGGTGACATCATATTAATTTGTGGGATGAGTTCCTTTGTCGCCAGATGAAATCAAGTCGCGTGTCGCTTCAGGGCTGCTGTCGTTTCCGGTCACGCATTTCAACGAGGATTTCAGCCTCAATCTCGAAAGCTATCGCGCGCATGTCGAATGGCTGTCGGGGTTCGGTGCCGCTGCCCTGTTCGCGGCCGGCGGCACCGGTGAATTCTTCTCGCTGTCGCCGGAAGAGGTCGCCGACGTTACCCGCGCGGCCAAGGATGCCTCGGGAGACGTGCCGATCATCGCCGGCTGCGGTTACGGCACGGCGCTCGCCACGGAAATCGCCCGCCGCGCCGAGGCTGCGGGAGCCGACGGTCTCCTGCTTCTGCCTCACTATCTGATGGAGGCCTCGCAAGAGGGGATTTTTCGGCATGTCAAGGCCGTGTGCCAGTCCACCGGCCTCGGCGTCATCATCTACAACCGTGCGAACTCGGTCGCCAATGCCGACACGGTCGCCCGCCTTGCTGACGCGTGCCCAAACCTCATCGGGTTCAAGGACGGCACAGGCAAGATAGATCTTGTCCGCCACGTCACTGCAAAGCTCGGCGATCGGCTCTGCTACATCGGTGGCATGCCCACGCATGAGCTGTTTGCCGAGGGCTTCAACGGCGCCGGCGTGACGACTTATTCCTCCGCGGTCTTCAATTTCGTGCCGGAATTGGCACAGCGCTTCTACAGGGCGATGCGGACAGGTGATCGCGCTGCAATGGAAGAAATCCTGCACAGCTTCTTCTTTCCCTTCGCGGCTCTGCGCGATCGCGAGCAAGGTTATCCGGTGTCGATCATCAAGGCAGGCGTCGAACTCATCGGACGAACACCCGGCCCGCTTCGGCCGCCGCTGACGGATCTGAAGCCGCAGGAGAAAGACGCGCTGCGCGGACTGATCGAGAAGATCGCCGCCTAGCCGCCGCGAGATCGGCAAGTTGTCGGCAGCACGGGATGAGGAGGATCGTCTCGTGCGACAGCCAAAACGGAAGATCCCAAATGGAAGAACAAGGGAGGAGAGACATGAACAGAAGCATTCATACGATTGCAGCTGTCGCAATGATGACCGCTGCCGCGCCATCGGCCGTCGCACAGGAAGCGGCGCAGGAGATCCGTATCGTCCTGCCGGAGCAGCCGGCCAATCTGGAGCCCTGCGGCACCATCATCACCAATGTCGGCCAGATACTCAGCCAAAACGTAGTTGAATCGTTGACCGTCATCGATCCGAACAGCGGACAGCCCCAGCCGAAACTGGCGACCGAGTGGACCAGCGTGGATCCGACCACCTGGCGGATCAAGCTGCGCGAAGGCGTCAAATTCCAGGACGGAACCGAACTCAATGCGGATGCGGTCGTCTTCTCCATCAACAGGATGATCAGCGGCAAGCTTACCTGCAGCAACATTGCGAAATTCGGCGATGCCAAACTGACGCTGACGCCGCTCGACAAGCTGACCGTCGAAATAAAGTCGGACAGGCCCGAGCCCATCATGCCGACGCTGTTGAGCGTGGTCATGATCGTCTCGCCGAAGACGCCGGTCGACCAGGCGGTGAACGATCCGGTCGGCACCGGCCCGTTCACGCTGTCGACCTTTTCCCCGCAGACCGTGGTGCTGGACGCGTTCGACGGCTATTGGGGCAACAAGCCGCAGATCACCAAGGCAACCTATGTCTGGCGACCCGAATCCTCGATTCGAGCCGCCATGGTGGAGACCGGGGAAGCCGACCTGACACCGTCGATTGCCATCCAGGACGCCAGCAATCCGGAGACGGATTTCGCCTACCTGAACTCCGAAACCACCGCCATCCGCATCGATGCCGCCGAGCCGCCGCTCGACGACCTGCGCGTGCGCAAGGCGCTCAACCTGGCGATCGACTGGGAAGGCCTTGCCCAGCTGTTCGGCGACGACGTCAAGCGTGCGTCGCAGATGGTCGTCTCCGGGATCAACGGCCATGACGATGCGCTCGAGCCTTGGTCGTATGATCCGGAAGAGGCGAAAAAGCTCATCGAAGAGGCGCGCGCGGCGGGCGTCGCGGTCGACACCGAGATCAAGCTCATCGGGCGAAACGGCATCTATCCGAACGGCGCCGAAGCGATGGAGGCGATGATGACGATGTGGCAGGATGCCGGCCTCAACGTGAAGCTGACCATGCTCGATGTCGCCGACTGGCTGCGCTATCTGCAAAAGCCGTTCCCGGCGGAGCGCGGCCCCAATCTTCTGCAGATGATGCATGACAACAACAAGGGCGATGCGGCCTTCACGGTGCCGATCTTCTATCGATCGAGCGGCAGCTACTCGACCTTGGCCGATCCGGCATTCGACAAGCAGATAGACGAGGCACTGGCGGCGACCGGCGAAGCCCGCACCAACAGCTTCAAGGCGATTTTCGGCAAGGCCCGCAACGAAGTGGTGGCGGACATCCCGATGTTCCACATGATCGGCTACACCCGGGTTGGCACCAGGCTGGAATGGAAGCCCGATATCACCACCAACAGCGAAATACCGCTGGCCAATATCGCCATCAAAGACTGAGCGATACGGGGGCGCCAGGCGGTCGTCGCCCTGCGCCCCCGACCCGTTGCCTCCGTCGATATCCGCCGAAGGGCATCCGAAATGATAACCTATCTTGGACGCCGGGCGTCGCACAGCATCCTATCGGTCATCGGTCTTTTGACCTTGGTTTTTTTCCTGACACGGCTCACCGGCGATCCTTCCGCCTTGTACCTGCCTCTGGACTCGACTGCGGAAGCTCGGGCCGCGTTCGCGCGGTTGAACGGCCTCGATCAGCCGATCCATTGGCAGTTTCTGGGATATCTGCGCGATCTGCTGCAGCTGGATTTCGGTGAATCGCTGCGCCAGAACCGCTCGGCGATGCAGGTCGCGCTTGAGGCGTTCCCGGAAACGCTGAAGCTGGCCGTCGTCGCGATCACGCTGTCGACCGCCTTGGCAATCCTTGTCGGCTCTCTGGCGGCCGCGCGGCCGGGCAGCATCTTCGACCGTATCGCCAGCCTCGTCTCGCTGGCCGGCGCAAGTGCGCCGGATTTCTGGGTCGCCATCGTCGGCATCCTTGTCTTCGCCGTGGGGCTCGGGCTTTTGCCGACATCGGGCACCGGCACCTGGGTCCACTGGATCATGCCGACCTTCGTGCTGATGCTTCGCCCTTTCGGTCTCCTGGTGCAGGTCGTGCGCGGAACCATCCTGTCGGCGCTTGCCTCTCCATACATCAAGACCGCAAGGGCCAAGGGCCTGCCGCGGCAGAAGATCATCTTCGGGCATGCGCTTCGCAACTCGCTGCTGCCGGTCGTCACGGTCGCCGGCGACCTGGCGACCAGCCTTGTCAACGGCGCCGTCGTCGTGGAGTCGATATTCGGCTGGCCCGGCATCGGCAAGCTGATGATCGATTCGATCATCCAGCGCGACTTTGCCGTCGTCCAGTCGACCATTCTGGTGACGGCAACCGCCATCTTCATCCTCAACATCGCGATCGACCTGCTCTACGCGGTTCTCGATCCGCGCATCCGGTACTGAGCCATGACGATCATCACCCCCGACATCAAGCCGGCGGCCGTTCCAGGCAGCGGCCGCGTGATTTTTGCCTATTTGAAGCGCGACAGGCTTGCGCTCGCCGCTGCTATTTTCCTGGCGATCGTCGTCATCGCGGCGGTCCTCGGCCCGTGGCTGGTGGGCGACGCCGCATCGCGGCTCGGGCTGCGCCAGCGCAACCTCGCCCCGTTCTCGCTGGCCAGTGGCTGGATCTACGTCCTTGGCGCCGACACCCTCGGCCGGCCCATCCTGGCCAGGCTGATTGTCGGCGCGCAGAACACGTTCGGCATTGCCGCGGCGGCGGTGTTCGCGTCGATGCTGGTCGGTGGGACACTCGGCCTGATCGCGGGCTATTCGGAGCGCTGGTACAGCCATCTCATCCTGCGACTGGCCGATGTCGTCATGAGCTTTCCCTCGCTACTGCTGGCGCTCATCGTGCTCTACACGCTGGGTCCGAGCATCACCAACTTGGTGATCGTTCTCGCCGTCACGCGCATGCCGATCTACCTCAGAACGGCGCGTGCGGAAGTGCTGGAGCTCCGCGAGCGCATGTTCGTCAGCGCGGCGCGAGCCATGGGTGCAAAGCCGGCCCGGATCATCATCCGGCACATCGCCCCCCTTGTCCTGCCGACATTGGTGACAATTTCAGCCATTGATTTCGCGACAGTCATTTTGTCGGAATCGGCGCTGAGTTTCCTTGGCCTCGGCATTCAGCCACCCGACTTCACCTGGGGCGCAATGGTCGCAAACGGCCGCGGCTATCTCGCCACCGCCTGGTGGATCGCATTCTGGCCGGGCCTTGCAATCATGCTGACGACGCTGTCGCTCAACATCCTCTCGAACTGGGCGCGCACCGTTGCCGATCCGCAGCAACGCTGGCGCCTTCAGACATTGCGAAAAGCTGCCCGATGAGCAACGCGACCATTCTCAAGGTCGAGTGTCTGACCGTCGATTTTCTTTCGGACGATGAACCGATACGCGCCGTCGACGATGTCTCTTTCCACGTCAGCCGTGGCGAGACGCTGGTGATCCTCGGCGAAAGCGGTTCGGGTAAGAGCGTCAGCACCAGCACGGTGATGGATCTCATCGACTGTCCGCCAGGCGACATCGTGGCCGGCTCCTGCCTCTTCGATGGCGTCGAACTGTCAGGCCTCGGTGCCGAGGCGCGCCGAAGCATCAACGGCCGCAGGATTGCGATGATCTTTCAGGATCCGCTCGCCTATTTGAACCCGGTCTACACGGTGGGGCGCCAGATCGAGGAGGTCTATGAGAGCCACGGCGCAGAGAGCGGCAAGGGCGCACGCGCCAAGACGATAGAACTGCTTCGGCGCGTCGGCATTCCAGAGCCGCAAAACCGCGTCGACTTCTATCCGCATCAGTTCTCGGGCGGACAGCGCCAGCGCGTGATGATTGCCATGGCGATCGCGTTGAAACCGGACATCCTGATCGCCGATGAGCCGACGACCGCTCTGGACGTCAGCGTGCAAGCGCAGATCCTCGATCTGCTGCGCGATCTCCAGCGCGAAACCGGCATGGCGTTGATCATGATCACCCATGACCTCGAAGTCGCCGCGTCCATGGCGGACCGGATTATCGTCATGAACGGCGGCAAGGTCGTCGAGACGGGCATCGCCAGGGAGGTCTTCAGCAATCCGCAGCACGCCTATACCCGCCGCCTCATCGCCGCCCTGCCCCACGGTAACGCAGCGGAGGCGCCCAACAAGCGTTCGACGGCGATCGCCGGCGAGACGCTGCTCAAGGTGGAACATCTCACCAAACACTATGAGCTTGCTTCCGGAGCTTTTAGCAGCAAGCGGACGTTCAAGGCGGTGGACGACATAAGCTTCGAGGTCAGGAGAGGAGAAACGCTCGGCATCGTCGGCGAGTCCGGGTCCGGCAAATCGAGCGTCGCGCGCATGCTGTTGGGGCTGAACGCGCCAAGCGCCGGCAAGGCGGTCTTTGCCGGTGAGAACATCTTCGACATGAATGGGAAGCGCCTCATGGCGTTTCGGCGCAAGGTCCAGATGGTCTTCCAGGACCCATACGGATCGATGAATCCGCGCATGCGCGTTTATTCGATCATTTCCGAACCCTGGGTGATCCACCGCGATATCCTGCCGAAGGACAAGTGGAAGGCTCGAGTGGCAGAGCTCCTGGAATTGGTTGGGCTTTTGCCGGAGCACGCCGAGCGCTACCCGCACCAGTTTTCCGGCGGCCAGCGACAGCGCATCGCCATTGCGCGCGCGCTTGCCAGCGAGCCGGAACTGATCGTCTGCGACGAGGCGGTTTCGGCGCTCGACGTCTCTATCCAGGCGCAGGTGATCGACCTTCTGGCCGACCTCAGGACGAGGCTCGGCCTCTCCTATATTTTCATCACACACGACTTGCCGATCGTGCGCCATTTTGCCGACCGGATCATGGTCATGAAAGACGGACGGATTGTCGAGGAAGGCCAAACCGCGGCGCTGTTCGGGGCGCCTCGCCACGACTATACGCAAAGCCTGCTGCAGGCTGTGCCGCAGCCCAAATGGCTAACGCAGGCTCAATAGTTCGTCCGCGCGCGCCCAGCAAGCGTTGCCGATTGATGGGCCGAATGCGCTTGACAAAATGGCGATCGCCCGCTCAATTTGACCCATTCACCAGGGGGGTCCCGGCAAGGGGCTGAGATACTGCTGGCTTTCGCGGCGCAGTGACCCGTTGAACCTGATCCAGTTCATACTGGCGTAGGGACGGTGCAAGCGCTTTTGCGGGAGTCCATGCCCGAAAACCTGTAAGCAGGCAGGCAGAAGCGTCTTTTCATCCTTCCGGCACAGAACTGGGTCTCCAATGCATGAGCAAAGGAGCCTCCAAATGAATGCCATTTCCCCCGCCGTGTCGACGGGACCGCTGCCCGCCTCAAGGAAAATCCACAAACCCGGCCTGATTCACCCGCAGATCAGGGTGCCGATGCGGGAAATCGCCGTCCATCCGACGGCAGGCGAACCGCCTGTCACCGTTTACGATCCGTCCGGCCCCTATACGGACCCGACTGTCGAAACCAGCATCGAAAAGGGCCTCGCCAGGTTTCGCAATGAATGGGTGACGGTGCGCGGCGACGTCGAATTCCACGATGCCCGCAGTGTCAGGCCGGAGGACAACGGCTTTGCGTCAGGTGAGCGCCTGACGCCGGAATTTCCCGTGCGCCACCGGCCGCTAAAGGCAAAAACGGGCCAAGCGGTGACGCAGCTTGCCTATGCGCGCGCCGGGATCATCACCCCCGAAATGGAGTTCGTCGCCATTCGCGAGAATCTCGGCCGCGAGAGCTTACGCGGCGGGATGCAGCGCGACGGCAACTCTTTCGGCGCGGCGATCCCGGACTTCGTCACGCCGGAATTCGTGCGCGACGAGATAGCGCGCGGACGGGCTATCATTCCCGCCAACATCAACCACCCGGAGAGCGAGCCGATGATCATCGGCCGCAATTTCCTGGTCAAGATCAATGCCAATATCGGCAATTCAGCCGTCACCTCGTCGATGGCCGAAGAGGTCGAAAAAATGGTCTGGGCGATCCGCTGGGGAGCCGACACCGTCATGGACCTGTCGACCGGTCGCAACATCCACAACATCCGCGAATGGATCGTCCGCAATTCGCCTGTGCCGATCGGAACCGTGCCGCTCTACCAGGCGCTTGAGAAGGTCGGAGGGATCGCCGAGGACCTGACCTGGGAAATCTACCGCGATACGCTGATCGAACAGGCCGAACAGGGCGTCGACTATTTCACCATCCATGCCGGTGTGCGGCTGCACTACATCCCGCTGACGGTCGACCGGGTCACCGGCATCGTGTCGCGCGGCGGCTCCATCATGGCCAAGTGGTGCCTGCATCATCACCGCGAAAGCTTCCTCTACGAGCATTTCGAGGAAATCTGCGACATCTGCCGCGCTTACGACGTGTCGTTCTCGCTCGGCGACGGCCTTCGTCCCGGCTCGATCGCCGACGCCAACGACGCGGCGCAGTTCGCCGAACTGGAAACGCTCGGCGAGTTGACAAAGGTCGCCTGGGCCAAGGATTGCCAGGTCATGATCGAGGGGCCGGGCCATGTTCCGATGCACAAGATCAAGGAGAATATGGACAGGCAGCTCGAAGTCTGCGGCGAGGCGCCCTTCTACACGCTTGGGCCGCTGACCACCGACATCGCACCCGGCTACGACCACATCACCTCAGGCATCGGCGCGGCAATGATCGGCTGGTACGGCACGGCGATGCTCTGCTATGTCACGCCCAAGGAGCATCTCGGTCTCCCCGACCGCAACGACGTCAAAACGGGCGTCATCACCTACAAGATAGCCGCGCACGCCGCCGATCTCGCCAAGGGTCATCCGACGGCGAAGGTCAGGGATGACGCCCTTTCCCGCGCACGCTTCGAGTTTCGTTGGGAAGACCAGTTCAACCTGTCGCTCGACCCCGAAACCGCGCGCTCCTTCCACGACGAGACTTTGCCGAAGGAGGCGCACAAGCTGGCGCATTTCTGCTCGATGTGCGGGCCGAAATTCTGCTCGATGCGCATCTCCCACGACATTCGGGCCGAGGCACAGAAAGAGGGCATGGCGGCGATGGCCGCGAAGTACCGCGAGGGCGGCAATCTTTATATGCCGGTGGACGGCGAACCGCCCATGCCGAAGATGCCGGAGCCGTCATGAGGCTGCTGGTCAAAGGGGCTGGCGTCGCCGGCCTCACCGCCGCCTTCGAACTCGCCGCCCGCGGTGCTGCGGTAACCATTGCCGAGACCCGGCATGGCCTTGGCGGCAACGCATCATGGATGGCCGGCGGCATGCTGGCGCCCTGGTGCGAGCGCGAAAGCGCCGAGCAGCCGGTGCTGGATCTCGGACGCGATGCCGCCGACTGGTGGGATGCGGTCCTGCCGGGTCATGTCACGCGGGCCGGAACGCTCGTTCTGGCAACGCCGCGGGATGCGGGCGAACTCGACCGGTTTGCAAGCCGCACGTCGGGTCATCGGCGGATCGACGAAGACGAAATCGCGCTCCTGGAACCCGATCTCGCCGGCCGCTTCCGTCGCGGGCTGTTCTTCCCGGGCGAAGCCCATCTCGACCCACGCCGTGCAATGGCGGCGCTGCATGAAAAACTCGCCGGAAGCGGCGTCGAGTTCCGCTTCGGAATGGACGCCCTGCACATGACGGGATTCGACCGCGAGATCGACTGCATAGGAATGGCGTCCAGCGATGAAAGGCTTCGCGGCGTTCGCGGCGAGATGCTGATCCTGCGTACACCGGATATCTCGCTGTCGCGCCCGGTCAGGCTGCTGCACCCGCGTTTGCCGCTCTATCTGGCGCCGCGCGCCGACCACCATTTCATGGCGGGTGCAACGATGGTCGAGAGTCTGTCCACGGAGCCGGTCACGGTGCGGGCGATAATGGAACTCCTGAACGCCGCCTATTCGGTTCATCCCGCCTTCGGCGAGGCCGCGATCGTTGAGACGGGCGTCGGCATTCGCCCGGCGTTTTCCGACAACCTGCCGCGCGTCGAAGCGCATGGCAGGACCGTCGCGATCAACGGGCTCTACCGCCATGGTTTCCTTCTGGCCCCCGCCATGGCGCGTCGGGCGGCCGACCTTGTTTTCGATTCTGACAAACCGGTGGAACTTGCTGATGAAACTGACGGTCAACGGCGAAGCGCATGAGATCACCGCCGCCACCCTGGCGGAGCTTCTCGCGGCGCTCGACTACGAAGGCAACTGGCTTGCAACGGCAGTGAACAGCGAGGTTGTGCACGCGACTGAGCGGGCGCTGTTCCAGCTGAAGGACGGCGACCGGATCGAAATCCTCTCACCCATGCAAGGAGGTTAGCAACGTGATCGAGCTTTACGGAACCAAGCTTCCGTCGCGCCTGCTTCTCGGCACCGCACAGTACCCCTCGCCCGCCATTCTTGCCGATGCGGTCAAGGCATCCTGCGCGTCCGCGGTGACCGTCTCATTGCGCCGCGAAATGGCCGGCGGCAAGGGTGGCGAGAAATTCTGGTCGCTTATCCAATCGCTGCGGCTGCATGTCCTACCCAACACCGCCGGTTGTCACTCCGTCAAGGAAGCCGTCACGACCGCAAATATGGCGCGCGAGGTCTTCGGCACGAACTGGATCAAGCTCGAGGTGATCGGCAATCATGACACGCTGCAGCCTGACGTCTTCGGCTTGGTCGAGGCCGCGCGAATCTTGTGCGACGACGGCTTTGCTGTATTTCCTTACACGACGGACGATCTCGTCGTCGCCGAGCGATTGCTGGAAGCCGGATGCAGGGTGCTCATGCCCTGGTGCGCGCCGATCGGTTCTGCGCTTGGACCGGTAAATATCACCGCGCTCCGCTCGATGCGCGGCCATTTCCCGGATGTCCCGCTGATCGTGGATGCGGGCCTCGGCCGCCCATCTCACGCGGCTCTCGTGATGGAACTCGGCTTCGACGCGGTGCTCCTCAACACGGCAGTGGCCAAGGCCGCCGATCCGATCGGCATGGCGCGCGCGTTCGGCAAGGCGGTCGATGCCGGCCGTGAGGCGTATCGCTCGGGCCTGCTCCAGCCGCGCGACCTCGCCGTCCCATCGACGCCGACAATTGGCCGGGCAGTCTTTCAATGAAACTCGATCCTTTTTATCTGATCGTCGACAGCGCCGCCTGGATTGAAAGGCTGGCGCCGCTCGGCGTCAGGCTGGTGCAGCTTCGCGTCAAGAACCTCGACGAGGCTACGTTGCGCGCCGAGATCCGCAAGGCGAAGGCCTTGTGCGCCCGTTACAAATGCCAGCTCATCATCAATGACTTCTGGCGGCTGGCGATCGAGGAGGACTGCGATTTCATTCATCTCGGACAGGAAGATCTGCAAGCGGCGGACCTTACCCGGATAAGGGCTGCGGGTCTCCGTCTCGGCCTCAGCACGCACGACCATCTCGAACTCGAAACAGCCCTTGCCGCCAGACCGAACTATATCGCGCTCGGCCCAGTCTATCCGACCATCCTGAAACAGATGAAATGGGCGCCGCAGGGGCTCGAACGGCTTGGCGAATGGAAGTGCCGGATCGCGCCGACACCTCTGGTCGCGATTGGCGGCCTCAATCCCGACCGGATCGAGGGCGTCTTCGGTGCCGGTGCGGACAGCGCCGCGGTAGTGACCGACATCACATTGGATGCCGATCCGGAAGCGCGAACGCGCCAGTGGATCGAAAAGACGAGCCGATGGCGTTGAGGCGCGAACCGCATGTGCTTGTCGTCGGCGGCTCGGACTCCAGCGGCGGCGCCGGCATAGTCCGCGACATTGAGACGATCTCCGCCCTCGACTTGCGCACCTGCCTTGCCATTACCACCGTGACGGTGCAGACGCATGAAGCCGTCACGCAAATCCACAATTTGCAACCCGGTCTGGTGGCCGATCAGATGCGTGCCGCGCTGCAAGCCAATGCGGTCGGGGCGATCAAAATCGGCATGCTCGCGACGGAGCAAACCATCGTCGCCGTCGCGGATGTGCTGCGCCAAAACCCACAGATACCGGCAGTCATCGACCCGGTGCTGGTCTCTTCTTCGGGTTGGCCGCTTCTGGACACAGGCGCTATCGGCGTCCTGAAGCATGAACTCATCCCGCTTTGCCGTCTCGTCACACCCAACCTCATCGAACTGGCTCTCCTTGCCGGCTCAGACCTGGCCATCGACGAGGACGGCGCATTGCAACAAGGTCAGAAATTGCTCACCGCCGGATTGCAGGCCCTGCTGATCAAGGGCGGCCACGCCGCGGGGTGTCGATCGACGGACATCCTGCTGCGCGCCGATCAAGAGCCCATCCGCTTCGATGCGCCGCGTCTTGGCGGATCGATGCGCGGGACGGGTTGCGCGCTGGCCAGCGCCATCGCCGCGCACCTGGCAAACGGAAGCCTGCTTGAAGACGGCGTGCGCAAAAGCAAGCTGTTGGTTTTCGAGAAGCTTCGGAAATCGATCTCTCGGGATTGAGGCGGTTGAGCTTGGCGGGGGCTTTTCTGGGCAGCAAGCTGGCGGCCGGTTCTTCGCCTTCCTTCGGAGAGTCTCTCAGACAGCACGCGAAGTAAATCGCCTTGTCGGGTCTTGTCTCAAGCGATGTCGTCGCGAATGCAGGCCTTCAAATGGCCATCGGACGTTGTTGCCCGTAATGGCGGGACGATGCCGGCGCAAGCGTCGAGGGCAACCGGGCAGCGGGTTCGGAAAACACACCCGGTCGGCGGATTTGCCGGGCTTGGAATGTCGCCCTTCAGCACCTGCCGGCCTTGCCTGGCCAGCGGGTCGAGCGAGGGAATGGCCGAGAGCAGCGCGCGCGTATAGGGATGCTGCGGCCGGGCATAGAGCGCGGCAGCAGGCGCGACTTCCATGATGCGGCCGAGGTAGAGAACGATCACCGTGTCGCAGATATATTCGACGACGGCCAGGTCATGCGAAATGAACAGCATGGTCAGGCCGAGCCGGACCTGCAGGTCGCGCAAAAGATTGATGATCTGCGCCTGAATGGAGACATCGAGGGCAGAGACCGGCTCGTCGGCGACGATGAATTCGGGTTCGAGCGTAAGCGCCCGGGCGATACCGATGCGCTGGCGCTGCCCGCCCGAAAATTCGTGGGCGTAGCGATCATAGGCATCGACTGGCAACTCAACCGCAGCAAGCGCCTTCTCAGCCTTCGCCCGCCGCTCGCGCCTGCTGCCGATGCCCTGAATATCGAGGCCTTCGGTCAGGATCTGACCGATGGTCATGCGCGGCGACAGGCTGGCGAACGGATCCTGGAAAATATACTGCATCTTGCGGCGCTGGCGGGCCAGCGGCCCGGCGCTCAGCTTGGTGATATCGACGCTGTCAAACCTTATTTCGCCGGACGTCGGCTCGATGAGACGCAGCACCGAGCGGCCGATCGTGGTCTTGCCGGACCCGGATTCGCCGACGAGGCCGACCACCTGGCCGCGCGCGATGTCGAAGGAAATATTGTCCAGCGCCCTGACGACGGGACCGCGCGCGAACGCCGTCGGCGCAAAATGCTTGGTCAGGTTCCTGACCGAAAGGAAGGGAGCGTCCACTGTCAGAGATCCTCCCAGCGCAAACAACGGCTTTGCTGGGTCGACGTCGCCGCGAACAATGGCGGTACAGCAGTGCGGCAGGCATCGACAGCCAGGGCGCAACGCGGTGCGAAAGAGCAGCCCTTGGGCAGCAGGGCCAGCGATGGAACATTGCCGGCGATGGTCGGCAGCGGCGTTCCTGCTGCCTTCAGCGTGGTGGCCTGGCCAAGCCGCGGCACCGAACGCATCAGCCCGGCGGTATAGGGATGACGCGGACGGGTGAACACCTCGCTCACCGGACCCGATTCCACGATGCGCCCGGCATACATCACCGCGACCCGGTCGGCGATCTCGGCAACGACGCCTAGATTGTGCGTGACGAACAGAATGCCCATGCCGCGTTGCGCCTGCAGCGCGGCCAGCAGGTCGAGAATCTGGGCCTGGATAGTGACGTCGAGGGCGGTGGTCGGCTCGTCGGCGATCAACAAGGTCGGATCGCACGACAAGGCCATGGCGATGGTGGCACGCTGGCGCATCCCTCCCGACAGCTCATGCGGGTATTGCCGCGCCCGCCGATCAGGGTCGGGAATTCCGACCTGAGCCAGCAGCCGCACGGCATCAGTGGCCGCATCACGGTGCGACCTGCCGAGATGGATGCGGATCGGCTCGGCGATCTGTTCGCCGATGCTGTAGACCGGATTGAGGCTGGTCATCGGCTCCTGGAACACCATGCCGATGTCGTTGCCGCGCACCTTGCGCAGCGACTCGGGATCGAGGCCGGTCAGTTCGGTTACCGTGCCGTCCCTGCGCCGCAGCGCGATCGAGCCCTCGGCAATGCGTCCGATCTTCTTCGGCAGCAGGCCGATGATCGACAGGCTGGTGACCGACTTGCCCGATCCCGACTCGCCGACCAGCGCAACCGTCTCGCCCGAACCTATTACCAGGTCGACGTCCTGCACGGCGGCGATGTCGCGTCCGGCGATACGGAACACCGCCCGCAGATCGGAAATCGAGAGGATCGGACCGTCCACGGTCAGCGCAGCAAGCCGACGTCGCGAAGGATGATGTCGACCTTTGCGGCTTCCTCGTCGTTCAGGTTGCGTTGCGGCCGCGCCATGGTGTTGGAGGCGATGATGCCGAGGCTCCTCATCGCGGTCTTGAAGGCGCCGACCCCGGCCGAGCCGGCGCTCGTCCTGCCGAGCGAGATCCAGACGATCTCGAACAGCTTCAACAGCCGCTCCTGCTCCAGGCGGGCCTCGGCGTGCTGACCCGCCTGCATCAGGTTCCACAGCCTGACGTAGCCGTGCGGGTCGACATTGGCGAGGCCCGGCACGACCCCATGCGCGCCCATGGCAAGCACGCTGTCGACCAGGATCTCGGACCCGGTCATGCCGAAAAAGTTCGGGTCGTTGGCCATGTCCTTGAGCACATAACGCAGATTGCCGTCGTCACCGCTGGAATCCTTGATGCCGGCGATAACGCCCTCGCTGGCAAGGCAGACGGTGGTTTGGCGCTCCAGCTTGACATGGACGCAGACCGGGATGTCGTAGGCGATGATCGGGATGTCGACTGCGTCCTTGATGTAGCGGAAGTGATCGCCGATCTCGGGCTGGCTGGTGCGGGCATAGAACGGCGCGGTGACCACGACTGCGTCAGCGCCGGCCGATCTGGCGATCAGGGCGTGGTTGATGACGCGATCGGTTGTCGGGTCGATGACCCCGGCGAAGATCGGAACGCGGCCATTGTTGACCTTGACCGCGTGCTCGATGATGGCCCGGCGGCCGGCCTCGTCATGGAAGACCACCTCGCTGGTCGAGCCGAGCACGAACAGGCCCTGAACGCCGCCGTCGAGCAGGTTTTCGATGGTCCGCGTGAACGACGCAAAATCGACACTGAGATCGGAATGGAGTGGGGTGACGACGGGTGGCACGACACCGGTAAACAGGGGCATTTTTTCAAAAACCTTCAGGTCAGTTTAGATCGGAACGAGGGTCGAATGCATCGCGCAGGCCATCGCCGATGAAGTTGATGGCCAGCACGGTGAGCACGAGTACGGCGCCGGGAAACATCCATTGCCAGGGGTATTGCTCGAGCACCACGGTGGAGCGGGCGAGATTGAGCATGTTGCCCCAACTGGCTTCGGGCGGTGCGATGCCGAGGCCGAGGAAGGAAAGGCCGGCTTCGAGCAGAATGGCATTGGCGATCTGCAGCGTGGCGTAGACGACAAGAATGTCGATGCAGTTCGGCAGGCCGTGGCGGAACAGGAGATGCGGCAGCCCCGCCCCCATGCCACGGGCGGCGACGACGAAGTCACGCTCGCGCAGCTCGAGCAGCCGGGCGCGCACCATGCGCGACAGCACCGGCCAGGAGAGCAGCGAGATCACTAGGATGGTCGGCGCGATGCCGGTGCCGGCGATCGAAGCGAGCACGAGCAGGAAGATCACCGGCGGCAGGGTCATGGCGAGGTCGACGAAGCGCATCACCGTGCCGTCGACAAGGCGCCCGCCGAAGCTGGCGACAGCGCCGACCAGGAAGCCGATGACGATCGAGATGGCGACCGAGCAGACGGCGACCAGCAGCGAGATCCGTCCGCCTTGCAGCAGCCGGGCCATGACGTCGCGGCCGACGCCGTCGCTGCCGAGCCAATGAATGGCGGACGGCCCCTTGTTGATCGCCCTGAGATCGATGGCGTTGGGGCTGAACGGCCACCACAGGGAATAGGTCGAGACCGCCAGCAGAATGGGGAAGACGATAAGCAGACCGGCGCGCGCCGCACGATTTTCAAAGAACCGGCCGAGCGCGCGGCGAAGCGGTCCCTTGGTTTGCGGCCCGGCTGTCGGGTCGATTGTCGGAGCTGGTGCGGTGATCGTCATCACGACACCTGGATGCGCGGGTCGACGACGGCATAGACGATATCGGTCAGGAGATTGACCAGAATGACGCAGATGCCGATTACCAGAGTGGCGCCCATGATCACCGGGTAGTCCCTTGTGCCGACGGCGTTGACCAGCAGCAGGCCCATGCCCGGCCAGTTGAACACGCTTTCGAGGAAGATGGCGCCGCCGATCGCTATGCCGACCGTCGACCCGATCAGGGTGATGACCGGTAAAAGCGCATTGCGGGTTGCATGCTTGATGATCACCCAGAATTCGCGCACGCCCTTGGCACGTGCGGTCCGCACATAGTCCTGGTTGAGCACTTCCAGCAGCGACGCGCGCATGTAGCGCATGATCAGCGCGGCGTGTCCGATGGACAGCAGGCAGGCGGGCAGGACCAGGTGCGCGAGCACGTCCGCTACAGAAAAAGGCGCGCCGGCGGTCTGCATGCCGCCTGATGGCGCCCAGCGCAGCAGCACCGAGAAAAAGTACAGTCCCAGAAGTGCCGTCAGAAACGCCGGGCTGGAGATGCCGACGAAGGAAACCACCGACAGCGCGATGTCGGGCAGCGTGTTACGGCGGACGGCGCTGAAGATGCCGGCGGAAATGCCGAGCACGATGGCGATGGCCAGGCCGGTGCCCATCAACAGCGCGGTCGGGCCGATGCGCTCCATGACCAGCGGCAGCACGCCAACGCCGCTGCGCTGGATCGAATAGCCGAAGTCGCCGCCGAGCGCAGCGCGAAGCCAGGCGAGGTATTGCACGGGAAGCGGCTGGTCGAGCCCAAGCCGGTCGCGCAGGACTTCGAGGTCGGAAGCCGACATCGGGCTGGACGGATTGATATAGGCATCGATCGGATCGCCGGGCGCCAGCCGCAGAAGGATGAAGATGAGGACGCTCAGGGCGACCAGCATCAACAGTCCTGTAGCGCTGCGGCGGGCAATGAAACTCAGCATTGGCTGTCCGTGGCGATGGTGAGCGGAGCCGGCATCGTGCCGGCCCGTATCATTGGCGGGCCGGAATGGCCCGCCAGCCGTTTTACTGGATGTCCCAGCGTTCCGGGTGAGCCGCATAAGGACCGCCGCCCGGCGCCGGCGTCCAGACAAAGTCACGTAGCTTGTTGGAGGCTACGCCATAGCGGTTGGCCACCCATAATGTCGCCCAGGGCAGATCCTTGTTCATCACCTTGCAGACTTGCTGCCAGGATTGATCGATCTTGGCCGGATCGGTCTGGGCGAGCGCAGCGTCCAACGCGGCGCTGAGATCATCGAACTCGATGCGCATGGTGTTGAAGCCTGCCGGCGGGATCTGGGACTTGTTGAGACCCGGGCTGATGCCGGCCGGATTGGGACCGTTCTGCAGGCCGGCATAGACCATCGCAAACGCGTTCCAGTCCGGCGTGCCTTCCTTGTAGACGATGCCGTTATAAGTCGGCGTATCGACGACGCGCGGCACCACATTGATCCCGACCTCGGCCAGCATCGACTGGATGGCAGCCATCACGTTGGCGGCTTGCGGCGAGCCGTAATAGGTCAGCAAGGTGATCGGCTTGTCGCCGTTGATCTTGTCCCAGCCCGCCTCGGCAAGCAGAGCCTTGGCCTTGGCCGGATCATAGGCATAGGATTCGAGACCTTCGGGAAGCAGGTGCGGCGCGACGTAGCCGCAATTGGCCGGTTTGGCCGCGCCGCCATAGAGGCTCTCGATGATGGCATTGCGATCGATCGCGTACATGATCGCCTGGCGCACGCGAACATCCTTAAAGAGCTCGACCTTCTGGTTGAGGCCGATGTAGTTGACCACATAGGAGGCGCCCTCGATCACCTTGAAATTGCTGTCGCTCTTGAAGGTTACCGCGTCGTCGGGCTCGACATAGGTGAACTGGATTTCGCCGGCGCGCAGCGCCGCGACGGCCGCCGCCGGGCTCTCGAAATATCGGTTGATGAGCACGTCGACCTTCGGCTTGCCGCCGCGATAGTCGTCATCCGCGGCCAGTTCGACATATTGATCGCTGACATAGCGCTTGAACTTGAAGGGGCCGGTGCCGACCGGCGTCGTGGACCACCAGGTGCTCGTGGCCAGCGTTTCCGGCGGCATCGCGGCCAGGGCATGCTCCGGCAGGATCATCACCTGCGAGAGAATCGACAGGAAGGAGCCGTTGGGCTTCGACAATTTGACGACCACGGTGCGATCGTCCGGCGCGTCGACCGACGCGATGTCGCCGAGGCGCGCGGCAAACAGGCTGCCGGAGGCCTTGTTCCTGGCGAGCTCAAGCGTGAACTTGACGTCCTTGGATGTGAACGGCTTGCCGTCGTGCCAGCTCTCCTGGGCAAGGTTGAACGTGTAGGTCAGCTTGTCGTCGCTGACCTTGTAGTCCTTGGCCAGATCGCCTTCGAGTTCGGTCAGTTCGGCGTTGTAGATGACCAGCGGTTCAAAATAGGTGCTGAGCCAGGTAAAGCCGCCGGTCGCAGCCAACGGATTGAAGTTCTTGGGAAAGCCGCCGGGGCCGACATCGAAGCCTCCGGTGATGGTCTTGGCGCCCTGTGCCTGGACGCTGGTGGCAAGGCTAATGCCGCCGAGCAGCAGCCCGGTGATGGCCAGATGGCGAGCTATAGTTCTGATGCGCATGGTTTCCTCCCTTGGCATTGTCAGGTAGTTCGGCGTTGGGTCAGGTAATCCGGTTTTTGGCGATCACTTGCTGAATACCCCTGTAGTGGTCGTCGAGGCGCTCGCGCGCCCGGTCGACGTCCTTGGCGGCGACCGCCTCGACGATCTCGTGATGGTCGCGCCAGGTCGCCAGCGGCGTCGGATTGTCGAGGCTGGTGAAATTCGAGGCCTTGTTGAACGCCACCCAGAAGATGTCGATCAGCGCGCTCAACATGTGATTGTTCTGGCAGCGGAACAGCAACTGATGGAATTGCTGGTCCTCTTCGGCAAAGCTCTCCTGGCGCTCGGCGCGCCGCCGCATGCTTTCGGTCAGCTGGCGCAGCGCGGCGATGTCTTCGGCGCTGATCATCTCGATGGTTTTTGCGATCAGGCCGGTTTCAAGGACACGGCGGATCTCGCGCAGTTCCTCGACGTCGCGCAGCGAATCCTGCAGGCCGTATGCCAGATTATCCAGCAACGGCTTGAACGAGAATTCCTTGACGAACACGCCAATGCCGCGACGCGTCTCCAGAATGCCGATCGACTCCAGCGCCTTGATCGCTTCGCGCACCGAGTTGCGGCCGACGCCGAGCCGCTGCGCCAGGAAGGTCTCCGGAGGCAAGGGGTCGCCCGCCTTGAGCTGGTTGCTCTGGATATATTTCCTCAGGCTCTCCTGCACGCTGACGTGAAGCAGCGGCGGTCGGGCCAGCGGTTCGATCGATTTTTGGTCCGGGTTCAACTTGGGTTCCGAGCTCAACTTGGGTTCCGGCATTTTTCTCCCAGCGCCGCTGCAATTGCGGCCGATGGCGCGTCGCAAAGCGGTCGATGCTTGTAGCATAGCGACTTGTAGGATATCCTGCAAGCAAGAGGATTACACGCTGAATGAAAGTCGTCCTGGCCGGCTCAAGCCATTGGCACGCCGAAATGCATCTCGACGCTGCACGTTTTTGCGGCGCCGAGATTGCCGGCATTTGGGATGAGGACGCGCAGCATGCGCGCGCCTTCGCGACGCACCATCATTTGCCGTTCATCGCCGATTTTGCGAAAATCCTCTCCGGCCCGCCGGACGCGATCCTGCTGATGGGACACCCTTCAACGGTGCCGGCGCGGGCCCGTGCCGTGATCGAAGCCGGCATACCGCTGATCCTGGAAAAGCCGGCGGCCAGCAGCACCGCAGCTTTGGCCGCGCTCAGCGAGCTGGCGAGGCAGCACCAGGCCTTTGTCAGCGTTCCCCTGCCCAACCGCTTTGGGCCGGCCGCCACTGCCTTTGAACGGCTGCGCAGCCAAGGCCGTGCCGGTGCGGTTGCGCATTGCCAGTTCCGGCTGGTCAATGGCCCGCCGCAGCGCTATGCGGCCGACGGCGTCGGCTGGGTGGTGGATCCGGCGATCGTTGGCGGCGGCGCGCTGAGGAACCTCGGCATACACGGCGTCAATGCCGCGCTCGGCCTGGCAACCGGCGCGCTCAGGCTAAAAACCGTTTCGATCGAGAACCGCATTCACCGCGCCCCGGTCGAGGACCATGCGCTGCTTGTGCTGCAAGACGCTGCCGGAGCGTTGTTCGTCGTCGAGGCCGGATACACTTTTGCTTCGATGCGCCCTGGCGGCGATTTCGAATGGCGTATCGTCAGTGAGAATGCGACCCTCATCGACTATGGCGAGCGCGCCTTCTGTGCGACGCTCGACGATGGCGCTATCATCGAATTGCCGATCGAATTGCCGGCGACGCGCTACCGCCTGTGCATGAGCGACACGCTCGACCGGCTGGCTCGAAAAGCGCCGCCGGCGACTTCGATCGATGACTATGTTGCGGCGATGTCGCTGATCGACGCCGCGTATGAAAAGGCAGGACGATGATTGGAATAGGTATTATCGGAGCGGGCGATTTCGGCGCCGCCCATGCAAGGGCAATCAAGCAGTTGCAGGGCCTGCATCTCGTCGCATCGTGCCGCGGGAACAACGATGCCCTGGCCGCCTTCACCAGCGAACATGGTGGTCGCGGCTACACCGACTGGCGCAAGCTGCTCGACGACAAGGAAGTCGAGGCAGTCCTCATCGCCAGTCCTCACCATCTGCATGCCGAAATGGCGATCGGCGCGGCGAACGCCGGCAAGCATATCATGCTCGAAAAACCGATGGCGCCGACGGCGGCGGCCTGCGATGCGATCAACGCCGCCGTGGCCGCCGCTGGCGTCAAGCTGATGGTCGCCCATCTCATGCATTTCGCGCTGCCTTGCATGGCGGCCAGGCAAATGCTTGAGCAAGGAACGCTCGGCCGGCCGATCGTCGGATCGAGCTGGATCATCAAGCTGTGGATGGAGCACAATCGCCGCGACTGGCATCTGCGCAAGGCCACCGGCGGCGGCATGCTGTTGACGGCCGGCATCCATGCGCTCGACCGCCTCGTCTGGCTCATGGATGACGACGTCGTGTCGGTGAGCGCCATGCTTGGCGCCATGTCCCATGACCAGGAAGCCGACGACACCGCCCTGCTCGGACTGCGCTTCGCCGGCGGCGGGCTCGGCCAGGTGCAGAGCGTCGGCTATCGCAATGGCGCGGCCGGCTACGTCATGGACCTGGTCTGCGAGCAGGCAACGCTGCGCATCGACATGGACCGCGGCACGATGCTTGGCCGCGACACGGCCTGGACCGACCTGCCCGGCTCGTTCGAGCCGAACTGGATGCATGCCGCGCTGGTGCGCGAATGGAGCGCGATGCGCGATGCCATTGCCGACGACAAGCCGGTGCCGGTCGACGGCGCCTATGGCCGCAAGATCATCGCCATTATCGAGGCCGCCTTTGCGTCGAACGAAACGCGCCGCGAGCACGAGATCGCCGATGCGCCCTGAGCTCGACGATCACCCGAGCCACTTGCCCGCAGACGCGCCGCGCGGCGTCTGGGGCGCGGTGATGCTGGCCATCGACGATCGCGGGGCAATCGACTGGGAAGCGACGGAGGAAACGATCGCCCGGCTCTGCGCATCAGGCGTCGACGGCATCTATTCCAACGGCACGGCCTGCGAATTCCACTGCCAGACCGAGCCCGAGTTCGACCGGCTTTGCGCCTTGGTGGCCGCGATTGCCGGCCGCGCGCGCCTGCCCTTCCAGATCGGCATCAGCCAGTCCAATCCGCGCGTCGCACGCGAGCGGCTGATGCGGGTGTCGGCGCTTCGTCCGGCCGCGGTGCAATTCACCTTGCCCGACTGGTGGCCGCCCAGCGACGGCGAGGTCATGCGCTTCGTCGGCGGCCTGTGCGAGACCGCGCCCGACATGCCGCTGGTGCTCTACAATCCACCGCATGCCAAGCGCCGCCTGACGCTCGAAGGCATCGCCAGGCTGCGTGCAGCGGTGCCGTCGCTGGTCGGCGCCAAATTGCCGGGCGGCGACGCCGGTTGGTACGCCGACATGCGCCGCGAACTGCCGGGATTTTCGGTCTTCGTGCCCGGCCATACGCTGGCGACGGGATTTGCCCAGGGAGCGCATGGCAGCTACTCCAACGTCGCCTGTCTTAACCCCAAGGGCGCGGTAATGTGGTGGCAGACGATCCGCACCGATGTGGCGGCCGCTGCCGAGGTCGAGACGCGCATCCAGGCCTTTCTCGCCACCCACGTACTGCCCTTTCGCGCTCGCTATGACGTCAGCGATGCGGCGCTCGACAAAGCGATGGCGGCGGCCGGCGGCTGGGCGCCGCTTGGCCCGCGACTGCTCTGGCCTTACAGCTCGGTCCCCGACGAGGCGATCGCGACGCTGGCCGAGGCCGCACGCATGACCTTTCCCGAATGGTGGCAGTGACCTCGGCTACCGCATGTGCCTGCCCCCTGATCCAAGGGGAACAACCATGGCCTGTTCCGGATTTGACGCCTGACAGACTCGTGGTCATGCTGGACCGATGACAAGAGGTGTACTGCTGGACCTCGCAGGCGTCATCTATGATGGCGAGACCGCCATACCAGGCGGGATCGACGCCGTCATGCGTTTGCGCCAGGCCGGCTTGGCCATACGCTTCATAAGCAATACCACGCGCTCGTCGAAACAGAGCGTTCTCGAACGTCTGCAGGCGATGGGACTCACCGTTACCAGGGCAGATGTTTTCACCCCGGCGCACGCTGCACGCGATTGGCTGCTTCGCAATGGCCGAGCGCCATATTTGCTGATTCACCCCGGCCTTGCGGCGGACTTTTGCGAACTGCAGGATCGCGACAAGCGCGCCGTCATCGTCGGCGATGCCGGAGACGCCTTCACCTATGCGGCGTTGAATGACGCGTTCCGCGAGCTGAGCGCCGGGGCCGAATTGCTGGCCCTTGCCACCAACCGGACGTTTCGGGATGCCGACGGCGAGCTCAGCCTCGATGCCGGGCCATTCGTCGCGGCATTGGAATTTGCCTCGCTGAAACGCGCAACCGTTCTCGGCAAGCCGTCGTCGGAATTCTTTCTGTCGGCGCTGGCAAGCATGGACTGTCCGCCAGACCAGGCGATCATGGTCGGCGACGACGCCGAGGCCGACATAGCTGGCGCGCTAAGCGCCGGACTGTCGGGCGCATTGCTGGTGAGGACCGGCAAATACCGGCACGGCGACGAGAAACGGTTTGATCCGCGCCCGACCGCAACCGTCGCCGATCTCGCGGCGGCCACCGACTGGATCCTTGCGCGCCGGGACTGAACCGGCCGCACAGCGTGCGCTTCGCTCGAGATATCCGGGCTAGGTCGTCTGGCGCTCCATTTCCACCTCGGCCCCCAGACTTTCGATGTCGCGGAAGATCGAAGCGACAGCCAGCGTGCGCCCTTCGCGCTTGAAGCGGAGCAGGCAATCCCTGGCAACGATGTCGCCATCGATCGCGATCTCGTCCCATTGCACGGCATGGCCGACATAGTTGATGGGAACATCGTAGTGCTGGCTCCAGAAGAACGGCACGGCGACAAATTTCTCGCGATGGCCGAGCATGTTGAGGGCTGCGGTTCGCCCCTGCCGCTCGGCAACTACCCAATGCTCGACCCGAATGTTCTCGCCACTGTGAGGATCCGGCCACCGCGCAATGTCGCCGGCCGCGAAGATGCCTGGTGCGCTCGTCTCCAAAAAGGCGTTTACCACGACACCGCGATCAAGGGTGAGCCCTGCCGTTTCGGCTAGCCCTGTCCGCGGTCGCACGCCGATGCCGGCGACGACGAGATCCGCCGTCAACGTATCGCCACCGCTGAGTTTCACCTCGCTGGCGTCGATGCTGCCCGCGGTGTCCTCGAGATGGAATACGACACCATTCTCCTCATGCAGGGCGCGGATGAAGTCGGCCATTTGCGGACCCATGATCCGTTCCATGGGCCGTTTTTCCGGCGCCACGACATGAACTTCGATCGCGCGCGACCGCAGCGCCGCGGCAACCTCCAGGCCAATGAAACTGGCGCCAAGCACGACGGCGCGGCGCGCAGTCGTGGCTCGCTCGATGATCGCCTTGCAGTCTGCGAACGAGCGCAGCGTGTGAACATGTGGCTGGTCGGCGCCTTGTATGGTCAGGCGAACCGGTTCGGCTCCGGTCGCCAGGAGTAGCCGGTCGTAGGCAGTCCGGGCCCCGTCCGCGAGCACAACCTCGCCAGAACGTGCATCGATGCTGGCGACATCCGCATTGAGGCGCAGGTCGATGCCGTTCTTCGAATAGAAGCTTTCTCGGCGCAGCGGAATCCAATCCTCCGGTGCTTTGCCGGCGAGGTAGTCCTTGGAAAGATTGGGCCGATCAACCGGCGGCGCTTCGTCGTTGCTGAGCATGACAATGCTGCCTTGATAGTGTTCGCGCCGCAGTGTTTCTGCCGCCGCGAAACCGGCGGCGCCGCCACCGACAATGACGATTTTTTCGGGAGCCTGGCTGGAGCCGCCAGGGCGCGGCTTGGACACCGTCCGCTTGCGTTTCTCGCCCACGACTATCCGATCATCGCGTTGTTCCACCGACCAGCACGCGAGTGGACTGAAAGCAGGGGCGCGCAAGGCCTCGCCTGTACGCAAATCAAAACACGCGTGATGCCAGGGACACCGGACGGTGTCTTCCGCCACAAGACCGTCGACGAGCGGCCCGCCATAATGTGTGCATGTCGCGCCGATGGCGAAGATCTCGGCCCCGCGGCGCACCAGCAGCACCGGCTCATCGCCGCAATGGCCGAGGAGCTTTCCGCCGTCGGCAAGGTCGGATAACGCGATACCCTCGACCAGATCCGGCCCGGTTGGTTTGGCATGATCTTCAGCCATTTTCCTCTCCCTTGGCGCGATCCAGAAGATCGCCTGTACGGCCGACAAGCGGGAAATTGTCAGGTCACCAGCCTCGGAATACCTTCTGCTTGGCCAGCGCGCCTTCAGGTTCTCGGACACCGCTTGTGCCCAAACGTCCGGCCGCGTCATTCGTTGCCAGTTGCGCAGTACACGCCGTCGATTTCCTGGCGTTTGGATTCGTTGCCGAAGGAATGACGCCGTCGCGTAAACTTTTTCGCCGGACATGCGTTGTTCGTTCTCCAAGCCAAGGAGACAGCCATGCAGAGGAAATCGGAAATCGCCGGCGAGGCCGCCAAGCAACGCCACATCCAGCGCGGCATCGACGCCAAGGACAAAACGAAGGGCAACGGCAAGCAACAAGGCGCCATGCAGGCCGGAGCACGCAAATATCCCGAGCCGCCCTTTCCCGAGCAGCACCAGCCGAAGCCAGGGCATGAATGGGCGATAGAGCCGGCGCCGCTTTACGACGCGCCATTCTATATCGGATCAAAAAAGCTGGACGGCAAAGTGGCCGTCATCACCGGCGGCGATTCCGGCATCGGCCGAGCCGTGGCCGTGCTCTATGCGCGCGAAGGCGCCGATGTGGCGATCGTCTATCTGTGCGAGGACAAGGATGCTGAAGAAACGAAGAGGGCCGTCGAAGCCGAGGGCCGGCGCTGCACGCTGGTCAAGGCCGACGTCAGCGAACGCGACCACTGCCACAAGGCTGTGACTAAGGTGGTGAAGGAATTTGGCCGGATCGACGTGCTGGTCAACAACGCCGCTTTCCAGGTCCATTCCAGCGACTTCAGTGAGCTGACCGAGGAGCATTTCGACACGACGCTGAAGACCAACCTCTACGGCTATTTCCACATGGCGCAGGAGGCCGTTCCGCATATGAAGCCTGGTTCGGCGATCATCAACAGCGGCTCCATAACCGGCATCGAGGGCTCGAAGCAGCTGGTCGACTATTCGATGACCAAGGGCGGCATTCATGCCTTCACGCGCGCGCTGTCCGGCAACCTCATCGAAAAGGGAATTCGGGTGAACTGCGTGGCGCCAGGCCCGGTGTGGACCCCGCTCAACCCGTCGGACAAGCAAGCCGGCGACGTCTCGAAATTTGGCGCAGACACGCCGATGAAACGGCCGGCGCAACCGGAGGAAATCGCGCCGGCCTATGTGTTCCTCGCCTCGCCGCATTGTTCAAGCTACATCACCGGCGAGATATTGCCGATCATCGGCGGCTACTGAGAACGTGTCGCCCGCACTGCCTCGATCGTCGTGGAACTCTCGCCTGTGACGGTGGTAGCGGCGATCTCAGATATGAAATGGTCGACAGATGTATTTCATTGCCTTGGCGACGGACTATGACGGCACGCTGGCGCACGATGGGATCGTAGTCGAAAAGACGCTTGCAGCCCTCGAACGGTTCAAGAAAAGTGGCCGCAAGCTCATCCTCGTCACTGGCCGCGAACTGCCCGACCTCAAGCGGGTTTTTCCCGAACTCGGCGTGTTCGACAAGGTCGTCGCCGAAAATGGGGCGTTGATCTACACGCCTGCCAGCGAGGAAGAACGTGCGATCTCACCGGCGCCGGCGCCGAAATTTGTCGCCAGTTTGAAGAAACGCGGCGTCAAGCCGCTTTCAGTCGGACGGTCGATCGTCGCGACCTGGGAACCACACCAGGCAACAGTTCTTGAGGTCATCAAGGAACTCGGGCTGGAGCTGGAAATCATCTTCAACAAGGGCGCGGTGATGGTGCTGCCCACCGGCATCAACAAGGCAGCCGGGCTGGCAGCCGCACTTGAGGACCTCAAGCTGTCGCCACACAATGTGGTCGGTATTGGCGATGCTGAAAACGATCATGCGTTCCTGCGGGCCTGCGGCTGCAGCGTCGCTGTCGAGAACGCCCTTGCGGCGGTCAAGGATACAGCGGATCTTGTAACGCGCGGCGCGCGTGGAAAGGGCGTCGAGGAACTGATCGAAAAGCTGGTAAAGCGTGATCGGGAATTTGTCCGAAAAGCCCGTGACGGCATCCTTCTCGGTTCGGTCGGCGGCGACGAAGTCTATCTGACGCCGACCGACACGGTTCTGATCGCCGGAAGCTCCGGCATCGGCAAATCCACCTTGGCCACCGCGCTGACGGAACGCTTCGTCGAGAACGGATTTCAATTCTGCGTTTTCGATCCGGAAGGCGACTATGATGGCCTCGAAGGCGCCGTCCGGGTAGGCGATGCCTCAAGCGAACCGACAAAGGCACAAGTGCTCGACCTGATCGAAAAGCCCGACACCAATGTGGTCGTCAACGGGCTGGCGTTGCGGGTAAACGAGCGACCAGGCTTCTTTGCCGACCTGCTCCCCGGTCTTGGCAATTTCCGCTACCGTACGGCGAGGCCGCATTGGCTGGTCATCGACGAGGCGCATCATCTTCTGCCCAGGAAGCGCGACGACACGCGCGCCATCCTGTCGTTGGAATTGCCGGGCACTGTCCTGATCACCGTTCATCCGGAAGCGATCTCGACCGACGCCCTGCGTCTGGTCACTGCCGTCATTGCGCTCGGTCCCAAGGCCAAGAATGTCATCAAGGCCTTTTGTCAGGAGACGGACACCAAGCCGCCAAAGGATATTCCCTCGCCAAAAGGCGAGCGTGTGCTGTTCTGGCGGCCGCAAGCCCGCAAGAAAATTGCCATGGTCAAAGCGATCGAGCCGCGCCAGTCGCTCAAGCGTCACAGCCGCAAATATGCAGAAGGTCAACTCGACGAGGCCGGCAGCTTCTATTTCAGAGGTCCCGACAACGCGATGAACCTCCGGGCCCACAACCTGATGATCTTCGCTCAGATTGCCGAGGGCATCGACGACAGAACCTGGGAGCATCACCTGCGCGCCGGCGACTATTCCGAATGGTTTCGCCGACAGATCAGGGACAAGGATCTGGCGCGCGAGACCGCCGAGGCGGAAAAGGACGAAATGCTCTCGGCGCAGCAAAGCCGCAAGCACGTTCTGGATGCGGTGCGTCGCCGTTATACGGCTCCTGCCACCGCCCCGGAGGAATAGAGAGGAATAGGGTGCGAAAGGATCGCCCACGCACATCATTCTCGGAGGCACCGGCCGTGTTGGTTCTCTGCAGCCATGTCGCTTTTACAGCAGGGCGAAGCAGTGGCCGGTTGACCGCGTCATCCACGCCGAGTTCCCTTTCATCCATGGCGTTTTGACTGGTCAGGGTTCACTATATCCAATGGCAAAGAGGCGCAGGTCATAGGCCTCGGGATCGCGACGAAAGATCAACGCGCCCTTCCGTTGGGAATTCTGTGGGACATAGTCGAGCGTAGCGCTGCTATCCTCGACGACCTCATCGCCGTTGCGGAGCTCACCTTTGATCTCGACAGCAGCAACTGATTTCCCTGCCCTGTTTGCAGCGGCGAACTCGACCACGTAGCCCCCCTCGGTGACCGCGACCGCGAGCGGCACCACAACGATCCGGGCGGTCCCATCGCGCGTGCTCACGCCATCGACGACAAGATAACCGAGCACGGCAAGCAGGACTACGGAGCTTATGCCCGCCACGACCCACTCCGTGACCGAAGTTCCGGGTTTGCGTGTCTTTGCTTTGTTGTCGGACTGCTGCTTCTGTTGCTTGTCGCCTTTTGCCGCGTTCCTTGTCACAGAATGAGCCTCGCAACCGCCGCCCCGAGCGCGCCAGGAAACGATAGAACCACGACTGCACTGAGTGTCTCCGAAAAGCCGGCGCCATCGGTCCTGCCGAAGGTCCACAAGATGTAGAGGTTCACAAGCATCACCAGGACATAGCCGACGATCGCATAGCGAAAGAAGATGCTGACGAATCCAGCGCCTGGCTCGGGACTGTGCGAGCCGCGGAATTCGAACTCATAGACGAAGGCGTGCATGAGAGCGAGGGTGACCACCACCAGGGCGATTTCCTGCCAGGGCTCCATCTTGTAGGCGATGAGGACAACCTCTTCCGTTGGTGCGATGTTCACCGATAGAAACAGCGCTCCGACCACCATCAGGAACAGCTCTCCGGTGTAGCCGGGCTCGGGAATGTCCTCCTCCTCCTCCAACAAACTCGGGCCGAGCTGAGCGCGTGCCAAGGATGCCCCGAGACTGCCCGGGACAATTTGCACCGCAATTTTGCCAATCACCTCCCGTAGCGGCATTTCGGCGGTCACGATGCCGAAAATAAACAACACCGCCGTAGCCGCCACAGCGGCCACGAGTATCGCCACAAAAGCATCGGCGATGCGGTCGCGCAGGGCCACCGTGTGGCGAAAGCCTCCGTACTTGTGCAGCAGCACCAGCATTGGCAAAGTGACAGCGAGGAACAGGGCGAGCCGCAGTGGGTGAAGGTGAAAGCCCAGCGCCCAGGCCTCCATGGTCATCAGCACCGGGGCGGCGAAGATCAACGCTCCGGCAAAGGCACGGCCAAGACCAATCCAGAACTCACGCGGCGTTAGCGCATGCCTGACGATGATCTCGGTTGGCGCCACGTCCGCTCCTCAGAGATAGCCTGCGGGGAACAATGTTTCCTGGACAATCTTGTTCCGCACCGCTGCATCTTCGCCACAGCCGAAGGGCGCTGCGATGTTCAAAGCCAAGCCAAACCTGTTGGGAACTCGCGAGCCAGCTTTCCGTTCAACCTCTCGATCGAATGACAACCCAAAGCCGACACAGCGTCTGGAGTGAAATCATGAAATCGCAGCTCGTCGCCGAAAGCGCCGGACAAAGGACGTTCGTTGTGGTGCTTGATCCCGGCGAGGAAGCGTTCGCAGCGCTCACATCTTTCGCTGTCGATAACGATATTGGCGGCGCCTCGCTGACCGCGCTCGGCGCCTTCGAAAAGGCGACTGTCGGCTGGTTCGACATCGAGCAAAAAACTTATCGGAAAATCCCGGTGCTGGAACAGTGCGAGGTGCTCAGCGCGATCGGCGACGTTGCGATCGGCGACGACGGCAAGCCCAGCCTTCACGTCCATGCGGTGCTCGGATTGCGCGACGGCAGCACGAAGGGCGGACATCTGCTCGATGGCATTGTTCGGCCTACACTCGAAGTCACTTTGGTGGAAACGCCTGGTCATCTGCGCCGCAGAAAACGTCCGGAACTCGGCATCGCCTTGATCGATCTGGATGCCTGAACACGGATCAGGCCAGGTCCGCTGAACTGCGTTCCGGTCCGATCATCCCTTTTGTTTGATTTGTTTAGCATCCGCGGGCGGCTCGGGTGCGGCCTCCCAGCCGAACACGCTGCGGCCGCCGAGCTGATGCGACCGATCGAACTCTCCGGCGACGATTTCCTTCAGGCTCGGGCCGGTGACATAGCGTTCGACCTGCCGCGACTGCTCGTCCAGCCGCTTCAAGGCGCCGAGTTCTTCGTCGCGACCGAGCCTGGCCTTGTGGACGGCCGACTTCAGGACGCCGATCGTTTCGTCATAGACTTTCAGCGGCACGGGGAACGGATGCCTGTCCTTGCCGCCATGTGCCAGCGAGAAGCGGCCGGGATCGGAAAACCGGCATGGCGCGCCATGCAAAACCTCGGCGACCAGCGCCAGCGCCCGCACCGTGCGCACACCGACGCCGGGTACCAGGAGAAGTTCGGAGAAATCGGCGGGGCCACGCTCGGCAGCCGCAGCCATGCTGCCATGAAGACGACGCATGACGACATCGCTTTCGCGAACGTCGTGGTGCGCCGGCATGACCAGGTGCGGCAGCATTGGCTGATCGGGCTCCGGTGCGACAGCCACATCACGTTCGAGCGCGGCGAACTCCCTCAGAATGCGATCCGGTCCGAGATCCTGCAGGAGATTCAACTGGCCCTTGCGCGAGGCGTCGGCGCGGCGGTCGGTCAGGTTGACGATCTCGCCCTGGTTGGCGCCTTCGATGGCGGCATGCGGCTGCTCGACGAAACTCTTCAGGCCTTCGGACAGCCAGTGATAGCGGCGCGCCACCTTGCTGTCGCCGTTCATGCCCTGCTGCACCACGACCCAGTCGCCGTCATCGGTGACGATAAAGCCATGCAGATAAAGGTCGAAGCCGTCCTGGACGGCGGCACTGTCAACCTTGGCGACGAGCCGGCTTGCCGTCGCCAGGCCTGTTCCATCGAAGCCGACGCGCTCGCCGATGACGGCAAGCTCATGCGGGGTCTTGCGCGAATGCGCGCCGCGGCCGCCGCACACGTGAATACCGAGTTCGCCGGAGAGCGGAGCCAAACCACGTTTGAGGGCGCCGATGACGCTGGTTGTGATGCCGGAGGAATGCCAGTCCGTTCCCATGACGGCGCCAAACGACTGGAACCAGAAGGGATGCGCCAGCCGGCGCAGCAGCTCTTCGCGACCGTAATGGTGAATGATCGCCTCGCACATGACGGCTCCAAGGCGCGTCATCCGGTCGCCGAGCCATTTCGGCACGCGTCCGCCATGAAGTGGAAGGTCTGCGCTTCCCGATCGTTGTGCCAAATTTTTCTGCCTGTTCCGACCTATGCCTTGCGCTCAACAGATAGTATAGAAAGCGGCGTGAAGAAGCGATGATGCCGGTCCGTTTGGATTACAAACTGATCGCAATTCAATTCAGCTGGGCCATTCGGGTCCCATCGGCGGCGTTGCCGGTTACCGGTCGGCCGGATTTCCGACCGCCGGATCGCGCCGCCTTGAATATCTTCCCACACGCGGCAGATCGTCGCCAAATTCCACCCACGGCAGCTTCATGTCCCAATAGGCATGAGCCTGCGGCGCAAAGCGCTCGGGGTGGTCGAAGAAGCCGATCGTCAGATAAAGTTCCTCGGGAAGCCCCTGGTCGAAGTAGGCTATGGATGTCCCGCAATCGGCGCAGAAGGTGCGGAGCACGCCTCGGGTCCTTGAGAATTTTTTTGGCGCGCCGGTGAGCAATCTGAATTGGGCCGGTCGATAGCCGACCCAGACGGTCAACGGGCTGCCTATCGCCTTGCGACAATCGTCATCGTGATCGGAGCAAATCCAGAACGGGTCACCATGCATCTCAGCACTTATCGAACCGCAAAAACAGGAACCGGTCTCGATTCTGGTCATCGAACTATCGCTTCTGATCGAGGCGACCGTTGCGGCCGCAGGGTCCGCAGGGTGATCGAATAACGGTGCGCGGCAACCGGCGGGATGCTGTGCTCCCATTCGGTGCGCGCCAGGCCCCTCATCAGGTAAGCCGACCTTGGCTCGAGGGTGACGGTCACGCGAGCCCATCTCGTGCCGTTCTTCCGGCGGAGCCGAAAGCTGCATGGCGCAAGAAGAGAAACGCCGGCCACGGCATCGAACTGCGGCTTGTCGCGATGCCAGCCGATACCCGCGCCGGGCCGATACTCGTTGATCAAGACGTGCACGAAAGCATCGGCGGGCAGCCGCGCAAATGCCGCCACCTTGTCCCTGAGCGGCATCAGAAAAGCAGGGATCGGCGGCGCCTCGACCACCTTGCGTTGGTCAAAATCGTAGCGCAGGCCAAAACCGGCGACGCGCCGGTTTGCGAGATGGCCATGAAAGTCGAAAGGCTGGAAGGCGAGACTTTTGAGCTGCCGCACCAGTTCGGCCTCTTCCTCCGCCGTGATCAGCTCCGGCCGGTAGCAAAATCCTTCCGGCAGGTCGTCACGTGCGTGAAAGTCGGGCGCGAGAAAGTCAGGCGCGCGAAACAGGTCGCCTTGGCCAGCGGATTGCGGCTGCCTGGTTTTGAGCGATGGCATCAACCCTAATTGGTGAAGCCGGCCCGTGGCGGCAAGGCCTTGGGGCCCGCCGGATCATTGCCTCCACATGCGCGAGATGGAACCCGGATTGCCGGGGCGGGTTATTGCCCAGGCGCGTCGAGTGTTGGGAAATGCCTTCAACTGTTATCCAAAGCATCAATTACGACCCGGCGACGAGGACCCTCTCCGTATGGTTTGTCCCAAGCGGAAATCGCTACGATTTCAACGACGTGCCGCCGCAAACTTATGCGGCATTCCGCAAGGCCTGGTCAAAAGGCCGGTTTTTCAACGCCTTCATTCGCGACCGGTATAGCTACCATCTGGTCGAACAGAGCCCGTCGGGATGAGATCTTTTGCCCTTGTCGCGCGTAATGCATCCGGGAGAATCCGGTCGGTCGGCCGATCCCTCATTGCGCGGGCGGCGTTCCGGGTTGATCGCCGCCCGTGGTCGTCTTCGGCGTCGGGTCCTTGTCGACTTCGGGATTTTGATCGACGGTGTTGGTGTTGCTCTGGGTCGGCTCAGTGCTGCTGGTGCTGCCCTGTGTCGGCTCGGCCTCGTTGCTGCAACCCGCCAGAGCCAGAGTCGCCACCAGCGCCGACAAAAACGACAGTCTCCTCATGTATAATCCCGTCATGGCCAACCGCTCCCTTGCTGCTCGACAACGACGGGTGGTGAATTTGGTTGCAGCGGAATGGCTTGTCTGCTGGC
The DNA here is from genome assembly GCF_055811455.1 of Mesorhizobium sp. WSM4845. Lineage (NCBI taxonomy): Bacteria > Pseudomonadati > Pseudomonadota > Alphaproteobacteria > Hyphomicrobiales > Phyllobacteriaceae > Mesorhizobium > Mesorhizobium sp. WSM4845. The sequence goes on from NZ_JBVVQA010000007.1 coordinate 213,496, forward strand.
CCAGGACCCTTCTGATCATCGCAGAGCAGGCGCCAAAGGAACAAATCTCGGCGCCGCCACGTTGCATTTCCTGTGCAACGCTTGTGACAGTGAGGCTATCGTCTTGGCGCCGAGAGCAAATTGGAAGGGTTTTCTGAAAATCGGAGAACTCAGCTGCCCGGTGGCGCTCTATACGGCTGCCTCAACCTCCGAGCGGATCGCCTTCCACACGATAAACCGCGCCACCGGTCATAGGGTGCATCGCGCCTTCGTCGACAGCGATAGCGGCAAGCCGGTCGAGAAGGACGACCAGGTCAAAGGCTATGAGATCGGCTCGGGTGAGTACGTCGTGCTCGAACCCGATGAGGTCGCAGCCGCTGTTCCCGAGAGCGACAAGACGCTGTCGGTCTCGGCCTTCATCGGCTGTTCCGATGTCGACGACGTGTATTTCGACAAGCCTTATTACCTGGCCCCGTCGGACAAACACGCGGAGGAAGCGTTTGGGCTGATCCGCGAAGGCATGCGCAGGAAGAAAGTCGCCGCCATCGCCCAGACCGTCCTGTTTCGGCGCGTCCGGACCCTGCTCGTCCGCGCCTATGACGAAGGCCTGGTCGCAACGACGCTGAATTTCGATTACGAGGTGCGCTCGGCGGAGGAGGCTTTCGACAACATCCCCGACTTGAAGATCGAGGGCGAGATGCTCGAACTGGCCGAACACATCATCAAGACCAAGAAAGGCAAATTCGATCCGACCAAATTCGACGACCGTTATGAGGCGGCGCTGGCCGAGCTTGTGAAGGCAAAGCTCGAGGGCAAGAAGATCGCCGTTCCGAAGCCGGCCAAGCGGGAGAGGGTCGTCGACCTTATGGATGCGCTGCGCCAGAGTGCCGGCGTTGGCGGGAAGCAGCCCTCGACAAGAAAGCCCGCGGCAAAGTCAAAGCCAGCGCGCCATGCCAAGGCGAAGCAGACAGCGCCGCGTCGGAAGGCCGGCTGACCGATGGCGCTCGAGACCTACCGCAAGAAGCGCAATTTTTCCGTTACCCCGGAGCCGCAGGGCCGCAGGGCGCCGAGGACCGGCAACAGCTTCGTCATACAGAAGCACGATGCCACCCGGCTCCATTATGATTTTCGTCTCGAAATGGACGGCGTCCTGAAGAGCTGGGCCGTCACAAAAGGGCCGAGCCTGATCCCCGGCGAGAAGCGTCTTGCCGTCCACGTCGAGGACCATCCTCTGGAATATGGCGACTTCGAAGGCACAATCCCGAAGGGCGAGTATGGCGGCGGCACCGTTCTCCTTTGGGACAGAGGCACTTGGGCGCCGATCGGCGACGCGCATCGCGGCTATGCGAAAGGCCATCTCGACTTCGAACTTCACGGCGAGAAGCTTGGCGGCCGCTGGCATCTTGTGCGGATGGCCGGAAAGCCCCGGGAGAAGCGCGAGAACTGGCTGCTGATCAAAGGCGACGATGACGCCGCGCGCACCGAACGTGATCCCGACATTCTGGACGAGCGGCCGGAATCCGTCGCGACCGGCCGCAAGATAGAGGACGTCGCCGGCGAAGAGCCCGGCTGGTCGTCTAAGACAGGGCGCATTCGCAGGCGCCGCGGCGGCAGCACCAGGCCAGCTCCAGCGGAAGAGGCCCCCGCCACTATCAGCGTTCCCGAACCGTCAAAGATCAAGGGCGCCAAGAAGGCGGCGCTTCCCGATTTCGTCGAACCGACGCTGGCGACCCTGGTCTCGTCAGCGCCGTCGGGCGAGCGCTGGCTGCACGAGATCAAATTCGACGGCTACCGGCTGCAGGCCAGGATCGAAGCCGGCCGCGTCAAACTGTTGACGCGGAGCGGTCTCGACTGGACGAAGAAATTCGGCAAGGCGGTCGTTTCGGCGCTGGCCGATATCCCTGTCGGGACGGCGCTGATCGACGGTGAACTCGTGGTCGAGACGTCAGCCGGCGCATCGGATTTTTCCGCGCTGCAAGCCGATCTCAGCGAGGGCCGCAGTGATCGCTTTCACTTCTACGTCTTCGACCTGCTTCATCTCGACGGCTACGATCTGCGCGACGTTGCGTTAATCAAGCGCAAGGAATTGCTGGAAAAAATCATCGGCAGTAACAGCGGCATCATCAGCTACAGCGGCCATTTTGAGGAGGATGGCGCCCTGGTGCTGCGACATGCCTGTCGGCTGAGCCTGGAAGGCATTGTCTCCAAGCTTCGCGATGCGCCCTACCGCGCCGGCCGCAGCAAGAACTGGGTGAAGTCGAAATGCTCGGCGCGGCAGGAATTTGTCGTGGCCGGCTATGTCCCCTCGACAACGTCGCGCAAGGCGATCGGTTCGCTTGTCTTGGGTGTCTATGACCACGGCAAGCTGCATCATGTCGGGCGCGTCGGCACCGGCTACACGGCAGCGGTCGCCGAGAGCCTGTTCAAGAAGCTCGAGCGGTTACGCATTCCGTCAAGCCCGTTCGAAAAACGGCTGAGCGCCGACGAGGCTCGGCAAGTCCGCTATGTCAGGCCGGACCTCGTCGCCGAAGTCGAGTTCCGGGCGTGGACCGCCGACGGCCATCTGCGCCACGCCTCGTTCCGCGGGTTGCGCGAAGACAAGCCGGCGAAAGAAATCACGCGCGAGACGCCGAAGACGAGCAAGGAGGTGGCCAAACCTCAGCGCCGGACCGTCAAGCTCACCCATCCCGACCGTCTTTACTGGCCGGACGAGGGCGTGACCAAGGAAGGCCTCGCCGACTATTATGCCGAGGTCTGGCGTTATGTGTCGCCCTACATCGTCGGCCGCGCGCTGGCGCTGGTGCGCTGTCCCAACGGGATTTCGGGCGAGCAATTCTTCCAGAAGCATGCCTGGAAGGGGCTGAACCCCAACATCGTACTGGTCCACGACCCCAAGGATCCGCCCGACGAGCGGCTGATCAGCATCAATGATCTCGACGGGCTGATCGGTCTCGTCCAGTCGGCGTCGCTGGAGATCCACCCCTGGGGCTCGACGGTGAGCGATTGGGAGCGTCCGGACACGATCATCATGGATCTCGACCCCGGCGAAGGCGTGAGCTGGGAGGCGGTGATCGAAGCCGCCGTCGAGACCCGCGACCGGCTGAAGGATGCGGGGCTTGTCCCCTTCATCAAGACCTCCGGCGGCAAGGGTCTGCACGTCGTGGCGCCATTGAAGCCGAAAGCCGAATGGCCAGCTGTAAAAGCCTTCACCAAGGCGATTGCCGACTCCATGGCCGCCGACAATCCCAACCGCTACGTCTCGACCATCACAAAATCGAAACGGCGCGGGAAAATCCTTGTCGACTATCTGCGCAACCAGCGCGGCGCGACCGCGGTCGCACCCTATTCGACAAGAGCACGGCCGGGTGCGGCGGTGTCGATGCCGCTTGCCTGGGACGAGCTCGGCCCCGGCATCGGACCGGCCTATTTTACCGTCGAGAACACGCCGACCCGGCTTGCCTCGCTGTCGTCGGACCCCTGGCAGGATTTCCGCGCGGCCGCGGCGCCAATTGAAGACCGTGCAAACCGGCGCAAGAAAGCGGCTTGAGGACGGCACTACGAAGTGCATGCATCGGAATAATCAGGCGACCTGCTCGAACGTGCATTGCTCCGGAGCCTTGTCCGGCCGCCAGCGCAGGAACTTGGTGCCGTGCCGGAAACGGTCGCCGGTGACGTGATCGAAGCGTACCTCGACCACCAGCTCGGGCCGCACCGGCTCCCATTCGCCGCTGCGCTCGGTGCTCCAGCGGCTCGGCCCGCCCGGCGCCTTTCCGGTAAAGCCCGGTGGCTCGCGCATGGCTTCGAGCTTGCGGGTAAGCTCGGCCCTGTCCTCCTTGGCAATCGTCGAGGTGAAACCGACGTGGTCGAGCTTGCCGGCCTCGTTGTACAGACCCAGCAGCAATGATCCGACCTGACGACTGCTGCTGAGATAGCGAAAGCCGCCGACCACACAATCGGCCGACCGCAGCCGCTTCACCTTCACCATCGCGCGCACCCCCGGTTGGTACGGACCGTCCAGCCGCTTGGCGACGACGCCGTCTGTCGCCCCATGTCCGGCATCCCCTAGCCAGGAGCGGGCTTCCTTCACATCGCGCGTGCAGTGCGAAAGCACGATGTTCCTGCGGTTTGCCGAAGCGACGAAAGCCTCAAGGATCGCTCGCCGTTTTTTCAGAGTCCGCGCCAACCAGACGGTTCCGTGCTGATCGCAGAGCATGTCGAACAGGACGATGCTAGCCGGGGTTTCGGCGGACAGCTTGCGGATCCTGCTCTCGGCCGGATGAAGCCGCATCTGGAGCGCGTCGAACGAAAACTTGCCGTCGACCGATATGACGATTTCCCCGTCGACGACAAAACGGCGCGACGGCAGTTCCTTCAATGTCGCGACGAGTTCGGGAAAATAGCGTCCGAGCGGCTTGCCTGACTTTGCGCGCAACTCGACCGCATCATCCTGCCGAAATGCCAGGCAGCGAAAACCATCCCATTTGCGTTCATACTGCCATCCCTCTCCTTCGGGAATCGCATCGGCCGCCTTTGCCTCCATCGGAGGCGTATCGAGCGGCAGGAGGAAATCGCTGGATCGGCGGGTGCTGTCGAAAGCAGGATCGCGGGGTATGACCTTCATTGTGCTGCCTTTGTCCCCCAGCCCAGCCTGCTCCCAGGCGTTTATTTCCGCTTTCCGGGCTCCGAGCCGATGCTCTTGCGCAGCGCATCCATGATGTTGATCACGTTGCTGGCCGGTTGCTCGGCCTTGGCCTTCGCCTTGGCCGGGCCCTTCTTGCCCTTCTTCTTCGAGGCAATGATCTCCAGCAGCCGCGCCTGGACGGGATCTCCGGTCATGGCGGGATCCCACTGCCTGGTTCGCTCATCGATAAGGGTCGAGACCATATCCATCAGTTTCGGGTCGGGTTTGACGTCATCGATCTTGCCGAAATAATTCTCGGGATCGCGAACCTCTTCGCCATAGCGCAGTGTCCACAGCACAATGCCCTTGCCTCGTGGTTCAAGCATGACGGCGCGCTCGCGGCGGTACATGACCAGCCGCGATATTCCGACTGTCCCTGTCGACTGCATCGCGTCGCGAATGACCGAGAATGCCTCCTCCCCAACCGGGTCGTCAGGGGTGAGATAGTGCGGTTTGTCGTACCAGATCCAGCCGATGCTGTCGGCATCGACAAACATGTCGATGTCGATGGTACGCGTGCTCTCGAGCGCAACTGCGTCGATCTCGTCGTCCTCGAGCAGGACGTATTCGTCCTCGCCGCGCTGGTAGCCCTTGACCTCGTCGTCTTCAGCAACGGGCTTGCCGCTGACGGCATCGACATATTGGCTGACCACCCGATGCCCGCTCTTGCGATTGAGCGTATGGAACCGGACCTTCTCGCTCTCGGTGGTAGCGGGCGTCATCGCCACCGGGCAGGTCACCAGCGAAAGCTTCAGATAGCCTTTCCAGAAAGGTCGTGGCGCCATCGAGCATCCCTGACAGGAAGGAGCAAAACAGTCGAACGCAGCAGGGCGATCGATTGTTCCAGCAGCGTTTTTCTCGCGCGCCTGGCCATGGCATGAGCCCTTTGCCTGAAACGCCCTCCGGGCCAGCAGCAGAACCCGGGCCAATCGCATCGTTCGGCAAGTTTTTATCAAGGTGAGACGAAACAATTGCCTCCGATCGTCGTTTCGCCAGCAAGCTGAATTTGGGCGAGGAGGAGGCCTGAGCAGCACCACGCTAGGGTTTCGGCCTTGGAGGTGAAGACCATGCGCTTTGACGCCTTGAGGTTCAAAGATCGAACGGATGCGGGGCGCCAGCTTGCCGCCGCTTTGCCCAGGTTCGCGGCAACCGATCCACTGGTGCTGGCGCTGCCGCGCGGCGGCGTGCCAGTTGGCTTCGAAGTCGCGAAGGCACTCCGTGCCCGGCTCGACGTGCTGCTTGTGCGCAAGATCGGCGCGCCGGGCCATTCCGAATATGGCATCGGCGCTGTCGTCGACGGGGAAAATCCGCAGCTCGTCCTCAACGAGGAGGCGATGGCTTTGGTCCGGCCGTCAGACGAATACGTCGAAGCAGAGAAGCGGCGGCAACTGCTCGAAATCGAACGTCGCAGAAACCTCTATCTCGGAAGCCGGCCTGCGGCTTCGGTCCTGGGCCGGACCGTCATCGTCGTCGATGACGGCATTGCGACCGGAGGCACGGTCAGAGTGGTGCTCAAGGCGCTAAGAAAGGATCGCGCCGCCCATGTCGTGTTGGCCGTCCCGGTCGCGCCCCGGGACACGCTCGACCTGATCAAAGCCGACGTGGACGAAGCGGTCTGTCTGGTCACGCCCGAGCCGTTCAGAGCCGTGAGCCAGTGTTATGACGATTTCGCGCAGACGACCGACGCGGAGGTGATCCGGCTGCTGCGTGAGGCAGAGCAGTTCGAGAGCAAATCGTCGATGCGATCTCCCGGCTAGCCTGTTCGCCGACAGCCGATGGCGCACGCCGAGCGGCCATATGTTTCTAACCGGCCAGACCAGACCGCATCTTTCTCTACCGACCAGACCGCGCGCCAGCGGCGGTTGAGCCGTCAATCGCGCAAACGATTGGCAGCGTGATCCTGGCGCTGCTCGGTCGCGATCTGCCTGGAATCCAGACCGCGTTGCTTCGTATGCTGAGCCTTGTCGCGGTTGGACAGGACTTTGTTTTCCTCGAGCTTGTTCTTTGGGGTGGTGGTCATGGCGCCTGCACCGGAACCCTTTCCCCGCGCACCCGCTCCGATGTGCTTCTTGCTACCTTTTGCCATGGGCTTGCTCCAATTCTTAGTGGTCGGGACGGTTCTTGTGATGAACGCTCTCCTGATTTTCTCCGCGAAGGATGTTGCGATCGTCAGGGTCAACGAGGTCGGGTGTCTTGGACCTGATTTCCGACCCCTTGCGCCGCGCTTCACGTTCCGCTGCTGATCGCTTCAGGTCGGCCTCTGCGTCGAAATCCTTGCCGGCGCCCTTCGTGTTCTCCCGCTTTTCAATGATGCGCAATTGCTGCTCATGGGTTCTGCGTCCAGCCATTGGTTTCCTCCAAGGTGCCTTGCGTTCGATTTTTTGACGCCCAGATCGCTGACGGAACCGTCGACTTCCGGTGATTGCAGTTGGCCACGGTCCTTGCCGAAGCGGACCAATCGTGCGCCACCACGATCTGAGCCTGTCCTTATGGCGATAATGGCAGGGCGGCGGGATCGTTCCGAGATGGCGGCCGAATAATCCGTCTATTCGCTCATCTGTTCCGGGCTGCTCATCCGCATCTGCCATGATCCGTCAGTCTTTCTCCCCACGGTGTTCCGATGGAACATCAGAGCATCTCCGTCGTTCGGCGACTGATCGCCTATGTCCACGTCTGACGCCCGCCGCAGCGAGCGCGTAAAGCTGCAAGAGGATGGACCGCACGATCAAGGACGCCACGGTCAAACGCTTCTACTACGAGAGCCACGATCAGCTCAGGTAACACCTCGCCGACTTCGTTGCCGCCTACAACTTCGCTCGCAGGCTCAAGACCCTCAAGCGCGATCCAACGGACTCGCGAGCAGGTTACGCCGCCCTGCGCCGAACTGGAACTCGGTCGGGCTTGAGCAGCTCGTATCGATCAAGGGATCAAAAACCCGCACATCTGGCGAAGTCCTAGATGATTTCGGCACATTCTTTCGAGCGCACGATGCGATGAAGGGCTGATCGGAACTTTGCTTCCGCATTCTTGGCAGCCGAGGTTGGTTGGAGCATGTCGCCCCGAGTCGAACGCATTCACAGCGATGAGCGTCTCCCGGCCGAGGTCGACGTCGTCATCGTCGGCGGCGGCATCCTCGGCTCTACGGCCGCCTATTTCCTGGCGAAGCGTGGCCTCTCTGTGGCTCTGCTCGAGAAGGGCCACGTCGCCTGTGAACAATCGAGCCGCAACTGGGGTTGGTGCCGCCAGCAGAACCGCGATCGGCGCGAACTGCCGCTCTCGGTGATCTCCATGCGACTGTGGGACGAGCTGACGCGCGATATCAATCGGGACCTTGGATTTCGACGCTGCGGTCTCGTCTATGCCACTCACGACGAGGCTGTGCTCGCCGGTTGGGAAAGGTGGCGCGAGGTCGCCAGGGAGTACGGGGTCGACACCCGCATGCTGAGCCGGGCGGAGGTGGCCGAGCGCGTCCCCGAAGCGCGCGACAAATGGGTCGGCGGGACCTATTCGGACCGGGATGGTAAGGCCGAACCTGCGCTCGCCGCGCCGGCCATCGCCGATGGGGCGAGAGCTCTGGGCGCCACCATCCACCAGGAATGCGCCGCGCGGGCGCTCGACTTGGCCAATGGCAAGATTGCGGGCGTGCACACGGAGAAGGGCTACATCAGAACCAGCGCGGTGCTGTGCGCCGCTGGCGCCTGGTCCTCGCGCTTCCTTAGGCCGCTCGGGATCAGTTTCCCCCAAGCGAGCATCCGGCAGACCGCGCTGCGTTCCACCCCGACAATCAACATAGGCGAGGCGGTCTCCACACCCTACTGCACGATCACGCGCCGACTGGACGGCAGCTATACGCTTGCGATCAGCGGCAAGGCGAACCTCGAAATCACGCCCCAGGCTATCCGGTATAGCCGGGAATTCATGCCGCAATTCTTGCGTCGCCTGAAGAACGTCAGGCTCGGCATCGGCCAATCGTTCCTTTCGGGGCCGGATTCAATGCCGGCGCTGCTGACCAGCGACGATCGGATCTTCGAACAGAATCGGGTGCTGGATCCTCCACCCTTAAAATGGCTGGTAAGCCAAGTGGTGGAGAGTGTCCGGAAGACCTTCCCCCAACTCGGCGATATAGAGATCGATAGTGCCTGGGGCGGCTTCGTCGATTGCACGCCGGACGCAGTGCCTGTGGTGTCGCAGGTGGACGGGGTGAAAGGCCTCGTCCTCGCGGCGGGCTGCTCGGGCCACGGCTTCGGTTTGGGCCCGGGGCTTGGCTATCTGGCCGCAGAGCTTGTCGTAAACGACACGCCTTGCGTCGATCCTACACCGTTCCGCCTGTCGCGTCTGGTCGACGGCTCGAAGCTGGACATCGCCGCTATCTGAAGATCAGCCGGAATTCAGGCCTGACGCGCACCAAGCGAAGTCAAAGTGTCAGCAGACGGGTGAGCGGAATCCCCACGTTCCCTCGCAGTCAAGTTCTCCGGGTGCATGAGCGCAACGTGGTAGGAGTTCCACCAGAATCCGCTCGTGAGAGCGCCGCGCTCATCGCGCTCGTCTTTGGCGCAGTTGGAACCGTCGCAGGAGTTCATTCTAGTGTTTTCTGCTTCTGCCGGTAAGGCGAATTGCTCGGCCCATACGCCGCGCCAGCGGCCGGGATGTTTGCCGCAACCTACACACGTGGCAGCGCAAACTTCAACGCCGTGGCCCTGCACTACGGCATCATGCGGGAGACCGGTTTCTACGGCGCTGGGGTGTCGTCGACAACGTCTTAACCAACCTGTGGGTGCTCGCCCCCTGCGCGGGGCACGCACGGCTTTATCTCACCCAGCTCTTCCACAGGCGGAGCGGCCCCGCACCTCGTCCACGCCGGAGGCGTCAATCTCGGCGCCGCTTTTTACAAGCGCCCTCGCCCTGCTTCTCCCGGTTGTCCTTGGCCTGGGGCGGTCATTGCCCCGGGACAACACACTGGAGGCAACCATGCCCAACACCGCCGAGATCCTGGTCGACACATTTCGACGGCCGTGCGTTAAAGGATTCCGCTCAAGCTTCTGGTGATCAAGAACAACATGCTCAACCAGATCGCCTGGGAGCAAATGATGTTCCTTGGCAACCTGCAATTTGCCTGCGAACTCCAGCCGATCGATTTCGCCCTTGCCGCGGAGGTCATGGGGGGCATCGGCTACCAGCGTCACCCGGCCTGAGGACGTCGATGGGGTTCTTGATGCCGCGTTTGCCGCGGAAGGCCCGGTGATCATAGAGGCGGTCGTCGATGCATATGAACCTATGCTGCCGCCGCGCATGCCGAACGAATATCGCAAGAACATGCGCACGGCGCTGCGGGAAACGCCGGGCCGCAAGGAGATCGAAGCAAACCTCGCTCGGGAGCCGCTGAAGACGATGATGGGCTGACTGCAGGTTCCCTGGCGGTCAATTCTTGACGTAGGCGCCTGGCTGGCGGCCGCTCTTTGGAGCCTTGGCGTCCTTGGAACGTTCGGCCATCGATGGACCGGCGCCGGATGTCTTTTCGGTCGCTGCGCTGGGTGTAGACCGCCTGGGCGGGTCCTGCCCTTCGGATTGACGGGTTTTGTCCTCCACCTCGTCCCTTGACCGGGTCAGGCCCATGCCGCCGGCAGGCTTCTTGTTACCGGCCGCCTCCTGCGAGAATTGATCCGACGCGTCCGCAACTTTCTTGGGAGGGTACTTGGTCGCGCCATGTTCGTAACGGGTCTCTTTTTTGCTCATAGAATTTCTCCGGTTTCACGGATTGTGGCTAAACGCTCCTGCTGCGGTACCGCCGCCACCGCTCCCGACGGCGGCATATTCAGTGCGTGCAGCGCCCGGCCGGCGCGGCTGCCGATATTCGGCACGCTCAGGCGTCCTCAGTCAGGCATCCTGCCATGGCGTGTGCAGGATATCGGCGCCCGGCTGCTCGTCGAAAAGGACCGCGCAGCCGCGCTCCCACGCCACCGGCGACAGTGCGTTGGCCACGACTTCGTCCGGCGAGATGAAATCACCGGTCAGCACCCGCAACTCTTCGACGGCTTTGGCCATCGACACCAATCGCCCTGCGGCGCGGTCCGTGGTGCAGGCGTCGATGACGGAAACGAGATCGATCATCTGGAACTGGCCCATCATAGGCCTCCGCAAACAGCATCCCTTCGCGGCTATGAACGTCGCAACGATCTACAATGTTCCCGGCCGGCCGAACGCATACGCACTAAGCCTGGTCTATCGCGTCCTTGAGCTTGCTCAGGAATGCCACCAGAGCATCCTCCGGCCGATCGGCCTCGTCGGTCAGCATGTCGATACCCCAGCGTCCGAGAACCGCTTGCTGGACGACGCTCGGTTGCGGCATGAAGACGAACGATTTCGGACGATTCTTTTCATAACCGGACCGGCGCCAGGTTTCCCAAAGCCGATACAGCAACAGACGGATGTTCATGTCGGACATGCTGTAGCCGATGAACAGGACAGTGCGCCCCAGTGCGTCGGCGCGAAACTTCACATCCAACGGCGACTCGAACGACAGCCGCTCGAAATAGTCGGACTCCGCCAGGACGAGAGACGCGTCGTCGTCGAAATCGCCGTGGTATTTGATGATCTGGGTAACCTCGCCGTTCACCTTGGGGATATCCTTGGCATTGGCCACTTTCACGAACGCGCGGTCGTGGACTTCGAACGCAACCTCAAGGTTTCGATCATAGTTGGTGGTGTAGATGATCGGAAAATCGAGTGACACGATCAGCTTGTGGATCGCCGATCCCTTGACTTTTTCCCGCGAGACGCTCCATTCGCGATCCATCCAGCTGCGCAAGGGGCCGAGACTGCCATGCTTCAGCCGGTAATATTCGGCAAGAGCCTGGTAACTGGACTCAGGCCTGTCGACCACGTCTCGATCGAGGCCGAGTTCATCCACCATATGCTCGATGAGCTTCTCCCAGGATGGCAGGCCGACGCTCATCGACACCCCCGCCCCAACGAACAAGATCGCTCGTCGCTCTTTCACGGATTGAGCCAGTTGCTCAAGTGCAGACGGCATGGCCAACTCACCAGGCGATGATCCAACACAACTGCGAACGGCGCCCTCTGTTCCGGAGAAGCCGGATCACCGCCAAATCTGTTCAGAAATCGGGTCTGTTCGGAAAATCGGGTGTGTTCAGCAAATGCGGCGCAGACTGGAACCGCTGAGCCAGATCGAAGTTTGGTGTCAGGGGAGAGACCATGATGGCCGTCCGACGAGATCAGACCAAAGCGAGAGGCGATATTCAGGCCGGGGCGACAAGGGATAAGACCCCGGGGTTCGACCCTGCCGCGGCACCTGAAAAGACCGACGCCGAAGCTGCCGGTATGCCAAATCCTGTCGCCGAGGCTCGTCCACGGCGACAGCCTGAGTTCACGAATGAAGCAAGCTTCGGCGATGCGATGCGGCCGGCAGCAAGCGAGCCTGGTCTTCAGCCTGGCAAGAACTGGCCGGTGCTGGTGATTGCCGCAGTCGTTCTCGTAGCGGCCGCGGCCTTCGTGCTGGCAGCCATGCTGCGCTAGCGAGGTAGGTTTCGAGAGCTTATCGGCCCCCGGACATGAAACGGGCACAGATATACGTGAGCCATCCCCCGTAACTTCCGTAAGGATCTGGCCGCGCCTCCATGTCACGCCCAAAAGCATAGTTCAGTTCGGTGAGGCCGTGATGAACCTGGCCGATCTGCCGAAGATCGAGCCGATGATGCCGCATGACGACAGGTAGATGCCGGACAGCGCCGAGACCATCACGTCGATGGCACCCAAGTAAATCGACTCACCAATTCACAAGCCACTCATGATCATTTTCCCGACTGCCAAAAGGCTCGGGTAATAGCCGCTGTACTTGGGCAGGCTGCCGGGCATGTCCAGCACACGACGGTGATAGAATATATCCATCCGAACCGGCGGCAGCCGGGCCCCGGGCTCGAAATTGCTGGCCGGGATGAACATCGTCTTGAACGGCCCAAAGCCCGCAACCTCCACAACCGGCTTGCCGCAGGTCCGGCAGGCCCCGCGATTGAAGTTCGGCGGCGGACGGTATTTCTTGAATGAAATATTGCCGGCGTTTTTCAGCACGACACCCTTGGCGCGAACGGCAGCCACGTCCGCAAACGGTTTGCCGTTGAACGCCTGGCAAATCAGGCAGTGGCACCGGAATCTACCCTTCGGGGCAGTACGCACCTCGAACGAGCAAGCGCCGCATTCGCAGGAGCCGTGCAGTGGCAACAATGAGTCGGTCGTCATGTGCTGATGCTCCTGAACTCGATTTGATGACGGCATGCTGGTCACCGGAGCATCATGTTGAAGATGGTATCGATTGGCTGTCTGAAGGGCGCGCGCAGAAGGTTGGAGAGGTTCCAACGGCCCCGCTCATAAATCCCTTTGATTTTTGCGATTGCGTTCATGGTCCACTCCGATGTAGACAGAAGAAACTTACGCCCTGATGTAGCCCCTTAAGTAGCCAGTGTCAACAATGTATTCACAAGAAACTTTGAGGTACCATGCAGGACGCACCCAGCCGCCCCTATCACCACGGTGATCTCCGCCGTGCGGTTATCGAGACGGCGTTGGATATGCTTCGGGAGGAGAAGGGCTGGCAGTTCACCCTGCGGGAAGTCGCCCGCCGGGCTGGCGTAAGCCACGCGGCACCCTACAAGCACTTTTCCGATAAGGCCGCGCTGCTTGCGGAGATCGCTATGATTGGGTTCGACCGGCTGCGCGAGTCCCTATCGGCAGCGAAGTCTGAAGCGCCGAAAACTCTGCGCGACGAAATTACTCCGATAGCTCGAGCCTACGTCGCGTTCGGAACGGACAATCCGGCTCTCTACCGCCTGATGTTTAGCGCGGAGGAGGGAAAAGCGGTGGGAATGCATCTCAATGAGCGGGCGCTGGCGGTATTCGACGTTCTCGTCGAAATCCTCCGGCGGGGCCAGGCCGCGGGGAGCATTCGCAAGCGGCCTATAGAAGGTCAGGCGGCAGCCGGCTGGGGGCTCATCCACGGCATGACCATGCTTGCGATCGATGGACTCCTGGTGCCCGAGAAGGTGGGATCGGCCCCCTTGGATGCGGCCTTGAGCACACTGTTGGAGGGGCTGGGAAACCCAGCACCACAACAATAGCTGGTGCCATCCCGCTCGCCCCGCCTACCGTATATCTGTGCCCTTTAATGTTCAGGGCCTTATTCGTAGCCGAGGGCCAGGTCATTGTGAACATCTGTCGCAGCGATCGCAGCCTGGCCGAAGGCGACTGCGATCTGGTTCAGAGCCTTGACCAGGTCGCCGATGGCATACACCCCCTCGACCGAAGTCCGCTGATGCTTGTCGACGATGACATAGCCCTCGTCGCAGCATTTGACGCCCATTGCCAGCGCAAGGTCGGAACGCACCTGGCATCCCATCGCCGGATAGATGACGTCGAAATGGCGCACCTCGCCGTCCTTGAGGATGGCCTGGTAGCCGCTGTCGGTGGGAACAAACTTTTTGAATGCGTCGCAAATAGCAATGTTCTCTTCCGTGGCCACGCGTCGTGTGCTGGCGGAAAAATCTGGAAGATAGCGTGCGATCATTGTGACGTGCTGCGTATACTGCTTGAGGAACAAGGCCTCTCGCAGCACCTGCGCCTCGTGACCGATGACCGCGACCTGACGATCTATGACTTCGTAGCCGTCACAAACCGGGCAAAGGCGTACGCTGCCTTTGGCGATGGCCTCGCGCAGACGCGGAATTGCAGGCACGACATCGACGATACCTGTCGCCAGGAATACCTTTCGGGCGACGATCCGCCCGCCGTTGGTTTCGGCGCCGAACCCGCCTACGGTCGGCTCGACCGATGACGCGTGATCCTGGATCAGTGTCGCTCCGAACTTGGCGGCCTGGGAACGAAGCCGCTGCAGAAGATCGGGGCCGCTGATCCCTTCCGGAAATCCCGGACAGTTGCGGCTTTCCGCAATCAGCCTCGCGCGCGGTTCACCCGCGTCGACCACGACGACCCGATGACGGAACCTGGCGAGATAGATAGCCGCCGCCAGCCCCGCAGGTCCACCGCCAACGATGAGAACATCCGCTTCAGTCGCGGACGAGGCTGAATGTCGGCGTTTGCGCGCGGGTTGATCCATCCGCGCCGAACGCATTCATGGGAAAGATGTTCCAGCGCCGAAATCGAAGCCACGACATCTGTCGCGGCAAGGCGTTACCACTCGATCGCCGGCCGCGCGATCATCAGCCAGAAAATCCCGAGGACGGCAGCAAAGGCGGGAAAGCCGAAGGCGAACCACAGCCGGAAGAGCCTGGTATACCGGGCCGGCAGCGGCCCCCCCGTTTTGGCGGATTCGGACGCCAGATTGCGCATTTCCATCTGCATCCACACCACCGGCAGCCAGAACACGCCGGTGACGATATAGAGCGCGATGGACAACACGATCCAGCCTTCGGAGAGCGAGTAGCCCGCCAGCCAGGCGAGCGCGACGCCGGTTATCGGCTGCGCCACGACGGCAGTTGCCGTGAAGAGAAAGTCGGCGACCACGACGATGCGCGCCACTGCCGCAATTGTTGCCGCATTGCCGGTCCAGTGGGCGAGAAGCATGAAGAACGCGATGCCGGCGCCGGTGCCAAGCAGCACGCTGGCACCGATGACATGCAGGAACTTCAGCACGAAATAAAGCATCAGCGCTCCTCCAGGATCGCCAAGGCAACAAAGTGAAGGACGATGATCGGCAAGACCTTCAGGAATGGCCCAAGTGGTTCGTTCCACAGGTCCGGGCGCAGGAAAGTGCCCACGACCAGATAGAACAGCGACAGCGCGATGCCGGCGTAGAGGCCTTTTCGCGCCGTTGGCCGCCAGGCTATGAGTGCGCCGACGACGATGTCGGCAAGAGCGCCGGCGATCACGGCAGGCGCCGACAACATGCCAGCCCCCGTGCTTTGCATGAGGCCGATGCCGTTGCCGTAGCCCGTGGTCAGCGAAACAATCCCTGTCATGATCCAGAAGAACGGCAGCACGACGAAAATTGCAGGCTTTGTGACATAAAGCCAGGCAAACCATTTCTCCTGCACCGTCGCAGGATTGAGCGCGAGGAACTGCGCCAGGCTTTGTGGTCGCATGCCGGTCAGGGAAATCCAGTCCGACGGATCTCCGAGCGCCCCCCGCGCGATCTCCCTGGCGGCATTGGTGCGCATCGGAGGCCGCCAGCCGAGCATCGCGGCAAAATCGCCGAGGCGGTAGAGAATCCGCGCACCCCATCCCGGCAAGACCAGCCTGGCTGCAGGAGCCCAGCCGAGCCAGCGGCGGAAAGTACCGATGATATCATCCATGGTCAGCTGTTCGGGACCGGCAAGTTCCAGCGCCAGACGAGACGGACTGCCGGGATTGAGAAAGAAGAGCACAGTCGAGACCACATCATCGAGCTGCACGACCTGCAGCCGGCCGGTATCTGGCATTGACGGCAGGATCGGCAGCGAGGCCAGGCCGCGAAACAATGCACTGGCTCCAAACACAGGCCGGCCGAGCACCACGGAAGGGCGAAGAATTATCCAGTCCAGGTCAAGCGCCATCAGCGCCTGATCGCCGGCATATTTCGTCGCCGAGAACGACGAAGGCTGTGCCCGATCCACACCCATTGCCGAGAAGTGGATCACCTTGGCAACGCCGGCCCGCGCGCAGGCGAGAAAAAGAGCAGCCGCCGCATCGCGATGGACTTGCCCGGTCTTTTCGCGCGGGCTGTCCTGCAGAACGCCGGCACAGTTCACCACGGCATCGACGCCAGTCAGGTGCGGCAGCCAATCCTCAGGGCGAAGTGCTGCGGCCATATCCAGCACCAATGTCTGGTAATCGCGGGCTGCATTTGCCCGAGAGCTACGGGTGATGCCGACCACCTCATGTCCTTCGGAAACGAGGCGGGCGCAGATCGAAGCGCCGATCAAGCCGCTGGCTCCAACAACGAGAATTCTCATCGGCCCCCGATCTCCGGTAGCCACGAGATCGTCGCCGTTCTATTCGACGCGTGTTTCCTCCACATCGTCGATGTTTTCCGGCGCTGCGAAAGCACATGTCTCTCGGCCAGCTGCTCCAGGTTTGACGATGACCATAGGCGTTCAATCCTCATTCCTGTACTCATGAATGAGACCAAGGATCTGCGAACGGACCAACTCGCGAGCCTCCGGCTGAACGAACGGCATCAAGAGTTCGACCCGTTCCTCGACGCTCTCGGGAAGATCCGCGGCAGGATCGACGAGGTCGTTGCCGTGCGCGTAGAGATTCTCCGTCAGTTTCTTATCAAGGTCGGAAAAAATACCCATTGATCTGCTCCAAACCAGCTTCTCTGCTTAATTGAAGGCTGACGAAAATGTTCCCAGGATGATCGATCCCAACAGCTGCTTCTCCGGCCGAAAGCGCTGGGACTGGTCCAGCTCCACTTGTCCGGGCGGCAAGGAATTCGGGCAGTATCTTAATGTGGGATAATTAGAGAGACATTTGCGCGAGGTGCGAAAAAGCAACGCCAATACAGCTGATTAGTGACGACGTAGGTACTCTCGCAGATGTGGTATTGGCCGTCCGGCGATTCCTGCACACGGTCCCGTGGGATGTTGAAATTATGCGGCAAGTAAGTGTAACCACCGTCTATCCTGGACCGTACCGACGACCGGGGTACGGCGCGGCAATCAGAACCACCGCAACACTTGAATTTCGTCAGTGGGTCAATCTTGTCCTCGTACCAATCATGCGCGCTAGCGGCAGTTGCGGTGGCGATACACATCGTGAAGACGAGGCTTCGCATGGCGTTCCTAGGTGTTTAGCAGGCGCTGCTCGTCGAGCGTCTACGTATATTACCGTTCCCTTGAAAATACCATTGGCCTTGGATCGACCAAGGCTGCTCCAGCAAGCGACGCTCGCAAATGGAATTGCGGTAGGCGATTTGCTGCAGGTCGGTTTGCAGCCACACATTGAAATCCCGTCACACTTGTAACTCTCACCTCCCCGGCTGCCCGAGATAGCGTCTTTTATCGAAACCGTGGAAACGGCGAATTTGACCGCAGGACGGGAAATGACGATGTTTGCAGCAAAAGAGAAAGCCACTTCGTTGCTCGGGCAGGCGGTCGGTTTTGCCCGCTGCCTCGGGCTCGCCGCCGCACCGACCTTTGCACTGATGGCCTGGATTTCTACTGTCGGCTCGCCGGGCATGACCATGTGCTCTGCCGCCTCGCCTTTCATGCCGATCAACGACATGGCCCTGATGTATCTGCTGATGAGCCTCTTTCACGTATCGCCGTGGCTGAAGCTGTTTTCCGCCCGTTCGCAGCACCGCAACATTTCCGTCGCCCAAACCAAAGGAGACTGACAATGCAACACGCTGTCGATTCACGCGATGCCTGGCTGACCGCCCGCCGGGACCTGCTGCGAGCGGAGAAGGAACTTACGCATCTTCGCGACAAGGTCGCACGCGAGCGGCTCGCCCTGCCCTGGGTGCGTATCGAGAAGGAATATCTGTTCGACACACCAGATGGTCCGCGTGCGCTCGCCGATCTCTTCGACGGCCGCTCGCAACTTCTCGTGCAACATTTCATGTTCGCGCCGGGATGGAAGGAAGGCTGCCCGAGTTGCTCATGGCTGATCACACCCACGGCATGAACAAGCATCTGGCGCATCACGATGTAACCATGATCGCCGTCTCGCGCGCGCCGCTTGCCGAGATCGAGCGCTATCGCAGGCGCATGGGCTGGCAGTTCAGATGGGTGTCGTCGAACGGCAGTCCGTTCAACTACGATTTCCGGGTCAGTTTCACGCCCGAAGAGGTCGCCACCGGGCACACCGATTACAATTTCGGCGAATGGCGGGAAACCGGCGAGGAATGGCCCGGCCTGAGCGCCTTCTACAAGGATGAGGCTGGCACCGTCTTTCACACGTACACCACCTTCGGCCGCGGTGTAGAGGTGATGATGGGCACCTACGCCATGCTCGACCTGATGCCAAAGGGGCGCAACGAAGCTGAGGGAATGGACTGGGTGCGCCGCCACGACCGCTACGCGTAGGCCCGCGAATTGAGCCCGGACGGAAAACGAGAAATATCCGTCGCATCTACAAGCCGCTGCCCTGGAGCCATCAGCCTGGCTCCTCACGAATTTCCGATATCGCCGCCCTTGGGCCGGCGGGCCGACCAAACACTTCGGCGCTTGCGGCTTCGAGCTCGCTCAGAGACCTGGAGAGGGTCGCGCCCCAGACGACATGGACGGCCAGCATCAGAAGATTTCGGTAGAAGGGGTGCCGCCAGGCTGGCCCGAGGATATGGGCAGCGGGAATCCATCCGAGATAGCTGAGCGCCCACACGCCCAGGCCATAAAGGATGCCGTTGCCACGGCGCGTGGGCAGAAGCGCGAAAATCGAGCCGGTCAGGGCTCCAAAGCCGAAATGGGCAAGCAGCGTGCTGGTTCGCGCGCCCTGCTCGTCACCGGCGGTGGCAACGCGCTCGACGATCTCGCGCGGTGGCAAAGGATAACGGTCCCGGTTGTCGAGCAACGGATAAAGGCGCCGCATGGCGATGGTCATCGCCAGCGTGGCCGCAAATCCCGCCAGAGCTCCTGATACGATCCGCTGCAACACCTCCTCCCACGATGATACTGCCAAACGGCAGTCTGGCGCGATTGTTCCGGACTGCCGCTGCGCGCGAGATCGTGGGCGGCCACTCGCCGCAAGGAAACGCGACGAGACTGGCCGAGGGACAATGCAGGAAAAAGTGATGTTGCCGCCGGCGGGCTACTGCTTAGTCGGCGCCGCGGCGGAGTCGGCGATCGCTTGGCTTGCCAGTTCCGCCTTGATGTCGCGCGCCAGTTGCAGATGCTCGAGCACCGTCGGCAAAGTCTCGGAGGCGAAATGCTGAAGGTCGGCATCCTGTCCCGACCCTATCTCCCATTCAAGCAGCTGCACCGTCTTCTGATGATCGGTGATCTGCCCGCTGATATAGGCAATATCAAACCTCGCCCCGTCGAGCTTTTCAAGCTCGGCCCGTTGCCTCTCGTGCTCCTCGTCGAGCCCTTCCGGCAGCGGGATCTTGTTGGTCTCAGCGAGAGATTTCAGTCTCGCGTTCGCCGCCGAGTGGTCGTCGACCATGCGGCCGGCAAATGCCGTGACGGCGGAGTTGCCGGACTTTTTCGCGAGCTTGCCGAATTCGACCTCGGCTGCGCCGCCGGCGGCGGCCAGTTGCGCGAACAGCCGGTCCTGGTAGTTGGTCTGATGAGGCGCCGGCTGGCCCGGCGCCTCCATCCTGGTATCCGGGGCCATGCCGGCCGGGTTTCCGATCTGGGCCAAAAGGGGCGACACCGAGAGGGGCGAAGCGGAAATCGCCACCAACCCCAAAACAGTTGCAATAGCACGCATGAGAACCTCCATCGAAGATGTGCCGGGATCGGTCGGCCTGCCGCGATCAAAGCGCGAGCATATAGGCAACGAGGTCATTCTTTTCGTCTTGGGTGAGCTTGGTGCCGAGCACCAGGTTGAAAAACTCCACCGTGTCGGGGAGCGTCATCAGACGGCCGTCATGCAGATAGGGCGGCGTGTCCTTTATGCCGCGCAGCGTAAACGTCTTGATCGGCCCGTCCGGCAATTCCACCATGTCGTTGAAGGTCTGCCCCGGTCTATAGAAGCGCTCCAGCTTCAGATCGTGCATGTTGTTGTCCATGAACGACGTTTGCGGGACATGGCATTGCGCGCAGCGGCCCTTGCCCATGAACACGCGCTCGCCCGCCAGTTCCTGCTCGCTGGCCAAGGCGGGATCGAGCCGGCCGAACGGGTCGAGCTTCGGCGCCGGCGGAAAATCGATGATGTTCTGCATCTGCGCCATCATCGCCACCTGGTTCGTGCGATCGGGCAGGTTGACGCCCTTCCTGGTAGCGCTGACATGATCGCCGTTGAAGTATGCGGTGCGCTGCTCGAACTCGGTAAAATCCTCTACCGAGCGCAGCGACCGTTTCGACCCATGGATCTGCTGGTTGAACAGACCGCGCAGGCTGGTCGTGTCGAGACGGAAGCGCGCGGCCTGCGGCCTGACATCGGGCGTCAGATGAAAGGCAGCGTTGGTGTTGAAGTTGGCATGGCAATCGAGGCAGGTTACGCCCAGGCTCTGCGCCGCCACCTTGCGGTCCTCGGTCTGATTGAATTCCTCCTGCGGGAATGGCGTCAGGAGTAGCCGCAGCCCTTCCATCTGAACCGGCGTGATGATGCCGTTCATGATTTCATAGTAGTTGCGGATCGTCAGCAACTCGCCGCGGGAAACGTCGCCCAGCTCCGGATGGGTGGTCAGGAATATCGGTGACGGGAACTCTGGCGTAAGGTGATCGGGAAGATCGAAATCGACGTCGAAGCGTCGGAGATCGCGCCCCTCCTGCCGGCCGATCTCACGAATTTCCTGTTCCGGAAAAACCTGTCCTCCGGTCGCCTGTTTGACGTGGGGCAGCGGCAGAAGCCCATGGGGCAGCAGGTTGCGGTCACGTATCTCGCCAGGGCTCATCTCGGCCAGGCCCTGCCAGGTCTGGTCCTTCGCCAGCTTGATCCGGACGCCGTCCTGGACAGGTTTTGTCCCGCCCGACATCATTGTGCCTGGCATTGGGCGATCCGACAGGTCGTATCGCTCCTCCAGCAAAGCCCTTTGGCGTGCCATGACGCGCGGCTTCTGCGCTTCGTCGTCAGCCTTGACAGCGGAGAATGGACGGGCGGGCAATGGTCGGTAGGTTGTATCGGGCGGCAGTGGATCCGACAGTGCGCTGAGGCTGGCGGCAACAACGACAAGAGCGCACGGAATGCCTGCATTCAACACTCTGCGCATTTTCCCTCCATGGCTGAAGTGCCCCGAACCGCGCTGCGCGTGATTTGTTCCCGCAGCGAGCGGCGCATCCGGATCGACCAGTTCGGTGCATGCGTGCAGTGCCGGAAACTAGCGAGGCTCGCCTGGCGTCTCCCGTTTGCCCCGCCTTGCCAGCGCCAGGCCGCCGATCAGCATCCACGCACCCCAAACCAGGAACCCGATGTCCCAGTAGATCCACTGGTCCGGCGGGACGGTTTCGTTGACATGGTGGATGCCGAGAAGCTGGTGATTGATCACCCCTTCGACCAGGTTGAACATCCCGAAGCCCATGAGCATCGTCCCAAGCAACATCTTTCCCGACCACCAGAGATGAGATTTGTGAGCGGTGCGCCAAAGCACGGCCAAACCAAGCACGACGAAGATGTATGAGCCGGCGTGGAACAGGCCATCGAGAAGCGTGTTGAACCTAAGCTTCTCAACACTGTCGGCGGGATAGCCGGCGCTGGTCGCCATATGATGCCACTGGAGCAACTGGTGCAGCACGATTCCATCGAAGAACCCGCCCAGGCCAAGCCCCAGCAGAATACCTGCGGACGTCGGAAAACGGCGATGCTGCGAAGCCGTGGTCGCCATCCCTCTCCTCCTTTGGCACCCCCAACTTCGGGCCAGGCCATGTGTTCCCTGCCCTACCTGCGCCTTGGATATGCGTGCCTCACATCGCAACCACCGCGCAACAATTATTAGCGGCGGGCTCACCGCCTAAACGACTCCAGCGTTTGCAACGCGCCTTCCTCGCGACAGGCTGCATCGCCGGCACGAGACTCCAGGCCTTGGGAGATCACTGAAATCGACGTCGGGCGCGGATTGTCGACTGCATGCTTGGAGGCGGGCATCGCGCCGAAGATCGACCCGACTAGTCCTCCTTCTTCAAATCTTCAGCTTCGTCCTTCAGCCGCTGCCAGTCTGCGCCGTGCTTGCGAAGCAATGCCCGCGCTTGTTTGGGCGTCACGCCTGTCACCTCCGCGAGGTGCTCAACTTCTAGTTCTGCACCCTTCTTAACTCGGCTCGCGTCGCTCGTACTCTTGACCGCCATCTGTTGCGTCCTCCTTGGCCCAAGGTCAGTGGCAACGAATGTTGAACGTTGTGGTTCCGTACCCGTGGAACTAACTGCCGGCCGTGTAGTTCTACCGCCGAAGGAGATCTCAATGCTTCGATTCTTGTTCAGTCTTGGCGCGCTGTACGCGGCATTTCAAATTGGCCGTGAGTTCGGCCGCATCGAGGCGGAGGTCATCCAGATTCCACGCGACGATCGTCGTCCGACGCCTGGAAACGGGAGAGAGTTCGGCGAGCGGACCTAAGGGGTTCTGGTAGCCCCTAAAGCTTGCGCTATCTACGCGACATTGGCGCGAGCAAAACCAGTTACTTCTCGTCGCCGAAATCCAACGAGGACGCAGCCTGCCTCGTAACAATGCCGCGGTGATGTGGTTTTGAGGATGACCTACAACGAAACGACCAACCCCGTCCTAACTGGTATCAGGGGCCGTTGCCCGCGCTGCCAACAGGGGCATCTGTTTAGCACCTATCTCAAGCTGGCGCGGAGTTGCGATGTATGCGGATTGAATTTCTCGTTCGCCGATCCGGCTGACGGCCCGGCCTTCTTTTCCATGTCAATCGTGGCGTTCCCGGCGCTGGCTTTCGCACTATGGTTTCAGCTCACGTATGAGCCGTCTTATTGGATGCATGCGCTCACCACCTTGCCCCTCACCGTTGGCGCGTGTGTTGCATTGCTAAGACCGCTCAAAGGCTGGCTAGTTTGCTCGCAGTACTTCCACAAGGCTGAGGAAGGCTCCATCGACCGAGCATGGCATGCAGCCGAAGCTGAGCGCCAACGGCAGCAGCCGCCGAACACGTGAAGTGTATTGGCCAAGGAGGTAGGTAGAGCCGCAGCACCTTTTGGCCCGCCAATGCTCCCAACTACCGGTTCCGATTCGTAGCTGATACACGGCGCAGAATCATGTCGGATAATGGCCATGCTCGTCGCGGAGGTGCTTAATATGCAGCTTAACGCCTCTGGCCCACTGCTTCGCCGGCCGTTTCTTCAACTCTTTGGGCGGTAGACCGGCGTTGTCCGGAAGCCTTACCGTCGATAATCGCATTCTCGATCTCAAGCTCACTGGCGGCTTCGATGAGCAGTGTATTTGCGCGCCCAATCTGCATCGGTTTTCCTGAAGACCAGGGTAGGCACGTTCGGAACAAATCTGCCACCCGCCGCTTAGAGAAGTCCAGAGCAATTGGCAGGGCTCGCGAGGACCAAACGTAGCGAATTATCTGACGCTGCCTACGACTACAACGAAGGATCGGATCAGGGTGGTCGTGGACCGAGCACCAGCCGCTGCAGCCTGTAATTAAACTGCGCCTTGAGACAGCCGCCGATGATTGAAGAGCGCCAGGTGCAGCGTGGCTATTACGACTTCTTGATCTTCCAATTCCTCTTCGGTTTCGGTGCCGGAGGAAGAGCGGTTTCAGTCCTCAGTCGTTGTTCCCGAAGCCGAGCCGTCTTTGCGTCTCGTGCCGCGCGCTCGACCTCGATCAATTCTCGCGCAGCATCCGACGTGCGCTCTTTTCTGTCTTGTTTTTCTTTGTCGGTGAATGCTTGTCTTTCCCGCATTGATCTCCCCGATCCGACAGCACAGCGCTTTGTTGCCGCACCGAACTATTGTCGCCAGATCGGGTTCCACTCGGAAGCAAAAAAACAGCCGCCTCCTCCCACACGGGCTACATCCATTCCCAAAGCGCACGAACGCGATCGTGCTTTCGTTCAATCGATTTTCACGTGACAGAGATGTTAGGCTCGAACAGGAGTTGCCGCAGGCTCGGCGCCCGGCCGGCCGGCACCGGCGACAAAGGCGCGCCGCCGTCGTCCGGAGGCGCGTTCTCTCTATTGTTCATGACGTGCTCATTGATTCCGTCGAAGCGCCGATTACCTAGGCAGCTTCCTGCATCGCTCTCTCGTTGACGCTGGTCTCTCCAAGCTGCGTCAGCGCTTCGTCAGTCGCCTTTTCCTCTTCGAGCGTCTCCTCGAGCAGCGGCACGGCATCCTTCAGGCCGAGCAGTCCGGCCCAGGTGATCAGGGTGCCATAGCGGGCGATCTCATAGTGTTCAACCTCTTGCGCCGCCGCCACAAGCCCAGCGTCCAGAGCTGGAGCTTCCTTGAATTCCTCAAGTATCTCCTGTCCTTCCTCAATGATGCCGTCGATCGCGGGACAAGTCTTTGCTTGTGGCCGTTTGCCGAAGATCTCGAAGACCTGCTGCAGCCGTTCGATCTGAGCTTCGGTCTCGTCGCGGTGCTTTTCGAATGCGGCGGTCAGTTCGTCGGATTCGGCACCCTTCGCCATCTTCTTCAGCGCAGCCAGGATTTTGCGCTCAGCGTAGTAGACGTCCTTCAGTCCGTCGTGGAAAAGATCTTCGAGGCCCTTGGCCTTGCTTTGCGATTCCTTTTTCGTAGCCATCGTCGTCTCCGAGTGTGAGAAACGCGTGTCTGGTGGCACGCGCAGCTTTAACCAAAGTGGGTGCTGTTTGTTCCTTCGGGCCGATCGGCAATCCACGGTCCTCATAGTGCCGAACACGACACTTTCTTAGACCACGGCAGTAACCGTCTTCGAGCGGGTGGAGGGTACAATCGCCCGGGGTCGATTGAGCGAGCTGACCGAGGATCACATAGATCCGGTTCCGTTTGATCGCCGTCACGACCTCCGATTCCAACTGTGCGCAACCCTGAATGATGCTCGCCGGTTCGCTCTTGTGCTCGGCGTCGGAATGCTGACAACATAAACGAGTCCGCTGTCGAGTGCGCGTCGGGAATGAATTTCGGAAGTGCGGCTATGCCGCCGGCCGATGCGCCTATCCGACAAACGGGAGACGGAGCATCCTTCCCTGCAGCGCCGCCCGAAGCGTCCGGCAAGGCCGATCAGTTTTGTTTCGTGGTCGCGCCATTCTCTGCCACTGTGCCCCGCCTGCTTTCG